>RDXK01000247.1 GCA_004292605.1 Bacteroidota bacterium
TACCAACACGCTATCGCCAGTGGCTTTACCAACATTGTGTACATAGGTTTTTACGGTAAAACGAGTATCGGCCACGGAAAGTACTTGCGGGGAAATAATCACCTGCGGGTCTTCCACCACAAAATCGGGTTTTGTGTGGGCGTTTATTTTAATAGCGGGGTCGCCATGCAAAGTATTTTGCTCTGCATGTAACCGAATGGCCAAACTATCGCCACTAAAGCCCAAGGTAAAGCCTATTGCATCTGTATTACTTAAACCCACTGGCATATTGTACCGAGCCCTTGTGAACGAATTATAAAAACCACGGTTCAATAAATCTAAAAAACTAGTAACACCAAAATGGGTAGAGGCAAGGAAACCAATGGCACCTCTATCTCTTGCCAGTACAAACTTTTCTGCTAGTGAGCTGATAGTAGAAAATCTACCTACATCGTAGCTAAAAAAGTTCCCTGCATTACAGCCATTTACTACAAACAACGGGTACTTTCCTTGGTTATTAAACTGTTGTGGATCGCTAATATTATAGTCTAAAGAGGTAGAGCTGGAATGCCCGAAATAATTCAAAATACTAATGCCACTGTTGAACAATTGTTCCATCAACGCATTGGTGATTGGTGTAATAGGGCCGGTAGAGGTTTTGTTGAAATTAAAAGTATTGCCACCAAAAAGTGTATCTCTAATAATGCTGCTGTAGGTGTTTTGGTACGAGGTTAATAGAATATCCAAATTATCGTTGTTGGCACCTACCACGTGCACACTTGTTTTCATCCAAGCTTTATTGGCCAGGGTTTGCAGCGAATTGGTTTGAGCTAAATCGTACTCTTTTACTTTGTTTAAATATAATAATACTTCATCGCTATTAATGGCGGCTATTCTACCAATAGCAATGGAAGGTGTGGCGTTTAGCAAGCTGGTAGCCGTTAACAAATTATCTGATGCAGGCCACCCGAAAGTGGGTACTAAGTTTAGTCTGTCTGCTTCCGTGGCTGTTTCGTTTCTTCGGTAATCGTCGTAGGTTATTCCTTTGCCCAACAGCAATGCAAAACTTGGCGCCACTGTATACTGGGTACGCACCATTCTAAAAAAGTTTCGAAGTGCTAAAGGGTGTTTTTTTACACCAAACGCATATTGGTCAATAATCTGTTCTACATCATACAATTTGGCATTATAACCACCACCTTCGGTACTAGCCCGGTAAGCCCTATATTGCTCCGTAGCATTGGCTGTTCCGTTGAGTGCAGTATTGGTAATAATTAAATAATTTCCTTGGTTAGCTGGCAAGGCATAATTGATAAAATTACGCTGCTGTGCAGTAGTAACAGCGGCTGTGGTAGCGGCATCCTGACTGGCAACTACCAAATTTCTACTAGTGGCGGAAGGTAATAGTTTAAAACGCCAAATACCAGCTGCACCGGCCACCGCTTCGTAGCGGCGGTTATTGGTAACATCGTACAAAACAGGTGTACTGGCACCGGAGCTGATATTACTAATTTCTAAATAATTACCGTTGGCGGCTGCTGGCAACGAAAATGAAAAACTGGTAGCACCACCAAAATTAAATTGCCTTTCGTATGCTAGCTGTACATAGCTACAAACCGCTCTATCATTGACATCCGTGGTAGTAATACCTAAACGAATATTGGTATTACCCGTGAGTATGGAACTGGGTACACTGCCAGAAAATATACGGGCATCAAAACGGTTTAAACCTTGGTTAATATAGTTGGTGCCATTAATAGCTACTTGCACGGTTCGTCCGTTTCCTAGTACGCTGGTACCTATAAAAGCAGCTTCTACGGTGGCAGTACCTCCTACTACTGGGAAAAGATTGTTTCTTGTTACCGTAACGGCATTTGCATTGGTGATATCCTCACTACTCCATCCCTCGCCCTTATCATAACTACTGCTGTAAATGTATTCGCCGTAAAATGTATTCGCCTCGCCTTTACTAATTTGATTTTGAAAGTTTATTCGTTCCCGGTGGGTAAAACTGGCTTGTGCTGGCAAGGTATTATTCAGTACATCGTTTACCGTATTGGTGTAACGAAGATTTAAAGTGGTGTTTACTTCCGTAGTTAAAAAATAAGTAGCAAAGGTGGTGTGTAAGCTTGTTTGTGGGTTAAGTTGGTAATCGGTATAGCGGTATAGCTCCTTATCTAGCTCGCCATCAGCCGCTGTGGCCCAAAATTCAATATAGCCGGTAGAGGGTAATATACCCGTAGCAGCACTCGTAAACACAGGTATTTGCTTACCATTTCGCCATAACTGAAACTGCTCTACTGGTGTACTTCCTAAACCCCAAGCTTGCAGTGTGGCGCCGGAAATGCGGTGAAGCTGTGTTTGCTGTGTATAAAATTTATAATAGGTTTTGTTGTATACTATCCACTCGTTATTGAGCGGCTGAGCGGCCAGCGTTTGTATAAAAAAAACACCTAATAAAAATACCAGAAATTGTTTCATATGCTATGGTGTTAATCTTTTTTTCTAATATCAAGTCGTATACTAAAAATATGGGTAAACAATGGGTTGCTTTGGTTGGCCAAATTGCTAAACGCGTAATCAATATGTACATTCCCCGCTTTAAAACCCGCTCCTACACTTGGCTGAAAAATCCATACTTTTTTTTGGTTTAGGGTATCGCTATCGGCTAATGCTTGCTGAAAATTTTGCACACCCGCCCGTACAAATACGGTTTTATTATAATTCAATTCTAAGCCTATGCGTGGGTCAATGTTTACTGCATTGGATTTTATTAACGTGTTTCTTTTTCCACCAAAAGTTAAATCGGTATTGAGTTCCACTAATGCAGAAAATTTATCGTTAATAGGCAATTCCTTGGCGGCGGCTAACACCAACCGAGGAGCGGTAAGTTCGTTGCTACGTATAGGAATATCATTGTTAGTAAGGTATAGCTGCTGCCGTTCCCTATCGGTAAAGGTAAACCGCCATGCATTGAAGGTAGTAGTAGCATCTCTTAATGTAGCGCCAAAGTACCAAGTATTGCGTTTCATTTGCACCCCTACATCAAACCCAAAACCCCAAGCCTTTGCAAAACTTCCCACATTACGATAAATAATTTTTGTGCTGCCACCTACGCGTAAAAAGTTATCATCATCTTCCCGTAAGGTTTGGGCATAGCTGAGCAAAAACGCATAATCGGCTGAGGAAAACGTGCGGATGTTATTATAATTAATACTATTATCTGGCTCCACTAAAAATAGCGTGTTAGGAATATCATCTACACCAAAACGCAGGGCTGTAATACCCAAGGCTTTTTTGCCACCTGCCAGCGGAAATGCTGCCGCCAAAAAATCGTATTTGCCTATGCCAGAAAAATAATCGGCGTGCATAAACCCTACGGAAGGATGATCTTGAATATTGGCTAGAGCGGCTGGGTTCCAATAACCGGCTGTAACATCGTTTACAGTGGCCACTTGTGCACCACCCATGGCCAAACCACGTGCCCCGGCACCAATATTTAAAAACTCATTGGAGTACTGCCTAAATTGTGCAAAACCCATGCAGTATGAACCTACTACCAAGAGCAACCCGAGCAACAGTCGTATCATGAATATCTAATAAGCCATAAAAATAAGTTAACTAAACTAATCCGCCCACATTTGTACAGCCACCGTTTTTGGCTGGAATTCCTTTGCAAAAAAAGCCCACCCTTATATTTGCCCAAAATTTGGTACAATGGCACTAATGGAAGAATTGAGATGGCGTGGACTGGTAGCCGATGCAATGCCCGGAACGGAAGAACAATTGAACAAGGAAATGACCACGGGTTATATTGGCTTCGACCCTACTGCCAGCAGTTTACATATAGGCAATTTAGTACCTATTTTGTTATTGGTACATTTTCAAAAGGCGGGGCACAAACCCATTGCCCTTATTGGCGGTGCTACGGGCATGGTGGGTGACCCAAGTGGCAAAAGTGCCGAAAGAAACCTACTGGATGAAGCTACACTAGCCCAAAACATTGCGGGTGTGAAAGCACAATTGGAAAAATATATCGACTTTAACCCTGCCCTACCCAATGCAGCAGAATTGGTAAATAATTACGACTGGTTTAAGAATATTTCATTTCTTGATTTTTTACGAGATACGGGCAAACACATTACGGTAAACTACATGATGGCCAAGGACTCCGTAAAGAAAAGAATTGAAGGAGATGCCGGTATAAGCTACACTGAATTTGCCTACCAGTTATTACAGGGCTACGACTTTTACCATTTATACACGCAGAAAAACTGCAAACTGCAAATGGGTGGAAGCGACCAATGGGGAAATATGACGACAGGTTCCGAGCTGGTGAGAAGAAAGGCTGGCGGAGAAGTATTTGTATTTACCTGTCCGCTTATTACCAAGGCCGACGGCGGCAAATTTGGGAAGAGTGAGCAGGGAAACATCTGGCTGGATGCCGAAAAAACCACTCCTTTTCAGTTTTACCAATTTTGGCTAAACGCTAGCGACGCCGATGCGGAGAAATGGATTAAAATTTTTACGTTTTTACCACAAGCCACCATTGATGAATTGGTAAATGAACACGCCGAAAACCCCGCAAAACGCATACTACAAAAAGCTTTAGCGGAAGAGGTAACCACGTTTATACATGGCAAAGCAGCTTTGGAAGCGGCCATAGCCACTACAGAAAAGTTATTTTCTGCCAATAATGCTCCACTAACCGAATGGAGCGAAGCCGATTTGCAGGCCATAGAAGGAATAGTAAAAGTACAAATAGCCCATGGTGTATGGCAAAGCGATATAGACGTGGTAACGCTGCTGGCCGACACGCAAATTGCAGGTAGCAAAGGCGATGCCCGAAAACTAATACAAGGCGGTGGAGTGAGTATTAACAGGGAGAAACTGGTAAATCCTGCTCAAAAAACAAGCGAGTTCACCCTACTGCATGGCAAATATGTGTTGGTGCAAAAAGGCAAAAAAAACTACTACCTACTAACGATTGTTTAGCGGTAATTTTGATAAATAGTTATGGTACAAATTGGCCAATAATTGATTACCAGCAATATTTAGGTGTACACCGTCGGTAGTTAAATTGCCAGCATCTAAACGCTGCCAATGAGTTTCAAATGCCAAGCGAGTGTCTATTAGCGTAAGGGAATATGTACTTGCCAATTGCCTAATATGGGTATTGTACAATTCAATGGACTCTTGAAATTCTTGAAATTGTTCTTGATTCGTGGGTTCGCCGATGGCCGCAATGGTGGTAATAGCTATTTTGATTTGGTGAAATTGTAATTGCTGTATCATTTGCTCATACACTTCTACAAAGGTTTGTGCAAGGGTTCCGTTTTGAAAACGCTGATGCCAAACATCGTTGGTACCAATATTTATTACCACTACCGCAGGTTTTAGGGCTAAAACTTGGGGCAAATGCTGTAGCAAATCGGTTACTTTTCGGCCACCTTTCCCTTGCACTTGCAAGCTGTAACGGCTGTACCAAGTTTTGGATAGTAAGTGGTACAGTAAGGTGATGAAACCTTTGGGCAAGGTTCCTTGCTCGGTTATGCTATCGCCCCATAACACTACAGCACGTTTTTGCTCCAATAAACGCTGTATAAACAATAGAAGGGCTACAGCTAAAGCTAGGTATCCTAATTTTTCCATCATAGAAATGGAAAAATAGTGAAAAAAACAGGTAAATTTTTTTGGCGCAAATACGGTACAACCTTACTTTTGCAATCCGATACAAAATATCGATACCGGATTGGGTTATTGTGTAACGGTAGCACGACAGATTTTGGTTCTGTTTGTCTAGGTTCGAATCCTAGTAACCCAACAAAAGCCGTTGTTTAGTTGTGTTTACAACGGCTTTTTACTTTTACTACTGATTTTACTGGGTGTATATGCGTAAATCCATTACGCACATTATGCAGCTACGTATTCGCCCAATGGTTCGCCCCGATTGCATTTCGGCCAATGGCAGAACCTTTATTTACATAGAAATTACATTACGGGGTAAGCTACTTCGGAAACGAACTTACATTTCTTTACAGAACAAAAAGAACTTTAACCAAAAGCGTTGGGCCATAAAACCAACTGAACCTGATCACCGCCACAAACAAGCATTGTTGGGAAAGCTGCTGGCAAAGGTGGAGCTACAGGCACTTCAATTGATGGATAGAAATATTCCACTAAGCCACGAAGCCTTATTTGCAGCTATGGAGCCTGCAAAAACAGAACTATTATGATATACATACCAGCTCAGAATACTTTCTCTACATCTTGCTCGAGCCACTCAAGGCCATATGAGTGCGCCATCTGCACTTTAAAGAAGTGTGAAAAGAAATGGTAATCTTTATCTTTAAGTTGGCTTTGGATTCGGCCCTGCTCATCGACGTAGAAAAAGTCGGTATCAAACCACTTACCCACAATTTGCTCCATCTTCTTATTCACATGAAGCTCT
>RDXK01000248.1 GCA_004292605.1 Bacteroidota bacterium
GATACCCGTATGCAGCCAAAATAATTGGTGCTATAACTCATTGGTATTGTGAATAAAATGCCAATTCTGGCTATAAAACCATTCGTAACTAGGAGTTATTTTGCGAAGCCATTGCCGTGGGCTTTATTTCCCTAAATTTGCCCAACTTTTAAATAGAAAATCATTGCCATGTCAGTATTAGTTAACAAGCATTCCAAAATAATTGTACAAGGATTTACTGGTACAGAAGGTACTTTCCATGCCACACAAATGATAGAGTACGGAACTCAAGTAGTAGGCGGTGTTACCCCCGGAAAAGGTGGTACACAGCATTTAGATCGTCCGGTTTTTAACACCGTGGCCGATGCTGTAAAAGCTACTGATGCTAACGTAAGTATCATTTTTGTACCGCCTGCGTTTGCAGCCGATGCTATTATGGAAGCTACCGACGCTGGTATAGAACTAGTAGTTTGTATTACAGAAGGTATTCCAGTACAGGATATGGTAAAAGCTAACAACTATTTACAAGGTAAAAATACCCGCCTTATTGGCCCTAACTGCCCAGGTGTAATTACCGCTGGCGAGGCTAAAGTGGGTATTATGCCAGGATTTATTTTTAAACCAGGCCGTATAGGTATTGTTTCAAAATCGGGTACATTAACTTATGAAGCTGCCGACCAAGTGGTAAAAGCAGGCATGGGTATTAGTACTGCGATAGGTATTGGTGGCGACCCAATTATAGGTACACCTACCGTAGAAGCGGTAAAATTATTAATGAACGATCCTGAAACTGACGGCATCATTATGATTGGTGAAATTGGCGGTGGTATGGAAGCCGAAGCTGCACGCTGGTTGAAAGATAATTTGCGTAAACCTGTAGTAGGTTTTATTGCAGGCCAAACAGCCCCTCCAGGTAGAAGAATGGGCCACGCAGGTGCTATTATTGGCGGTGCCGATGATACCGCCGCGGCCAAAATGAAAATTATGGATGAATGTGGTATACACGTAGTAGCAAGCCCGGCAGATATAGGTAAAACTATGGTGGCTGCTTTAACTAAATAATTATTTTTACTGTAATAAATCGCCTCACATTTTGTGGGGCTTTTTTATACTATGCAATTACCCATACTCATTATAGGTCAGGGTTTGGCAGGCACCCTACTCAGTTTTGAACTTTACCAACAGCGAGTACCGTTTTTGGTGTTGGATGATGGCTTTACTACTAGTGCAAGTGTGGTAGCTAGTGGTGTAATGAACCCCGTTACAGGCCGGCAAGCCCACGTAACCTGGGAGGTAGATTTATTTTTTGCAAAGGCGTTGGAAACCTACCAAGCCTTAGAGAGCTTTTTGGGCGTAGCATTGGTAAAAAAAACACCTATTATCAGCTGCCCAAACAATCCTGAAATGCGGCTAGCGTACGATAAGCAATTAACCGACGGCAGCAAATATATTCACGCTGTAGAGGAACCATTTACCTATTTACACCAGCCATTTGGTAAAGTGGCTATACAGCCAAGTTATCTTATTAATGTGCATAGTTTGCTATATAGCTGGCGCCAGTTTTTACAGCAGCAACACTTATTACAAACAGCCGTATTTAACGAAGAACTCTTGGAATTTCATGAAGATAAATTGCAATACCAAGGCCAAAATTTTGGAAGAGTTATTTATGCCAATGGAGCCGCCGCCGCCACCAGCAGCTATTGGCAAAACCTACCTTTTGCCCTAAACAAAGGCGAAGCTTTACTGCTAGATATTCCTGCCCTGGCAAAGGACTATTTATACAAATCGGGCATATTTAGCGTAGTACCTTGGCAAAACCAACAATGGTGGGTGGGCAGTAGCTACGATAACCATTTTACCACGCCCTTACCTACCCAAGCTTTCGCAAAACAAAAACTTAGTCAGTTAGCCAACTTTATAACATTACCAGCCACCCAAACTGCCCATGTAGCGGCCATTAGGCCCAGTACGGTAGATAGAAAACCAATGATAGGCTTTCACCCAAAATGGAACTTATTGGGTTTGTTCAATGGCTTAGGCACCAAGGGTGTAAGCATGGCACCTGCTTTGGCGACTAGCTTTGTACAAAACATACTGCATGGAACGCCACTAAAAGTACCCAATGCCCAGCTAGAAAGGTTCCATAAAATTTTAAACCGCTAGTTTTCAAAACGTTTAATTTTGCCAACTTAACAATTAATTCATACAGCATTGAAACAAGCCGTTCCTCCCTCAGCCTCCCAAGAACCCAAGGGTACATCTAAGGTAATAGCCATGAACGTGGTGGTAAACAATGAAGACCAGTATACCATACCACTGAGGTTTAGAAAAATGGAAAACTTACACATTGTGTTTTGGCTTTTTAAGGATTTGGCTTGGTGCTTAGGCATCACCTACTTGGCCATTGGTATGATACTGCCTACCATGATAATATCAGTTATGATAGCTTGGCGAACCCGTAAAATGGTAAGTGAACTTTGCCACAATATGGCCATTGCTATTTGGATAAGTGCTAACAGCTTTTGGATGATTAGCGAGTTTTTTCATTTTGACAATGTCATCGCTTTTGGCGGTATTACCTACAAGCACCTAGCGGTAATACCTTTCCTGATAGGATTGTTATTTTTAGGCTACTACTACTTGTGGTATGCACCCAAACATAAAAAAGCGTCTTTGGCTTAGTAAGGCACTTACATAATTACCATTTACACGAAGCCCTTTGCAGCAGCAAGGGGCTTTTGCATGTAAAAGCAAACCACTATTTGCTAAAACCAATACCCTATTTGGTAAAATGGCGGATGATAGTGCGGTAAGGTAAAAACACCTTTACACAAACTATTCCCGATTATGAGAAAATTATGTACCCTATTACTCGTTATGCTTTGTTTGGGCACAGCCTATGCACAAACCCCCATTTATGAATATTTGTTTAACAACAATATGACCAGCACAGGAAGTGTAACAGGTACCGCAGCAAATTTGACCGATCAAAATAGTGCAGCACTTAGCACTTATGTAAGCGGCAGAACCGGAGTTGCTAATTCTGCCATTAGAGTGGGTAATGGTGGCTTTTTAGGGGCTACTTTAGCGTCGTTGCCTACTGGTACAGCAGCATGCTCTATGAGTTTTTGGGTTTCAGCCTCAAGTATAAGCTCGGCTTCAAGTAGTGTTACATTAATGGGTTGGGGGCCGGGTCCAGGAGAACAATTTCCTGAGAGTAAATGCTTTTATGCGTGGATGACCCACGAAGCCACTTTTACGGGTAATGAACAAAGGTTTTATGCATCTGCCGAGTCTAGTAATGTAAACACATCGCCACTTAATCGTTTTGCCATTCAGCCCTCTCCTGTGCCGAATGTGTGGATACATTATGCAATTGTGAGAACTGCTGGTACCTCAGGTACAGTAAAAGTTTTTAGAAATGGTGTTGTAATAATAGATCAACCAGCAACAGGTTGGAATACAATTGGCAATGTTTTTAGGGTAAATACGGCACCATACACTACAGGCGTTGGTGCATCAATATACGATTATGACGATATAAAAATTTACAATACCGCATTAACTGATGCACAAGTACAAGCCGATTTTGGCGGTAGTAATGCAGCCCCTGCTGCACCAGTTTATAATTATTTATTCAACAATACGCTTACTACAACTGCCAATGCCAATGCTCTAACTGGTGCAGGTGCAACCTTTGTAACCGGGCGTAGTGGTGGTGCTAATGCCGCTGTACAGTTAAGCAGCAACCCAATAACAGCAAACCTTGCTAATTTACCTTTAGGTTCATCTAGCAGAACCATTTCGTTTTGGGCAAAACTTCCTTCCACTTTTACGAATGCAAGTATTGGTTTATTTGGCTATGGTGGGGTTACAGCAAATACTGGTTATAGCTTGTGGCAAAATGTTATTAATACTAATAGAACCACTACGGTAACCAATTCTGGTGCTATAAACAATTTTAGTTTGCTTTATGAACCCCGAATTCTATTAACAAGTACTCCATGGATACATTATGCAGTTGTGTATGAAAATAATATTGCCTCTATTTACAGAGATGGTCAGCTTTTGGGCACAAGTACAGCTTTTGCATGGAATACTGTGGGAACAAATTTCTATTTAGGATCTATACAAGATGGTACCACTTATTTTAATACAACAGCTTTTGATGATTTGGCAATTTACAATGTGGCTTTAAGTGCCAATCAAATAAAAACACTTTATAACACCGCATCCGTAAATGGACCTACTCCTATTATTAGCAGTGTGAGCAGCAGTGCCGTAGGAGGTACACAGGCTACCATTAATTATACCATCAATGCCAATGGCAATGCTACTACTAGCACTATAGCCTATGGTACAAGTGCCGCTACTTTGAGCACAGTAGTAAATGGTTCCAATGCTACAGGTAGTACCAATACTAGCTTAACTACTACCCTTACAGGTTTACTGCCCAACACTACATACTTCTACCAAGTAAGAGCCAACAATACCAACGGCGATGCTACACCAAGTACCGTAGCTAGTTTTACCACTAGTAGTGCGATACCAATTATTTCAAATGTTTCCAGCAGTAATGTGGGCGGTACTAGTGCAAGAATAAACTATACTTTGCAAGCCAATGGCCTTGCCACCACCAGTACTATTAACTACGGCACAAGCCCCAACCCAGGTGATTTAAACTCAAGCATTGCGGGTGCTACAAGCAATACAAACGTAGCTACTGCCTTCAATACTTCCATTAGTGGTTTAATGCCTTTAACTACTTATTACTACCAAGTTCTTGCAAGTAATAGCAGCGGTAGTGCAATACCAAGTACAGTGCGGTCTTTCACCACATTAGGTGCTCCTCCATCGCTTACTGGAGTATCGTCTTCCAACGTAACAGACAATTTTGCCACACTTAATTACACAGTAAATGCTAATGGAACTAACTCTTTTGTAAACATCCGTTACGGCACTACAAGTGGAAATCTTACAACGGAGATTAGCGGAAGCAACACCATCCTCGGAAGTAGCAATACTGTTTTAAGTAAAGATTTATTTAGCCTACAGGCATCCACTGTTTATTATTATCGTATTTATGCCATTAATACTAACGGTGATTCTACTGTAAGTACAGAAATGTCGTTTACTACATTAGCTGTGCCGCTGCAAACCGTTCCTACCATTAGTAATGTAACTACTGGTACCATTACTACTAGTTCAGCATTTGTAAATTATACTGTCAATGCTAACGGTGCTACTACAACACCCGTAGTACGGTATGGAACCACAAGCACCAACCTTAATTTATCGGCCACTGGCACCGCCATCAACGGAAGTGCCAATACTAACGGAAGTATTCAGTTAACAGGCTTATCCCTTAACACTCAGTATTTTTACCGTGTGGAAGCTAGCAATAGTGGCGGCAATGCCACACCATCCAACACCGCGTCGTTTACTACACTAAACGTAGTACTTACCGCTCCTACCAACGGATTGGTGGCTTATTATGGATTTAATAATACTACTAATAGCCACAATGGCAACCATAACTTAACTAGTGCTACTACAGCAAGTTATGTTACTGGTAAAGTGGGCAATGGGGTAAGTTTTAGTAATGCTACTGATAGAACATTGTCAAGCACTACCTTAACCAATGCATTGCCAAGTAACGGGCCTTTTACAATTTGTTTTTGGCAAAATGAAGATTTTGTTTCAGCCTCAACAGATTTTCCAACTTACTTTGAAATGTTTGGCTCTGCTTATGTTCGTGCACAAAAGGCTAGTCAAGCATACACAGCTATTAATATTGGATATGCATACAGTAATTCTGTAATAACTACACCAATTTTTGAAGGCAATAGTGGTTTTGGAAATTATAATCCCTCTATCACTACTGGCTGGAACCATTTTGCTATAGTACATAATCCTGGGCCTGGTAACGTTTCATCAACTCAAAATTTTGCCATGTATATCAATGGTGTTTTTGTAGGTGAA
This sequence comes from Bacteroidota bacterium, assembly GCA_004292605.1. Taxonomy (GTDB): domain Bacteria; phylum Bacteroidota; class Bacteroidia; order Chitinophagales; family Chitinophagaceae; genus UBA10646. The sequence goes on from RDXK01000248.1 coordinate 5,965, forward strand.
GTAAATAGAGGATTCAATCAATTTATTCATAAGTTCAATAATATGTTTACTATTGGTGGCGGTACCAATGGAGCTGGTGCAATACAAGCCAATAAACGCTTTGATGGTATTATTGATGAGTTTTATGTGTATAATAGAGTATTAACACCAACAGAAATAGCAACAGTAAGAGACGAACAAAATGGCCAGTTACTACCTTCTACCCTTACTAATTTCTCTGGCCGCATAGCCAACCAAACCACTATCCTAAACTGGCAAACCAGCACAGAACTCAATGCCCTACAGTTTGATGTAGAGTACAGTACCAACGGTACCAATTTTACCAAAGTAGCTACCGTACCTGCCAGAAATTTGAATGGTAGCAGCTATACCGCCACACATACCATTGCCAATGCCGCCAAGCATTACTATCGCTTAAAAATGATAGATAAGGATGGTAGCTTTACCTACAGCACAGTGGTAATA
>RDXK01000249.1 GCA_004292605.1 Bacteroidota bacterium
GTAAACGGCCATAGAGGCGGTTTTATTTTTATTGCAGGTGTATCTATCAGCGATATTGCTTTGGTGCTAGTATGTAATTTGTTTTCCGATTTATTTGATTTGGCTTTGCAATACAAACAAATTCTAGGCGGTGTTGGCAGTGCTTTTTTAATAGGTATGGGGGCGTACAACTTGTTCTTCAAAAAAATTATGGCCGATACCGCTCAGGTACAGAAAATACAATTAGCAGGTAAACAAAGTATACGTATTTTTTTATCGGGCTTTTTTATGAATACGCTCAACCCGGGTGCTTTTTTATTTTGGTTTGTAGCCTGTGCAGCCCTTATTTCTGATGCGGCGGTAAAAACCCACCCTATAGCTTACAAATGGGTAGCATTTAGCAGTTGCTTAGCTTTTGTATTAGCTATGGATATAGTAAAAGTGCTATTAGCGGGTAAAATACGTTCAAAACTTACGCCCAAAACCTTGCAAATTATCACCCAAATATCTGGTGCTATCCTAGTAATTTTTGGTATAGCCTTATTGTTTGGTATGGGCAGTCACCAACCCTAAAAACCACCCCCATGTATAAATTTTTACTCACGTTAGGTTGGCTTTGGTGTAGTTGGGCTACTACATGTTTTGCACAATCCGATATGCTTAGCTTACAAAAAAAAGGTATATCTATACAGCACTATAGCAAGGGGAGCTACTTAAAATGCTTGCTAAAAAACGGTGTGTGGGTTACAGGGTACATCATGCAGCTAAAAAACGATTCGGTAACGCTAAAACCGTTTCACATTGTACAGTTTGCCAATCCTTGGGGTACGGCTAGTGTAGATACACAATGGCTAGCCATATTCAAATTTCATCACCATCAAATTATTGGTTTCCCAAAATCTAAATACGAAGGCTTTATTTACATAAAAAACGGGGCTTTATTTAAAGGTGGTGCAGTGCTATATACCTTGGTAAACCTTATTGGCCGCGGCCGCACGGCTTTTGAACCTAGAAACCTAGTAAACTTGGGTATAGCGGCGGCATTTTTTACGGCGGGTGTAATTTTAAAACAACAGTACAAACCTTACTACCCTATTGGTAAAAAATATACTACTAGGTACACCGCCTTGTAAAAATAACTGTAGTTACCGTATTTTACACCCATGGCTAAAACGGCACGTAAAAAGCTGAAAAAAACGAGTTGGCTTCGAAAAATTGGTCGATTTTTTTTGTACCTATGGCTGGGTACTACGCTGTATGCGGTACTGCTTAGGTGGGTGAATCCGCCCGTAACGCTTACCCAGTTAGGGGCAGTTTTTGGCGGGTATGGTTTACAGCGAGATTATGTGGCTTATGAGGAAATAACCGCAGCGGTAAAATTAGCCGCCATTGCCAGCGAGGATCAATTGTTTCCCGACCATAGTGGGTTCGATTGGGCTAGCCTTGAAAAAAGTTTGCAAGCCAAACCCAGCAAAAAAAATAAAAAACGGGGTGCTGGTGCTAGTACCATTAGCCAGCAAGTAGCTAAAAATGTTTTTCTATGGCAGGGTAGCGGCATTCTAAAATATGTACGCAAAATACCTGAAGCCTATTTTACCGTAGTGATAGAACTGTGCTGGAGCAAACGCCGTATACTAGATGTGTATTTGAATTGTATAGAAATGGGGCCTGGTATTTTTGGAATAGAAGCCGCCGCACAAGCCTATTATAAAAAGCCTGCAAGCAAACTAACCAAACAGGAAGCAGCTAGTATTATTGCCTGCCTACCCAACCCTAAAAAATATACAGTAGTGCCTAAAAGCAGGTTTGTAACTTGGAAAACGGGCCACATACTACGCCAAATGAACAATATAGCCGGCGATGAAGATGTACAAGCACTGGTAAATAAACCGTCCGCCGCCTTAAAATAACCTTAATTAGGTGCTTTAAGTAACAATTTGATAATATTTAATGTTGTTGAATAGTCAGGTTACTTAGTTTTAACACATAAACCCCTCAGGCATGTTAAAAACTGTACACGTTTCCAAAAACGATTTGCTGTTTGTATCCATGCTTATAGCTTTGTTTTACGCAGCTTTAAGCTAAGCCGAATCGTAACAATTGCTTTGCTTGCCAAGTTCAAAGAAATTGTTTTCCATGCTCACAGTATCTTTCCCTAAAAATTGATACTGTGAGCATTTTTATTTCTAGCAAACTACCCCACGCAGGTGCTACCATTTTCACCACTATTAGCAGCTTGGCAGTGCAGCACCAAGCCATCAATTTAGGTCAGGGTTTCCCCGATTATCCTATGAGTACAGAGCTGGTAAACTTGGTAAACCAAGCTATGCAGCAGGGGCACAATCAGTATACCCATGCCAACGGTTTACCTGCATTAAGGCAAGCCTTGGTACATAAAATACAACTATTATATGGGCAGCCCTACCACGAAGCCGACCATATAACCGTAACACCCGGCGGCACCTATGGTATTTACACCACCATCACTGCTTGCATACAGCCAAAAGATGAAGTAATTATTTTAGAACCTGCGTACGACTGCTATGCTCCGGCTGTAGAACTTTGTGGCGGTAGTGTTAAACGAGTGGCCATAAACCCTAGTAACTGGACCATAGATTTTGCGGCCATAGAAACCAGCATCACGCCTGCCACTAAAATGCTGATTATTAACAATCCTCACAACCCATCGGGTAAAGTTTTTACCAAGGAAGAACTAGATGAAGTGGAGCGAATAGTGCTTAGCCATAACCTAATTTTATTGGCCGATGAAGTGTATGAGCATTTGGTATTTCCTGGGCAGCAGCATCATTCGGTGTTGGGTAGGCCAGCTTTGGCACAAAATAGTATGGTTTGTTTTTCGCTGGGCAAAACCTATAACTGCACTGGCTGGAAACTTGGCTATGTAGTTAGCAAAAATGAACAGCTGATGACTGAATTTAGAAAAGTGCATCAGTTTAATTGCTTTAGCGTAAACACACCTTTGCAAGTGGCGTTTTCACAGTATGTGCAGCAGCCGCAACCCTATTTGGAAATTGGGGGAATTTTGCATCAAAAACAACAGCTATTGCAGCAGCTACTTAGCCATACCGGTTTAGAACCTATGCCCTGCCAAGGCGGCTATTTCCAAACCTATAGCTATAAAAAATTGAGTGATGCTAGCGAGATGGATTTTGTTACGCAACTCATTACCCAATATGGTGTAGCGGCCATACCCGTATCGGCCTTTTACGGTGAGCCCACGGAAAATGGCTTGATACGTTTTTGTTTTGCCAAAAAAACCAGCACCTTGGAAGCCGCCGCTGAACGCTTGAAAAAATTGGGGAATTAAAACACGTTGGTGGAATGGTGCTGTGGTGGTGATGGCAACTTGGAGTTGCTAAACGGACGAAGTGTTTTTTATTGTTGGAGAATTAAATGGTTGGTAGATGCAGATTGAATGCCTTCCCATACAGCTATGTGATTTCTAATGCTGTTCCAGTTCTGTGCAAAAAATACAGTTATTCGTAAACGTTTCGGGCTTGGCGTTCGTGCGGGTTGCGGAGCACAAAACTGTAAACCTGCACTAAACTTGCATACAAACACAAAGCTCCCAATTTATCCGCCACCCCGCCTCACACAAAACCCTTGTTGGCAGCTGGTGTTCTGCCCACCGTGTTTGTAAACCATTGCAGTATTGAATTGTCGTGTCATTGAGTGTCGACTGTCCGTTGCGTTTTTTTTTGAAGGGTGGAAGATTTTTAACAAACAATTTTTCTATTGCGTTGGATTTGCAAGCTCTATAAAAACTTTGGTTGTGTGTCAGCTTGTGCGGTTTTTAATTGTGCTTTCAAATAGCGTTGGCTAATATTGTCCGTAAATACTCATTCCTCCTCCATAATATTGATGTTTTAAATGTTCATATACTAAGTTCGTTTTTAAGTCAATGTCGTCAGTTTGATAGGTCGGGTAAGGTAATGTTTCAAATAAAGTCTTGCTTACAGTATTAAAAACTGCTGCTGCTGTTACTGATTTGTCTGCCCACTGCTCAACTTTCAATTTCTCTTGTTTCAGCTCTTCGAGTAACTCAACCGATATTTTCTTGATTTCATTTTTCTCTTTTTCCTCTAACTTCTTTCCATGTCTTAGTATATCGAAGATGGCTTTTTGCTCATCTGTCATTCCTTCTCTTTTCGTGTCGGCTTCTTCCTCTGAATACGAGTTTACGAGTTCAATCAGTTTTCTAAAAGTTTCTTTGATTAGTACTTCATCTTTACCTCTATTATATTCTTCAATGATTTCCTGATAACGTTTGTAATAGTCAACTGTCAATGGATTACGTTCTACCATTTGTTTTAATTGTCTTTCAATTTTGTCTTTGAGAGATTGAACGGTAGCATTTTTATTTTTTGTTTTCAAAAAGTACTGCTCTAACAAATCGAAGTCTAGGCCGCTTAGGTCAATGATTTTGCCTTCGTTGTGGTCTGATTCTGTAACCATATTTTCAATGGAATCATCCACCACATTTTGAATTTTCCGCATGATGTCTGCTACATCCGCACTCTCAATATTATCTTCAATGGCGGTGTAGATTACATCAATTGCGTTCTTTCTTGGGGCAAATTGATTTAATACTTTATCGGGTTGCAGAGCTTTGTATTTCGTAAAAACCTCTCTGGCTAAAACCTGAAATTTTCGTTTGGTTTCGTCATTGGTATAAACAGCATTTACCGCTTTCTCCATTGCTGCCAATTTGTGCAAACCGTCCGCTTTGATTAATTCCTGCAAATCAAAATTTACTTCGTCTTGCAAAAATATTTCAGTAGCTTCTAAAGCTTCTTCTAATAGCATGATGAGTTCTTCCTTTGGCTTAACGGGTGGCTCTGGCTTTTCACCTCCACCGCTTTCGCCATCTTCTCCACCTGAACCATAAACAGCTAAAGCGTCTAATAGAGCTGTGTAAGTTTCAATATAATCCACTATTAATCCGTTGTTTTTGCCCTCGCTGATACGGTTGGCTCTTGCAATGGCTTGCATCAACGTATGCGATTTTAAAGGTTTGTCTAAATACAATGTAGATAGTGTAGGCACATCAAAACCTGTAATCCACATGGCACAAACAATTACAAAACGGAAAGGGTCATCTTCATCTTTAAACCTTGTTTCAAGGTCTTGGGTGTTCATTTTTTCTCGGTGTGGCTCAATGTCTAAATCCCATTTCTGAAACTTTTGTATTTCGTTTTGCTCTGAACTTACCACCACACAAATTTCCGTTTGTTTTATCCATTGCAGTTCTCGGTTTTTCTCCAACAACTCCTGGTCGCCATATTTTCCTTTGGCAACTTCCTTTTCCAATTGATCAACGGTTTGTTTCCAATGATGTGTAATTAAATCATACATTCTCACGGCAGTTAGTTTATCCAATGCTATAAACATTCCTTTGCCTTTGTAACCTCTGTTGCAGAAATGCCAAACAGCATCTTTAGCAATGGCATCCAATCTTTTCTTTGCCGTAAGTATGGGATATTCTCTCGCAAAAAGTTGTTCAACCCTGCTGCGTTGGTCGCTGTCTAAATCTTCGCTTTCGGCATCAATTACGGCTCTGATTTGCTCATTAATAACTGGATTTTTCAATCCTAAATATTCGCCTCTATTTTCGTAATACAAAGGCACAGTTGCCCCATCATCTACACTTCGTTTAAAATCGTATCGGGAAACATAATCACCAAAAATTCGCTTGGTAATTTCATCGTCTTTGAAAAGTGGTGTTCCTGTAAAGCCAATGAAAGAAGCATTGGGCAAAGCATTACGCAGGTTCATTGCTAAATTTCCGCCTTGCGTTCGGTGTGCTTCATCTGAAATGACAATGATATTGTCCCGCTTTGTTATTTCTTCCTCAAAGTTGAATTTGTGAATGAGCGTAAACAAATAGCGATGTTCTGAACTGAGCAATTCTCTCAAATGCTTTCCGCTGTTGGCTTTCAATGAATCTTTAGAACCTGCTTTTACTTGAGGAACTGCACCAATACCGCTGAATGTGCCGTAAATCTGTGTATCTAATTCGTTACGGTCGGTAACGATTAGAAAAGTGTAACTACCTGTATACTTGTGATGAATTTTTTGGCAGAAGAAAACCATTGAATAGGATTTTCCGCTTCCTTGTGTATGCCAAAACACACCGAGCTTTTGTTTCTCTTCTAAACTGATTTTACCAAGTTTATAGAGTTGCTCTTTATGCTGTATGTTTTCAATGGCTTTGTTAACGCCAATAAACTGATGGTTTCGGGCAATGAGTTTTACCACTTTACCCAATGAGTTATCAAACAGAATGAAGTTTTCAAACAAATCTAAAAAGCGTTTTTTCTCGCAAACGCCTACAATAATT
>RDXK01000046.1 GCA_004292605.1 Bacteroidota bacterium
AGTATAGCAGCTGCTAACCAAGTGCATTTCCATACGGTACTTACGGGTTTTAAGTGGATTGCGGAATTGATAAAAGAAAAAGAAGGCGTAGAGAACTTTGTAGTGGGCGGTGAGGAAAGTTTTGGATTAATGATAGGCGATAAAGTAAGAGATAAGGATGCAGTAAGTGCCGTAGCCTTATTATGCGAAATGGCCGCTTATGAAAAAGCCCAAGGCAAAACCCTGTACGATAAATTGATAGAACTGTACATAGAACACGGTTTTTACTATGAAGATTTAATAAGCATTACCAAAAAAGGTATGCGTGGACAAGAAGAAATAGCGGAAATGATGCAGCATTACCGTGTGCAACCGCCTACCTCTATTGCTGGTGAAGCCGTGGTGGAAGTACTAGATTACCAAACACAAAAGGGTAAAAATTTGCAAACGGGTGCCGAGTGGACGATTGCCTTGCCAAAGAGCAATGTATTACAATTTGTTACCGCAAGTGGCGTAATAGTATCGGCACGCCCTTCTGGCACGGAGCCGAAAATAAAATTCTATTTTAGTGTAAATGCACCTTTGGCTAGTAAAGATGCTTTTGATGAAACCTTGGCAGCGTTACAAGGAAAAATAAAATCTATCATTTCGGATATGAATTTGCAATAAATATGAAAAAAATTATTCTTTTGTTGTTGGGTTGTTCGTGCCTAATTCAGTTACATGCACAGCCAAATGCTAGCGGAAGTGTTGCTATTTTTAAGGATGTAGCTGTGGGCAAAGCCTTTGCCAATGTGAAGCAAAAAAACTGGGTGGCACAATCTACAGCAGCTAACGGCGTAACCCAATACAATTACAAAGGCAAAAGCGATGTGGAAAATATTCCAGGATTCGCCAATGTGGCTTGTAAAGTGCAGGTGAATGAAAAAGGAATGATTCAAAAATGGGAAGCAAAGCAAGTGTTTACACAAACCAATGAAGCGGTGGCTTTAGATGTATGGACGAATTTGCAAAATCATTTCTCTCAAATTTTTGGAGCCATCGAAGTAAATCAACCGAATGAATTGGTTTGGTACGGCAATGGTTTATTGCTAGGTATACAAAGAGAAAAGAATGCTCAAGGTAATTGGGAAATTACTTGCTATAGTGCCAGTTTGGCTTTGTATTAGGCATATTACATACAATAGAAATTATAAAGGGTAGTAAAGTTTCCAACGAACTTGCTACCCTTTTTCTGTATAACGCGGTTTATGTAATAC
>RDXK01000047.1 GCA_004292605.1 Bacteroidota bacterium
ATCGCCATGAAGTAAACCTTACCAGTAGTTTAGACCGTAATGCCGTGGTGGAACTAGTATACACCCCAAAAAAGCCAAGGAAATAATTTTATTGCTGAACGTCTTCTTGCTTGCCCCTGTTTAACAAACCACGAAGCACAATGCTAGCGGTGGCACAACCAAAAATGGCAGGCATATAGCTGATAGTTCCAATCAATGTTTTTTTAGGTGCCGCTTTTTCCGAAACTATTACGCGAGAATGATCGATAGCTTCATCGCTATACACCACGGTAATGCCTTTACCCACACCTGTTTTACCCAATCGTTTACGAACATATTTGGCCAGCGTACAGTTTTTGGATTTGTATAAATCGGCAATTTTCATACCTGTAGGGTCTAGTCTGCCACCAGCACCCATGCTACTAGCTATCGGCAATTGCAGCCGAATACAAGTTTCAATTAATGCTACTTTGCAGCTAAGCGTATCTATACAATCGGCCACATAATCCCATTGCTTTCCTTCAAAAAAACTAGGCATAGTATCATGGGTTAAAAACTCTTTTACTACTTGAATATTGAGAGCAGGATTGATGGCCAACAAGCGTTCCGCCATTACATCGGCCTTTGGTTTACCCACGGTTTGCTGCGTAGCAGGAATTTGTCGGTTACAGTTGCTTGCATCTACCACGTCGGCATCCACTATGGTTATGGCACCTACCCCCGCACGTACTATCATTTCGGCACAAATACCGCCTACACCGCCTAAGCCTACCACTAGCACGTGTTTGTTTTGCAAACCTTCCACTGCCTCAGAACCTAATAATAATTCTGTTCTACTTTGCCAATACGGAACCATGGAAACTTTAATTTGTGCAAAAATGTTGGAAATGATGGTACGATGGATAATCTTTTTAGGTGTTTTTATAACTACCCATGCCGTGGCACAGCGAAAGCCACATTTTTACGATAGTTTACCGGGTGTAAGTTTACGAGGGTTAAGTGTAACGCCACAAGGCAATGCTTGGGTAAGCGGCAGCAAAGGAACCGTGGGCTTTTACAACCAAACTACCAACCAACTTACTTGGAAAACCGTAAAGGGTTTTGAAAAATTCGATTTTAGAGATGTACATGCCTGGAACGATTCTACCGCGGTGATTATGGCCATTGCTAGTCCGGCAACCATCCTTAAAACCACCGATGCAGGTACCACGTGGAAAACCGTTTTTGAAGATACAGCGGCCGCCATGTTTTTAGATGC
>RDXK01000250.1 GCA_004292605.1 Bacteroidota bacterium
GATGGTAACGTAGTAGCTAAAGAAGTTCGTTCTCGTACTTTCCAAGTAGATTCTGTGGTACAGTTTCAGTTAAAAGAAGAGTGGATTTTCGATAAAGAAGCTAGCCGCATGTTTATACGTGTATTAGGTATAGCACCCATGATGAAAAAGTATTTGAGTACTGGGGAAGCTGTTTCTGAAAAAGCGTATCCAATGTTTTGGGTGTACTATCCTGATATTCGCCCAATGTTAGCTAGAACCGAGGTGTACAATCCTAAAAACTTTGGTCAGCGTATGACTTGGGAAGATTTATTTGAAGGTAGAATGTTCAATAGCTTTATTGTAAAAAGTACCTTGGATAATATCAACAATATGCCATTGGATGCTTACATTAAAGATCCGTTGTTCCGCTTATTGGAAGGAGAAAACATAAAGGAGAAAATATTTAACTACGAACAAGGTTTGTGGAGTTATTAGAAGCCTTTTTATAGCAGTAAGAAACCGTTGCCAAAAGCAGCGGTTTTTTTTGTATATTCATAGCATGGCACAGTTATTTCCGTCGGTAGCTTGGAGCCGCCAAGCCAATATTTATGAAGTAAATATTCGTCAGTATACCAAAGAAGGCACCTTTGAAGCATTTGCAAAACACTTACCTCGCTTAAAAGCGATGGGTATAGATGTTCTATGGTTCATGCCCATAACACCCATTAGTAAAAAAATAAGGCAGGGTACTTTAGGCAGTTACTACGCCTGCTCCAGCTACACCAAAATTAATGAGGAGTTTGGTACACTAGAAAGCTTTCAGCAGCTAGTAAAACAAGCACATGATGTGGGGTTAAGAGTTATCATCGACTGGGTAGCTAACCACACTGGGTGGGACCATGAATGGACGGTAACCAACCCCGAATACTATAAAAGAAATGCTGAAGGAGAGTTTTTTGATGCCAATGGCTGGCACGATGTGATAGATGTGGACTATGATAACCCAGCATTGCAGCAAGCCATGGTACAGGCGATGCAATACTGGATTACACAATGTGATGTTGATGGTTTTAGGTGCGATATGGCACATTTAGTACCACTGGAATTTTGGAAAAAAGCAAGAACCGCCCTACAAGCTACCAAACATTGCTATTGGCTTGCGGAAACAGATGTACACAGCTATTTTGATGTATTTGACACCTTGTACGGTTGGGAGTGGATGCATGCCTCGGAGAAAATTGTAAAGGGTGAATTTAGCTTGCAGCAATATAATTCCTTGTTGCACTATTATAGAACACAGGGTTCCAAGGGAGCGAAATTATTGTTTACCACTAACCACGATGAAAATAGCTGGAACGGAACCGAGTTTGAAAAATATGGTACCTACGCACAGGCTATGGCTGTTTTTTCAGTTTTGTTTCCTGGTAACGCATTGGTTTATTCCGGGCAAGAAATACCTAATAAAAAACGGCTAGCTTTTTTTGATAAGGATGAACTTAATTGGCCCGATAGCACTTCAAAAATGCAGGATTGGTACACCCGAGTTTTGCACTTTAAACACTTGTTAGCTCAGCATTTTACCACGGATGATGTAACTATACTCGACGATTATTTAAGTAAAAACGTATTGGTGTTTACCTACACATCCGCACAAAACCATGTATGTGTGCTGCTCAATTTTGGTGCTAGTGCGGTTACCGTAACAGTGCCAAATTGCAAACCCAACCTGCCGTATAAAAATTTGCTAAGCGGTTTAGCGTATTCGTTTCAATCTACGGAATCGTTTACGTTGGCCGCGGCTGAATATGCCGTATATCATAGTTTATAGAACTTTACAGAAAAAATTTAAACGCTATAGCAATGGTGGCGTATACAGCAGTGGCTATAAAAATACCACGACCAGTTTTATCTATCTTAACATTCATAAAGTAGGTAAAGGCAGCGGCGTTTACTACTAAACACAAACTGATAATACCGCTGATAAGCGATTTTTGCGAGTATAGCAGCTGAAAAAACTCTACCAGTGTTAAGTACTTGGCAAACTTAAATACATAGTAACTCAGCAAGCCACCCACAGGCAACAAAGTACCTAATACAATACCTAATAATAAGCTATCCTTCTTCATGAATATTTTCTAATAACTTTTTGGTGTGGTTGGTATGTGGGTAGTTGGTTAAATCGAACTGTACAGGAACCACTGATATATAATTATTTTTTAAAGCAGCCACATCCGTATCCTTTCCTTTATCAAAATTTACAAACTCACCGGTAAGCCAGTAGTATTTTTTACCATGAGGGTCCTTTCTTTCATCAAAACGCTCTTGGTATTTGGCATTGGCTTGTCTGCAAACCTTAATCCCTTTTATGGCTTGTTTGGTTTTTGCCGGAATATTTACATTTAAGCAATAGTTCTTTAGTTTTTTGCTTTTTAAGACGGCTGAAACTATTTCCCGAATATATTTTTCTACATGCGAAAAATCGGCATCCCAGCTATAATCTAGTAAGCTGAAACCTATACTAGGTATATCTTCCACGGCTGCTTCTACTGCGGCACTCATGGTGCCACTGTAAATTACATTGATGCTGTGGTTGGCTCCATGGTTAATGCCACTTACACAAATAGTAGGTTTGGCAGGTAAAATATTTGCCACGGCAATTTTTACACAATCCACCGGTGTTCCTGAACACTGGTATGCTTCCACATCGGGCCCAAAGCCATCATATTTTTGTAATCGTATAGGTTGGCCAATGGTAATGGCATGCCCCATACCACTTTGTGCCTTATCGGGCGCCACTACAATGATTTTTCCTAACGGCCGCACGGCGTTTACCAAAGCATGTATACCTGGTGCAAAAATGCTATCGTCGTTGGTTATTAAAATAACAGGAGGCGTGCTTTGTTTCTTCATTGTTACAAAAACAGACTATGTCTGTCACGGCAAATATACAGTAGGCATTTGCCCAAGACTAGAAATAAAAATGGAAAAAAATTGTGCGTAACTAAAAAAATTAGTAATTTAGTCTAAAATTATTAGCTATGTCGGTAGCGGGAAAAAATTTTAAATACTTAAGAAAGCTTCGTGGGTGGACTCAGGAGGAATTTGCCAACCGCCTTGGCATTAAACGTTCCTTGATTGGTGCGTACGAGGAAGAACGTGCCGAACCACGTTTAGAAGTGTTAGAGCAAGTTTGTTTTTTGTTCAAACTAAGTTTAGACGATTTATTGCTGAACGATTTAACCAACGAAAAAACAAAAGGCTCCTATTTAGACAAGCGAAGACAGCTAAAAATGATGAACGATGTGCAATTGATATCGTTTGTACCCGTAAAAGCTGCCGCTGGCTACCTCAATGGCTATGCCGATCCTGAGTTTGTAGATGAATTAAATACATTTACTTTACCCATGTTAGCTCCCGGCCAATACCGTGCTTTTGAAATAGTAGGTGATAGTATGCTACCCACCGTAAGTGGCAGCGTGATTGTAGGTGAAAAAGTGGAAAGCTTGGAAGACGTGAAAAATAACTTTGCCTATATAGTGGTGAGCAAGCAGGACGGTATTGTTTACAAACGCATTGTAAAAAATAATAAAACCAAGCAAAAGGTTACCCTAGTAAGCGATAACCCCGTGTTTGAACCATACTCCATCAATACCGAAGATATTCTGGAATTATGGCGTGCTCAAATGGTAATATCAAAAGCAGTCGCCGCCCCGCAGTGGGATATGAACCAGCTAGGAAACTTGGTTACCAATTTACAAGATCAAATAGCATCGCTTAAAAAGAAAGTGAGTTAACTAACTGATTTACAGCTACTTTTTGATGCAAAAATCATACTCAAAAAATGCCGCTTAACACAAAGCGGCATTTCGCATTTTTAAACTGTTAGTTTTGTGGTATGTGTAGGTTTTTTTTAAGTTACTGTTTACTACTACTTTTCTGCTCGGCACAAGGCCAGACTACAGATTCGTTGAAAAATTTTGGTGCTGTTAAATTAAACGCAGCTCCTAAAATGGATGGATTACTTACCGATTCTGTTTGGCAAAAAGCTACTGTACTAAAAGATTTTGTGGTGCGTCAACCCAATTTTGGTTCCACACCTAGTGCTGCTACTACCGTAAAGGTTTTTTATTCCAATGAAGCCATTTTTATAGGTGCCTACTTATACGACGATCCTAAAAATATTAGAAAGCAAATGACCCTACGCGATAGGGAACAAAGGCAGGACGTGGATTGGTTTATGGTAAGTATAGATACGTATAAGGATAGGCAAAATGCCTTCAGTTTTGTTACCACTAGTGTAAATGTACAAAGTGATATTAGGGTAAGCAGCAATGCATCGGACGATGATAATGGCGGTAACGATTACAATTGGGATGCGGTGTGGGATAGTCAGGTAGCCATGCATACCGACGGGTGGAGTGTGGAGATGAAAATTCCATACATGAGTATCCGTTTTGCCAAAACTCCGGTGCAGGATTGGGGCATTAATTTCAGCAGGTTTTTACGCCGCCTCAATGAAACTAGCACTTGGAACCCCATTAACCCATCGGTAGCTGGTTTTGTAAACCAATTTGGCACCATGCAGGGCATAAAAGATATAGAACCGCCCTTGAGGTTGAGTTTTCAGCCCTATGTTTCTGGCGGGTACCAAACCATTCCCACCAACAATGGCACTAGAAACAATGTACTGCGTAGCGGTGGCATGGATGTAAAATATGGTGTGAACGAAAGCTTTACGCTGGATATGACCTTGATACCAGATTTTGGCCAAGTGGTAAGCGATAATGTAATACTAAACCTTACCCCATTTGAACAGCAATTCCAGGAAAACCGACCGTTTTTTACCGAAGGAACCGAGCTATTTAACAAAGCCGGATTGTTTTACAGCAGGCGTATAGGCGGCACACCCATCAACTATTTTGATGCAAGGCAACTGGCTGCCGATAGTGGACATACCATAGTAAATAACCCGAGCGTAACCCAACTGTACAATGCCACCAAATTTAGCGGCCGTACCAAGGGCAATTTAGGTATTGGGGTTTTTAACGCCATCACCGCACCTATGTACGCCACTTTACGTGATGGAAAAGGCAATGAGTACAAGTATGAAACAAGCCCGCTTACAAACTATAATGTACTGGTACTAGATCAAGCATTTAAAAACCGAAGTTTTGTAACCTTAACCAACACCAATACTTGGCGGAATGGAAAAGCATTAGATGCCAATGTAACGGGGCTGGATGTGAGTTTGTTTGATAAAACCAACACCTATAACCTGCGTGCTAAAGGTGTGTATAGCTACCGTTCCGGTGAACCATCGGGCTATAAAAGCACTATTAATTTTGATAAAGTAAGTGGCCGCTGGCAATACGGTGTGGCTAATAATATTGAAAGCCAACACTATAACCCGAATGATTTAGGAATACTATTTGCCCCGAACGAGTTTAGTACTAGTGCTTATGTTAGCTATTTTCAGTTTGTGGCCAACGAAAAATTCAATTATAGGCAATACAATTTGAGTGTAACCCACCAAAATTTATACGCTCCTTTTAAGTTTCAAGAGTTTAAAGTTGAAACCAATTTCTTTCATTGGTTTAAAAGCATGTGGGATGCCAACATAGTGCTAGAAACTAACCCCATTTGGTTCTACGATTATTTTGAATTAAGAACCGACGGTAGGGTTTTAAAACGAGCCCCGTGGGCTTATTTTGGTGTAGAAGGAAGTAGCGATAGCCGGAAGAAATTATTTTTAGGCTACGCAGCGGGTTTTGCAGAATCGCCGCTAAAAAATGATCCGTATTTTAACGGACGAGTAAGTTTACGATATCGGTTTAGCAATAAATTCAGCTTAGATGCTAGCATGCGAAAAGAGTTAGATAAGGGGAACTTTGGTTGGGCCTTGTTCGACCCTGCTACGGGTGAACCAATCTTGGGCCGCCGAGTAGTGAAAACATCTAATTTGGTAATTAATGGTGTGTATAATTTTCAGGCTAGGATGAACCTTACCGTACGTGCAAGGCACTATTGGAGTTTTGTAGATTACACCAATTTTTATGATGTAAATATGGATGGTAGCTGGACC
>RDXK01000048.1 GCA_004292605.1 Bacteroidota bacterium
TCGTCTGCCCACACTTGCACAAAACCTCGTGTTAGCGGTAGGTTTTCTATTATCTGTCGAAGTAGTCATTTATAAGTTGTCCAGCGTGTTTGTTTAAGAATTTGTTTACTGCTTTGCTTTCGTGTTTTTCTAAACTATCATATCTGTCTTTGTATGTTTTAAGAAAGTCAGTCAATGCGTCTTTGTTGTATAAACCTAATACTTTTCCTAAGTCTTTTTTAGGATTTACTTCACCAGTTTTACTGATCAAGTTCTTCAGTCGGTTTTTTGTTATTAGTTTATAAATTTCTTCGCAGAGGAAACTTGCTTCTTCACTAAGTTCTTCTCCTTCGTGCAATAGTTTGCTTAAAATTGCTTTGTCAATAAAGTTGTTGTTTTCTGCCCATCTTTCGTTTTTGTTCTTAATCAAAACTCGCGAACCTGTCCGAAGAAACGAGGGTTTTAATGGTCGCACAATAACACCTTCACAAATGTTTCCGTCAAGTTGAGGAAGTCCATATTCACTTGGGATTGTTGTTTTAAACTCGTTTGAAAATGCTAAACAATCACTTAAAGTCCCTTTGAATAATGTCTTGGCGTATACAAAGCCGAAATTTTCAAAAAGTCTTGATGCTGTTTCAACGTCTAAATATTTGTCGTTGTCAAGCAGGATGTCAAAAGCAAAAAAGTCATTTGTAGGGCAGTAGTAAATACCACGCTGAACCAGTTTTGCATTGTCGTTTTTTGGAATGTCTGGATGAGGGTAACCGCCACCAAATAATTCTCCAAATATTGTCAATGTTTTGGTGTCAAACGATTTGCTTACTTCTTTGAAAAGGTTGAAAATTTGGTCGCTGTATTTTTCTTGAACAAGTTTCGAGTTAAAAAATTGTTCGCTGTCTAAAATTAGTTCTGTCCGTTTGGCACTTAATATATTTTGCCCGTCAGTAATGAAACTCAAATTTGCACCGTGTACTTTTTCTTGAACAACATAGACAACGTCGCCAAAACCTTGTTCAATTATTGAACGGATAAAGTCGTCCTGATACGAATTTTCTATTGAGTTATATTTCTTAAATTCCATTGCCGTGTTGTGTTTGCTGTGTCGGTCTTTAAACTTACCGCTAACGAATTGGGCTTTGTGCAGGTGTGTGGGATAGCATTCCGTCTGCCCGCAACGGTAAGCCAAATACGAAGGATTAGTAGTCAAATTACGGAAAATGTTTGAAAAGCGGTCGGTCTGCCAAACGGTAGGA
>RDXK01000251.1 GCA_004292605.1 Bacteroidota bacterium
AATTTTATTTTAAAAACTTGTAATCTTTTTTTACCCCTTCCCACACCTCAAAACCCCTCTAAGAACTAACCCCCTTTTTCATCGGGAGTGCAAATGTAGCCATCTAAAGTTACTGGCCAAATTTATTTTTAGATTATTATGATTTGTTTCGTAAAGAACTACCCGACTGGGTCTGCAAATATAGACACCATTTTTATATTTCCAAATAAGTTTACCACTAAATATTTACCCCTAGCCCACTTTGCCCCTGAAATACTATTCCAGTGTCGGTAATTACTAATCCGGAAGCATTTGCATGTTCAGGTAACTGAAGAAGTGGACCATCTAAATCAACATAATCTAACTGAGGAATAAAATGAGCAATAGCTGCTGACCCAATCACATTCTCATTCATACTACCCATCATAACTTGTAACCCAAGTTTACGAGCTTCCGTAATCATTTTACGAGCAGGTGTAATTCCGCTGCATTTGGTGAGTTTAATATTGATGCCGTGAAAATGACCTACACATTTGCTTACATCTTCCTCTTTCACGCAGCTTTCATCAGCAATTAGTGGAAGCGAACTTACCGAATACAATTCTTTCATTTCCGACCATGCATCTTTTGCAAGCGGCTGTTCTACTAATTCCACTCCCAATTCTTTTAACTGTGGAATTAGTTCTATGGCTTCTTGTAAAGTCCAACCCGCATTAGCATCTACCCGAATAACTGAATTGGTTATTTGACGAATTGCCCGAATAATAGCCACATCGGCTGCTGTGCCCAACTTCACCTTATAAATTGGCCAAGGATGTGCCTTCACTTTATTTAGCATTATATCAATAGAGTCGATTCCAATGGTATAATCTGTGACAATATGATTAGTAAAGGAGCTATTCCATAGCTGATGAAGGAGCTGCTTTTTCATATGGCCATGCATATCC
This sequence comes from Bacteroidota bacterium, assembly GCA_004292605.1. Taxonomy (GTDB): domain Bacteria; phylum Bacteroidota; class Bacteroidia; order Chitinophagales; family Chitinophagaceae; genus UBA10646. Next base: position 927 of record RDXK01000251.1, read on the forward strand.
CAACAAGCCATATCCAAAGCACACACCAAAAATGAGTTTGTAGGAAACAGATGGTGACAATAATGCCAAAACCTTTCCGGTTCCCCCGTAAAGGCAAATTTTTCAACCAACGATTTTTTCGCCTCTAAATCGGCGATCATTTGCTCCACTGTAATATTATAGTACACAATTTCGGGGGCTTCACCGTATCCGATATAATTGCCTATTTGCAAAGCAATCAATAAAGCTCGCTGATGGGTTTTGGTGCGGCCACCACTGATAGTAAAGGGATACTGAAAAGGCGTATTGATAACTCTGTAAAAAACTTTCATACAAAAAAAGCAGCCGAGGCTGCTTTGCTATTTAAAATGATGTAATTAAATGGACGGATATAAGGCACGTGCAATACCATCTCTCCAAGGCCAAGGCATTGCTACTATAATGAATACGGCCGCCAATGCGAAAAATATAAAGGCCTTTTTGTGTTTTGCAACATCGGTAATACCTTTTTTGGCAACACCTTTTCCCAATGTAATCAACACAATAGCTATCAACATAGTAGTAAAGTGCTCTACCGCCCAAAACCTGCTAACGGCATCTTTCATTACTGCACCCATACCACTATTTTGGATGTTTTTTAAACCCCAAGGACCAAAAGCCCATTGAAAAATCCCCAGTAACAACATGAAGTGTGCGGAGCCCATTAAATAAGTATCTCTCTTAACATCGGCACCGGTATAATATTTTTTACCAAGCCATGCGGTAAGGTGGCGAACGATACCAATGACCAACAATATTACAATTACCCAACGCAGGATATTGTGCAAATAAACTGACCAGGTGTACAAATAACTAACGTTCATAATGACAATTTGTACAAAGCTAAGGTTTGAACCTACTCCACCCAATCTGCAATAAAAATATTTGTATCTCTCGTGCCGCTATTGCTTCTATTGCTGCAAAACACTACCTTTTTACCATCGAGGCTAAACATAGGGAAAGCATCGAAACCTTTATCTCTACTAATTTTTCGAAGATTGGAGCCGTCTTGGTTCATGGTGTACAAATTGAAAGGAAACCCTCGCTTATACTCATGATTGCTAGCAAAAAGAATTCGTTTACTATCCGGCATAAACACCGGTGCCCAATTGGCCTGACCCAAACTGGTAACTTTACGCTGGTTAGTACCTTCGGCATTGGCCACCCAAACCTCCATATTAGTAGGTGCTACTAAGTGCTCGGCCAATAATTGTTTGTATTCGGCCACTTCTGTGGGTGATGAAGGGCGGCTGGCTCGCCAAATAATTTTGGTACCATCTGGGCTAAACCATGCACCACCGTCGTACCCAAGCGTATGGGTAATTCTAGTCACCTTTTTGGTGGCCAAGTTCATGGTATATAATTCCAAATCGCCATCTCTATCACTGGTGAACAACATTGTTTTACCATCTGGTGAAAGCGTTGCTTCTGCGTCGTACCCCGGCTCGTTGGTAAGTTTTTCTACTATGTTTCCATTAACATCGGCCTTGTAAATATCAAAGGATGGATACAATGGCCAAATGTATTTGTTACCGTATTTTTTTCTATCTGGTACTGGTGGACAAGAATCTTGCTGCTCATGCGTACTGGCATAAATAATGTGTTTTCCATCTTTGGTAAAGTATGCACAAGTGGTTCTGCCTGTGCCCGTACTTACTAATTTTGGTACAAATTTTTCGCCGGGTTTAGTAGGAATTTTACCATAGAAAATTTGATCACATTGAAAGCCTTCTTTTGGGTTAGTTTTTTGAAACACCAAATACTTTCCATCGTAACTAAAATAGGCTTCTGCATTATCGCCACCGAAGGTTAACTGCTGCACATTTTTAAAATGTGTTTCATTAGCATAATGAACAGAATCTTGCGAAAACACATTGTTTAACGCAGCCAAAGAAGCTATGGAAAGAATGATTGCTTTGTATTTTAACATTGTTACCAAATTTTTGCGAAGGTATAAGCAGATATTACAATCATTATCAAACAATTGTCAATTAATTACCCTTGGTACAACCTATTTTTGTCCTATGAAAGTGCTCGTTTTCCTATCGGTTTTAATTTTTGTTTCATGCGGAAGCGATGAAACCCGACAAAACACGCTAACCCAACCACCGAAAACCCTACCTGCTTACGCTGAAAAGTGGCTGAGCGAAGTAGGAACTAGTGCCGACAGCAATTTATTGCAACTGCAACTGGCTCAAGCATACGATAGTATAGGTAACTACACCACTGCCCTGAAATACATTCAAAAACTATTGGTAAAGGATAGTGGAAACTATGGCTTATGGTACACAAAAGCCCAATATTCTGAACGGGCTGGCGATACAGTTACGGCCATTGACGACTATCTCCACGCAGCGGAACTCTACCCTAGTGCGGACGCACTTTTAGGTGCTGGTAATTTATTTGCCGAAACAAAAAACGAAAAAGCATTGAGGGTTTCAACGGAGATATTAAAAATGCGTTTGGGAAGCAGAACCGATGCCCATGCCCACTTTATAGCAGGCGTGTACTATGCAAGAACAGGGAATACTGAAAACGCGGTAACTGCATTGGAGAATTGTATAGCCAACAATTATACTTATATGGAGGCCTATATAGAAAAAGGCTTGCTATACTTTGATGCGAAAAATTATACAAAAGCCTTAGAGGTATTCAATTTTGCGAGTACCGTAAACACTTTGTATGCCGATAATTACTACTATATAGCCCGCTGCTATGAAATGATGGAAAAGAAGGATAGTGCCATTGCAAAATTTGAGCAGGCACTAAGCTTAGATGCCAATATGGTAGAAGCCAAACAAGCACTACAACGATTAAATAAATAACCATGCCCATAATAGCCCCCAGTTTTTTAGCTGCCAATTTTTTACAACTTTCAGAAGCTTGTGAGATGGTGAACCAATCGGAGGCCGATTGGTATCATTTAGATGTAATGGACGGCGATTTTGTACCCAACATAAGTTTTGGACAGCCTGTAGTAACAGCCTTGTGTAAAGCCAGTAAAAAGTTAAACGATGTGCACTTGATGGTGCAAAAACCGGAGCGGTATATTCAAGACTTTGCCAAATGTGGAGCTCATAACATAACCGTACATTTTGAAGCTAGCACCCACCTTTTACGAACGATTGATGCTATACATGAACTTGGTTTACAAGCAGGTGTGGCTCTTAACCCACATACACCGGTGCATCAATTGCTCGATATTATTCATGAAGTAGAATTAGTTTGTGTTATGAGTGTAAACCCCGGCTTTGGTGGTCAACAGTTTATACCCTACACACTGCAAAAAGTGCAGATGCTGAAGGAACTAATTTTAAATACCGAGAGCAAAGCCCTGATACAGGTAGATGGTGGTGTAACCCTTGAAAATGCAGGAGGTTTGGTGGCTGCAGGAGCAGATATTTTAGTGGCCGGAAGTAGCATTTTTAATGCATCAAATCCAATGGCAACCATTGCCCAGTTTAAGCAATTTGGAAAGTAATATTTTGATTAAAACGCCTCGCCAAGTTTAATGTAAAAGCCTCGGTTACCGTCGGTGGTGATGCCGTAATCTAACCGAACCATAATTTGCTTTTTTGCATTGGCTAATATTCTTACACCACCGCCGAAGGCAAATTTATTATCGGTAAGTGACAGGTTGCCTAATTTAGATTGCACTTGCCCTACTGCTGCAAAACCAGCCAATGTTACTAGCTTGTGTACCGGCACACGAGCCTCGGCTTGTGCTGCTAGGTATTGATTATCTCTAAATCGGCCGCCAAAATATCCACGCATGATGGAGCCGCTACCCATACGTGGCATTTCTCGCCATGGGGTGGTACCATTGGTTAAATTAGCAAAACCTTGCACAGCCAAGGCAGCTTTTTTACCAATGGGAAAATACTTTCGAGCATCGAACACCACATCGGTATACATAAACTTACTTCCCAAGGCTGGCGAATGAAAAACTATGGCTAATTCCGTGTACCAACCCCGCATTGTAGCCAAGGGGTGGTTTCTATGATCCCATATTATGGTGGGGCCTATACCTGCCACAAAACTTTGTTTAGCCCCAGGTAAGCCTGCTAATATATTAGAATCTTTTACTGTGTTTTCAAGGTTATACATGTTGCTCATGTTTACCTTTCCGCCTACAAAAAAACCTTGCTTTACTTTTCGTAAAACACTTGCCTGCAAATAGGTACGCTCGTACAGTACGGTTTCAAACTTATTATTGGGTTGTGTGGCATTGCCAAAGCCCCAAATTCGCTCCACATTATCGCTATAACCTACCCTACCACGAATAAAAAACTTTTCACCAGAGGTAAATGTTTGGGCGTATAACTCCACAAAAAGCTGCTGCATGGTACTATACTGAACATCTAAATAAGCATAGCTATCCCGGGCTTTTTTAAGAGTATCTTTTTCGTTGGCATTAAAAAAATAGCTGAGTGCTACGCCACCTTTCAAACCAGTTTCTGGTGTATTACTCAAGGAAGGCACGGGCAGAAACCTAAAATCTCGCTTCACCAAATTAGCCGGATAAAACTGCTCAATCCATCGTCTTTTGGGTAAAATGGTATCAAGTGGCTGGCCAAATACACTTGTAGTGAAACCTACTAGTAGTACTACCAATACGGACTGTGTTATTGATTTATGCATCGGCAAAATCCTCCCAAGCCGCCTGCAATTCGTTATATGCATGGTTGTCCTTTGCTTGCTTTGCCACTTGCATGCCTTTTTGGTACGTTTCATCGGCCAAATTTGCTTCGCCTAAAACCTCATATAATTTGGCTAGGTGATAATACGCTCCCACATAAGACGGCTGGTGAGCTAATAAAGTTTCCCAATGCTTTCGGGCTGCCTGCCATTGCTCCATTTTTACATTTTCTAGTGCCAAAGCATGCAGTAAAAACGCATCGTTGGGCTGTAGTTCCAGCATTTTTTGTAATTGCTCTATTCTGTTCATGCTATGCAAATGTAGTGTAGAAACACATTTTTACTTTTACGGAGCGAATACACTTAAATTTGCCCCGCCAAAAACAGCAAAAATGATAGACTTATCTACGTTCGATCCAAATTCCGCTGGTAACC
>RDXK01000252.1 GCA_004292605.1 Bacteroidota bacterium
TCCCTAATTTCAAAGTCGGTAAACCGCTGCGAAATATTGGGTGGTTTTATAAAACCCAAGCTTAGGCCTTCCGGCATCATCATCGTACTTTTCTTGCGGAGTATACGCATACTACTGCTATGGCTCACTTGTTTACTCAATGCCTTGGTTACTTCATAGCCCGCTTTTTCTATTTTAAAAAGCAAACGCTGCTCCTGAATTTGCAGTAAATTTTTGGCCCAAGAATACTGAAGTAGTACAATACCAATAAGGCTGAGTGATATAAGAAATACAATAGTAGGATAGGTACGTTTCATTAGGTAAATATACTGTGGTAACGGCAGCCCGGTATAGGATATTTGTTAATAGATAGCATAAAAAAGCCCACTAACTTTTGGCTAGTGGGCTATATATTGTACTGTATAGTAGCTTAATCTACCAGTGTGGCACCTTCTACTAGTACGGTAGCTTTGTTATGTAATACTTCTACAAAACCACCTTGAATACTGTAGTTGATAATATTGGATTTACTATCCTGAAAAATTTTCAAATTGCCTGTAGCCAACGCACTTACTATAGGTGCGTGCATATCTAACACCTGAAACAGGCCGCTGGTACCTGGCATTTGCACGCCATACACTTCGCCGCTGTAAATTTTTTTCTCTGGTGTAAGTATCTCCAATGTCATAGTAAAAAATTCAATTTTATCAATTCAATTAACCTTGTGCCTGAGCCAACATTTTCTTACCTTTTTCCATGGCATCTTCTAAAGTACCTACTAGGTTAAAGGCTGCTTCAGGGTATTCATCTACCTCACCATCCATAATAGCATTGAAACCTTTAATAGTATCATCTATACTTACAAACACACCTTTTAAACCGGTAAACTGCTCTGCCACGTGGAAAGGCTGACTAAGGAAACGCTGTACTTTACGAGCACGCTGTACGGTCATTTTATCTTCATCGCTCAATTCATCCATACCTAGGATGGCAATAATATCTTGCAACTCCTTGTAACGTTGTAAAATTAGTTTTACTCGGTTAGCGGTATTATAATGAGCATCGCCTACAATAGCTGGTGTCAAAATTCTTGAAGTAGAATCTAATGGATCCACCGCTGGGTAAATACCCAAATCGGCAATTTTACGGCTCAATACTGTAGTAGCATCTAAGTGAGCAAAAGTAGTAGCCGGGGCCGGATCGGTTAAATCATCCGCAGGTACATATACCGCCTGTACGGAAGTGATAGAACCATTTTTAGTACTGGTAATACGCTCCTGCATTAAACCCATTTCCGTGGCCAACGTAGGCTGGTAACCCACCGCTGAAGGCATACGACCTAACAACGCCGATACCTCAGAACCTGCTTGGGTAAAACGGAAGATATTATCTACGAAGAAAAGAATATCCTTACCTTTTCCAGTGCCATCACCATCGCGGAAATATTCGGCAATAGTTAAACCACTTAAGGCCACACGAGCACGGGCTCCTGGAGGTTCGTTCATTTGACCAAATACAAACGTAGCTTTTGAATCTTTCAGCTCGTTCATGTCTACCAAGCTTAAATCCCAGCCACCTTCTTCCATGCTGTGTTTAAACTTGTCGCCATATTTCATAATGCCTGCTTCAATCATTTCACGTAGCAAATCGTTTCCTTCACGGGTACGTTCACCCACGCCGGCAAATACCGATAAACCACCGTAGCCTTTGGCAATATTGTTAATCAATTCCTGGATCAATACGGTTTTACCTACACCCGCACCACCAAACAATCCGATTTTACCACCCTTTGCATAAGGCTCGATAAGATCGATTACTTTGATACCAGTAAACAAAACTTCTGTAGCAGTGCTAAGCTCCTCAAATTTGGGAGGCATAGCGTGAATGGGGCGACCATTCTCTTTGCTTACATAAGGCAAACCATCTATCGGGTCGCCAGTTACGTTAAATAATCGTCCGTTAATAGCATCGCCTATTGGCATAGCTATTGGCTTACCAGTATCTACTACTGCCAAACCACGTACTAAACCTTCGGTACCTTCCATAGCTATGGTACGTACACTATCTTGCCCCAGGTGCTGCTGTACTTCTAAAACCAGCTTGTCACCATTTTCTTTTGTAATTTCTAGGGCGTTTAATATTTCGGGAAGTGCCTTGTTATCGGCAAACTGCACATCCACCACCGCACCTATCACTTGTTTTATCTTACCTGTATTAGCCATAAAGCAAACGGTATTTGGGTATATATTTTTTTGAAAATTTTTGCAAAGGTAGGGTTTCACGGGCATTAGGCATCATAATTCTGTCAAATTATTCCCGTGCTTGCTGCCACTATTTTTTACTCAATACCCGCCAAAGTACCCGTAGCAAACCCACAAAACCCACTTGCTTTAGTACTTTGCCTATGCCTGCCTGCAGGGTAGATGCTTCCTTGTTGCCGCCAAAAATATTCATTACCAAACCCGCCACGCCAAAAATAGCATTCGTAAGCTGTGTACTAGCCACCGCCGGCAGTAAGCCCCCGAGCAACGCTTGTAAACTCTGTTTGGGTAGCAACTCCAGCGTTTTTTGCAATGCCTGCTCCTTTGTAGCTAAAGCCATTTTTTGTTCAGCTATAGCTTTATGCAGGGCCTGCCTATTGGTAATAGCCTTGTTCATATAATACTCAATTAGGGTGGTTATTGGATTTTATGGGCTGCTCATCGGCTTCATCTTCTAGTAGTGTTTCTATCACTTTGTTTACTATTACTGTTTGGATGGTTTTTCTAAAAAACACCAATATTATTAGTACCAGCAGCAAATAAAAAATGGCCACCGCACCAAAACCCAAAAATGAGCTTTGGAAATAGCCCGATAACTGAAAGCCTACGGCCAAACTAGCAAATAGTAGCACAAAAAATAAACAGAAAGCTGCCACGGCACCCATACTAAAACCCGCTACCAATACCGCTATCTTATCAGTGCTTTGTAGTTTTAGTAGTTGCAGGCGCCCTTCTACATAATCGCTTAATTGGCTTTTCAGCTGGGTAAAATATTGGTTGGTTTCCATACTAGCTATTGGTATTATTGGTTAACCAATCCTTACCCTTGGTAAGCCATTCCTCCACTTCCGCTTCGGCCTTGGCCAATCCTTCATCAGCCTGCTCCTTGGCACCGCCAGCCATATCTTTTAGCTTGGTAGCTAGTTCCTTACCCTTGCCACTAGTAAGTAAATAACTTACTGCTGCACCCACCGCAGCCCCTACAGCAATACCTAGTAAAAATTTTCCTTGTTTCATATCAATGCTTTTATAGTTATCAAGTACATGCTTGCAGTGCCTGTTTCAGTATACTGCATGCTTCCACCACTTCCTCTTTTGTAATACACAATGGTGCAGAAATACGTATGCGTTCCTGTTCAAACAAAAACCAATCGGTAATTAATCCGTTTTCTAAACAGTGGTGCACCACGGCCTTGGTTCGTTCAAAACTGCCAGTATGTACACTGCCTAGTAAACCATTCATTCGCACATCGTACCCGGCTAACTCCTGCATAAACCACGCCGCTTTTTCATTTACCTGCTGCACCCAGCCAGTTTCCAGCAAAACCTCCATAGCTGCCATGCCAGCGGCACAGCTTACCGGGTGGCCGCCAAACGTACTTATATGCCCTAACACCGGGTTTTTAGTAAGGGTGCTCATTAAACTTTGGTGAGCCACAAAAGCTCCTAAAGGCATGCCACCACCCAGGGCTTTGCCTAGTAGCAGCACATCTGGCACTACCCCAAATTGTTCAAAGGCCCACAGCGTGCCCGTTTTACCAAAACCCACTTGTATTTCATCAAAAATTAGTAGCGTACACGTATCATTACATTTTTTTCGTATAGCTTGCAGCCATTCCTTTCGGGGCTTGGTGCTACCGCTCTCCGCCTGTATGGGTTCTAGTATTACACAAGCCGTATCGGTATCTATGGCGTCTACCAGTTCATCGCTATCATAGTTAAAATGATACACTTGTGGTAGCAGCGGCCTAAACGCATTTCGCCAGTATTCGCTGCCCATCAGGCTAAGGGCACCTTGGGTACTACCATGATAGCTATTGTTAGCACACAGTATTTTTGTTTTGCCCGTAACCCTTTTTGCCAGCTTCATGGCTCCTTCTGTAGCCTCGGTACCACTATTGGTAAAGTATACACAGTTTAAACTTTCTGGTAAGTGCTTAGCCAGCAAATGAGCATAGGCCACCTGTGGTGTTTGTATAAATTCACCGTACACTATTACATGCATAAAAGCAGCGGCTTGCTGCTGTACAGCGGCTACTACTTTAGGGTGACTATGGCCAATATTAGCCACTGAAAACCCCGATATTAAATCGATGTATTTTTTACCCTCCGCACTGTACTGGTACACCCCTTGTGCACGTACTATGTGCAAGCCTAGCGGTGCTTCCGATGTTTGTGCCACATGCTGTAAAAACAATTGCCTGTGATTCATAGTTGCAAAGATGCTGCAAAATGCCGTTATATGTGGATGTATTGTGGCCGTGCAGTATGCAATGGTTTTAAGCCAGAATTATTTCGATACTCCATTCTTAAAAATCATTTGGGCAGCATTTCCCGCTATCCGCTTGTAGTCCTCGCCCTAGCCCCAAAGCCCCCCCCAGCCCCCAACGAGGGAGTTGGGGCATGGCTGTGGGCTACCGCTTCTATCGGGGCTGCGGGTTCCCAGTTTTATAATAATCCTTATACACTTGCGGCCTTATTCCGCAAGTTGGTAGGGCAGGCTAGCTAGTTCTTCGCCCTAACCTGTACATCCATTTTCTATTGTCAACAGTTTACTTATGAAAATGTGTCCGTTGCTTTACTAAAATTGGCCTCCACATCCGTGGTAAATCGTCAAAACTTCCACACAAAAGCCTAGTTTTCCTGAAACCCCTATTTTTGCCCCGCAATATGCTATGCCAGTACTGCCCAACCACCCCCGTGTAAGGCAGCCATTAGAACCTTGTGCAAGAGAAAGGCATGCATAAAAACAAATTTCATGAAAGCAATTATTCCCGTAGCTGGTGCAGGCGCTAAGCTACGTCCGCATACATATACACAGCCCAAGGCGTTAATACCTATAGCTGGTAAAACCATTCTTAGTTTTATTGTAGATCAGCTACATAGCAATGGCATCAACGAGTTTGTTTTTATAGTAGGCTATTTAGGAGAAAAAATACAGGACTACGTAAAAAATACTTATCCTTATTTAACTACTCATTTTGTTTACCAAAACGAACGTCAAGGTACCGGCCACGCCATAGAACTTACTAAAAGCATTGTAGGCACCGACGAGGTTTTTGTAGTATTGGGCGATACTATTTGCGAATACGATATTAAAGAAGTGCTAGAAAGTCCGTTTAGTATGCTGGGTGTAAAAAAGGTAGACGACCCCCGCAATTTTGGCGTAGCGGAAATAGACGACGATAATAACATCATTAAAGTAGTGGAAAAGCCCGCCATACCTAAAAGTAATTTGGCACTAGTAGGCTTGTATAAAATAAAAGAAACGCATTTTCTGTTTGAGTGCTTACAGCATATTTATACCCATAACATTCAAAGCTATGGTGAGTACAACCTTACCGATGCTCTAGAATGTATGATTAAACGAGGGGCCGCTTTTAAAACCTTTAAAGTAAAAAACTGGTTCGATTGTGGTAGAAAGGAAACGCTACTAGAAACCAACGCCACACTATTGAAAAAAATGGGTGGTTCTATTAGCGAGGAAGCCACTATTACCAATACCATTTGCATAGAACCTGTAAGTATTGCAGCAGGCTGTATTATTGAAAATGCCATCATTGGCCCACATGTAACCATTGGCCCCAATACAATAATCAATGATAGTATTGTGAGAGATAGCATTATAGGTAGTTACACCAAGCTCGATGAGGTGGTGATAGATAATAGTTTGATAGGTAGCGATGCTAGTGTAAAAGGCCTAAGCCGTAGTTTAAATATTGGCGATAATACCGCCATTGATTTTGGTTAAAAA
>RDXK01000049.1 GCA_004292605.1 Bacteroidota bacterium
TTTTACAAGTACGTAAACTAGCCAACTATATACGTAAACACAATATTCAAATAGTACACGCCCACCTGCCATGGGCAGGTATAGTGGCTCGTATGGCAGGTAAAATAGCGGGTATTCCGGTAATTTATACCGAGCATAATAAATGGGAGCGATACAATAAAGGAACCTTTTACCTTAATAAGCTCACATTTCCCTGGCAGAAAACCGTGGTGGCCGTAAGTAAGGATGTAGCACATTCTATTAAAAAATATTATAAAGCTAGTTTGCCTCATGTGCAAGTAATTAGTAATGGTGTAAACACGGAAACTTTTGTAAAAACCGGCTCCCAGGTGGTACGTACACAGTTAGGTATTCCACCTATCGCGAAAGTGGTAGGTATAGTGAGTGTATTTAGGGTACAGAAACGGTTGCATATTTGGTTAGAAATTGCCAAAAAGCTACACGAGCACGACGAAAATTTACACTTTATAGTAGTGGGTGCTGGTCCAATGGAGCAAGAACTATTACAGTTACAACAGCAGTTACAACAAAAAAAATATGTACATTTTGTGGGCTTACAAACCGAGGTAAAGCCTTATTACGAGGCCATGGATGTTTTTATGATGACGAGTGAGTTTGAAGGGTTGCCCATTGCGTTATTAGAAGCCATGAGTATGCAGGTTTTTCCTATATGTACCACTGCCGGCGGTATTGGTGAGGTACTTACTAGCTCAGAAGTGGGTTTTACAGTACCTACAACGGAACCGTATGATTTAGCGCCGTTGGTTAGCCAATTTTTTTCGTTAAGAACGGAGCGGCAACAGCAATTGAAGCAAGCTGCCCGCAACCACGTAATACAACAAAACAGCATGAATACGATGGTGCAGCAGTTAGAAGATTTGTATAAAGAAACAGTACGCCCTTAGCCATGTTTGCCGCCATTGTTTTAGTACCCGTACTTTACCTGATTGCTAGTCAGGTAATAGATAGTTTGCGGCGTACTAGGCCATTTATTGATAAGGATTTATTGATTCGCTTATTTTGGTTTCATGCCGTTATGAGCTGTGCGTACTATCTATATGTTTCTGTAAATAGAAGCGATAGTGTAATGTACTTCCATCGTTCTGCCAATGAATACAATAGCTGGGGCGAAGCCTACCGAACGGGAACCAAGTTTATTGATTTTATTGCCTACCCTTTAGTGAATTACTTGGGTTTTAATTATGCCATGTTGATGGTGCTGTTCTCAT
>RDXK01000050.1 GCA_004292605.1 Bacteroidota bacterium
TTGTCATGAACTGTGTTAAATATCAAGTTTTAGGCCAAATTTTCTTTGGGTAATCCAAATCCATTGATAAATTTGCTGTTTTTTTTGACCACCGCAAATACCTGATGCAACAATTTATTCATCACAGCCACCATAGCCACTTTGTGACATTTGCCCTTGGCCCGTAGTCGTTCATAAAGTGCTTTGCAAGCCAAATTATAGCGTCTAGCAGAGCGCGCGGCCATGTATAAAAGCCCACGCACATACCCCATACCCGTTCGTGCCATTCGGCCACGTCGGTTTACCGATGTGCCAGATTGGTACTGGCTGGGGGCGATGCCGATAAACTTAGCCACAGCTTTGGCCGACTCAAAATCCCTCAAGCCGTTGGTGGTTACACACAATGCCGTTGCCGAACCTGGGCCAATGCCGCTCACGCGCTGCATTCGCTCACAGATAAGTTGCAACTCATCTTGACTCAGAGTATCTAAATCCTGCTCAAAAGCAGCAATTTGAGTCCAGTAGCTTTGCTGCAAAACCAGTAAGCTATCGGTTACTTTTTTACTCGCTCTGGGGTCATAGCTCAAGGCATGTAGCTGATTAGCCAAGGCTTGTTGGCTAATTTTGAGGTCATTGAGGTGTTTTTGCTGTTGGCGCAGTTGGTGCAAGGTTTCCGAGGCCAGTTCTGTGGCAAGAGGCTGGAAGACCTGGCCGTAATGTGCCAACAAACTCGCATCTTGACGGTCGGTTTTGCTAATGGACTTCAAGGTAAGGGCAAAACCTTTACTTTGGCTGGGCGTAAGGATACTGAAAGGCCGCCCCTGCAAGGCTAATACCCAGCCTAATCGGGCAGAATAAGTACCCGTATGCTCGAAGATTACCTGAGCGTTAGTGGGTAGTTGGGTAGCCCACTGCTCAATGGTAGGTACTTCATTGGGTAGTTTTTGATACGAAAACTGGGCTTGCCCATTGGCATCAGTTCCTGTTTGGTAGCTAATGTGGAGTAGGTCTTTGCTCACATCCACGCCGTAGTAAGTAATTGATTGATTCATAATAAACAAAGGAAAAAGGTGGTTAGTACTCATCAGTTCAACATCATTGTGAAACGGGCTTTTTGCCCACTGAACTGTCCGAATTTGATGAGTTTAGTGCCTCTGGCTACCAATCATGACAAGCGGTCTTGATGACCAATCTGACGTAGGTATGACCAGAGACACCAAATATTATTCGTTTATTGCAAACTTACAAT
>RDXK01000253.1 GCA_004292605.1 Bacteroidota bacterium
AGGGCAGGCGCCGCCACCGCCGATGAGCTAGCACAGTTTGCCAGCCAAAACCATTGGCATAAACAGCTATTAACTACGGTACAGGTACTTGCCAATAATGTACACGCAAACTACGCCGCTTTTAAAAAATCGAGGTAACACAGTATAGGGTGGTAGCCACTAATCTACCGGGCATTTTTCGTGGTAGTTAATCAATTCTATGGCTTGTTTTTCAAACATAAAGCCTTGGTAGTATTGGTACAGTTCATCAAGCACGGCTTCTATTTCCGCTACTTCTTTTAGGGTTACCAGGCGGTTTCTAAACTCCTTAATATTGGGCAATCCTTTTAAGTAATTGGTATAGTGCCTACGCATTTCGTTTACACCTACTACCAACCCCTTCCAGCTTACACTTTCCCTTAAATGCTTTTTGCATACATACACCCTTTCTTCTAGTGTGGGTGCAGCTAGTTCGTTGCCGGTTTGTAGGTAATGTTTCACTTCCCTAAAAATCCATGGATAGCCTATGGCGGCTCTACCAATCATGATACCATCTACACCATAACGGTTTTTGTATTCAAGGGCTTTTTGCGGACTATCAATATCGCCATTGCCAAAAATGGGTATTTGTATACGGGGGTTATTTTTTACGGCGGCTATTTTGGTCCAGTCGGCCTCACCCTTATACATTTGGCTTCTAGTGCGGCCATGTATAGCCAAGGCGGCAATGCCTACATCCTGTAGGCGTTCCGCTACTTCTTCAATATTAATACTGTTTTCATCCCAACCTAAACGTGTTTTAACGGTTACAGGTTTGGTAGTGCCATTTACTACAGCCTTGGTTAGGCGTACCATTAGGTCGATATCTTTTAGTACACCGGCACCTGCACCACGACAGGCAACTTTTTTTACGGGGCAGCCAAAATTTATATCTACCAAATCCGGGTTAACAGTGCTTACTATCTGGGAGCTAAGCCCCATGGCTTCTTCATCACCACCAAAAATTTGTATACCTACAGGGCGTTCCTCTTCAAATATGTCGAGTTTTTTGCGGCTCTTTATGGCATCTCGTATCAAGCCTTCGCTGCTAATAAATTCGGTGTACATTAAATCGGCACCGTTTTCCTTGCACACTATTCTAAAGGGCGGATCGCTTACATCTTCCATGGGCGCCAGCAACAAAGGAAAACTGGGCAGCTCAATATTACCAATACGTACCATACATTACATTTATACCGCTTGCATTAAATCAATGCAGGGCAAAGGTACAATTGTTTACTTTTATAGCTTATGCAGCAAAAATTTCAGGCTAGGGCCCACTTATTTACGCTGGGTGTGGTTAGTGCAGGCAGTTTACTATTGGCTGGTTTGGCAGTATTTGCCGTTTGGATAGGTATTACCGGGGAGCCTGCTACGGCCATGCAAACCGTACATGAAACCCCCGAGCTAAAGTATGCGTTGCAGTTGTGCAATACCCTTGCTAGTGTAATAATTTTTGGCGTGCCCGTGGCGGTACTCTATAAAATACAGTATACTAGGCAGGTATACCAGTTTACGGCCGTTAGTGGTAAGCAAGTTTTTTTGGTGTTGTTGCTAGTAGGTTTGGGCTTGGTGTTAAGTGCATCGTTAGTGCCCATCATGCAGGCTATACCTATTTCAAAATCTTACGCTGCTCAATTTTTGGCTGCGGAAAAAAACTACGCCACCCAAATTTGGAGCATGCTAAACCTACAGTCGGTAGGCGGATTATTGGGTAGTTTAATTATTGTAGCTGCCGTACCCGCCCTATTAGAGGAACTTTTTTTTAGGGCTACCTTACAAAACTTACTGGTACAGTATACACAAAAGGTATGGCTAAGCATTTTTATTTCGTCGGTGGTGTTTAGCTGTATTCACTTTTCGTATTATGGTTTTTTATCTCGGTTGGCACTCGGTGGTTTGTTAGGAGCTATTTGTTATTATTCCAATACTGTTTGGTTAAGTGTATTGGCACATTTTTTAAACAATGCCGTGGCCGTGTTACAACTCTATTTTCAAAATAGGGCTACGCCATTAACCGTAGAACATTTGTGGGAGAGTTTTAACGATTACCTGCCCGGTTATTATGCCTTGCCAGCGCTAGCAGCTATAGTAGCAGTAGTGTTTTTATTTAGAAAAGAATGTTTGCGTTGGTACACTTTACAATCATCTACCCATGAGTAATTGGATTTGTATTCAGCAATTTACTACGCTGCCAGAGGCCGCCCTTGCTAAAAATTTATTGGAAGCAAACGGTATAGCTGCTTCTGTTTTAAACAAGCAGGATAGTAGCTACCTAAATTTTGGTGATATAGAGTTATTGGTGCCTGAGGCTCAGGTGGAGGCTGCCTTACAATTACTAAACCAACCCTTATAGTATATACACGAACCATTATATTTGGCGTGTATTTTATACCCCTATGGCATTTGACCTAAAAACTTTTAAACTCAGAGCAGGAACTGCCGTAATTTTTGTGGCTATTATGCTATTGGGCATTTTTTCGGGCGTATGGGGCTTTTTTAGTCTTTTATTGTTGGTACATTTTGGTGCATGGGTGGAGTATAATCAACTAATGAAACTTAGTTCCACTAGTTACCAAAAAATGAGTTCTTTTTTCCGTAACGGAATGATAGCTATTGGTTCCTGTTTTTTACTACATGCTAAAGAGGGTTTATTGGTAGATGATACTTCCTATGCTGAGATAGCCCAATATTTACTCATTAGTTTGGGAATAGCCGTACCTACTAGTTTAATTTTTAGCGATAGAAAAAAGTGGAAGGATATTATGTGGGCATTGGCCGGACTGGCCTACATAACCGGTGGGGTAGTAGCAGCATTTTGGCTATACCAGCAGTTTCAAGGGTTTTTTAAACAAGGTGCCTGGCCCATTTTTGTGTTCTTATTTGGCACTATTTGGTTAAACGATACGTTGGCATATTTAGTAGGTAGTTTTATAGGCAAAACACCGCTAAGTAAAATTTCCCCTAAAAAAACTTGGGAAGGCACTGTGGGGGGGGCCTTACTAACCGTAGCAATTATATCAGCTGCATCGCTTCGGTTTTTTGTGGGGTTTACTACTTTACAAACAGTGAGCTTAGTAATACTTATTTCCATCGCTGCCACCCTTGGCGATTTGTGGGAAAGCAAGCTAAAACGCCAATCAGGTGTAAAGGATAGTGGTAGTATTTTGCCCGGTCATGGTGGATTTTTAGATAGGTTCGATAGTTTTTTCCTCGCTAGCACCGTGGCTGCCCTGTATGTAAAATTTGTAGTATTGGCTGCTTAGTGCAAGGCGGGTGGCTATATTTGCAGCATATTTTCAGAAAAATGACAATTCATAGAGAGGGTTACCGCAGTATAGGTATAGGCGTATTAATTTATGGCCTGTTAAACTTCCTATCATTTCAGTTATTTAGTGTGCATTATAATTGGCTTGTAATTACGTTGTGGGTAGTTACTACGGGGTTATTATTGTTTTTAATCAGCTTTTTTAGAATTCCTAATAGAGCATTAACCATAAACGATAACCAAGTAATTTGCCCTGCCGATGGTACGGTAGTGGTGATAGAAGAGGCGGTAGACGATGAGTATTTTAAAGAAAAGCGAATACAGGTTTCTATATTTATGAGCCCGGCCAATGTACACGTAAACCGCAATGGCATGAGTGGCGAAATAGTGTACAATAAATACCACAAAGGCAAGTACCTAGTGGCTTGGCACCCCAAAAGCAGTACAGAAAACGAACGCTGGAGTGTGGTAATAAAAAACAACCATGGCGAAGTACTTTTTAAACAAATTGCAGGTGCACTAGCCAAGCGTATTTGTAACTATACTAAGGTGGGTATGCAGGTAAAACAAGGCGAAGAGTATGGTTTTATAAAGTTTGGCAGCCGGGTAGATGTGCTTTTGCCTTTACATGCTAAAGTAAATGTGCAAATGAACCAGGTGGTACAGGGTGGCGTTACGGTACTAGCTAGTTTTTAATTTTAACTTTTCTGCGTTTAATAATTATTTATTTTTGTTTTGAATTTAACTAAAACAAATTTTTATGAAAAAGGTATTTATGTTAGCTACTGCAGCGGTAATGTTTGCAGGTGTAGCTTTTGCTGGCGAAGGCGACAAGAAGTGTGCAAAAGGTAAAGAGTGCTGCAAAAAAGAAAAAAGCTGTCACAAAGAAGCTAAGAAAGAAGAGAAAAAACCAGCTACTAAAGCTTAATTTTCTTCCAAATTATAAAAAAGGATGTTGTGTAAAACAGCATCCTTTTTTATTTTACACCATCTGAATCATAGTATATTGCAGCATTAAAATACCTACATGTTATCTGATATAATTGTACAAAACGAGAAAGAAACCCGTGGTGGTTTTGGCGAAGGCATTTCTGAAATTGCAGATGCTAACCCCAATGTAGTGGTACTTACGGCCGATTTAGCGGGCAGTTTAAAAATAGCCCCTTTTATAAAAAAATATCCGCACAGGTTTGTGCAGTGTGGAATTGCCGAGGCTAATATGATTGGGATTGCCGCCGGCCTAACCATCGGCGGAAAAATACCCTACACTACCACTTTTGCCAACTTTAGTACGGGCCGTGTGTACGATCAAATTAGGCAAAGCGTAGCTTACAGCGGAAAAAATGTAAAAATTTGTGCATCGCATGCCGGACTAACCTTGGGCGAAGATGGTGCTACTCACCAAATTTTAGAGGATATCGGACTAATGAAAATGCTGCCCGGCATGACGGTGATAGTTCCTTGCGATTTTAACCAAACCAAGGCGGCTACTAAAGCTATAGCTGGTTATGAAGGACCGGTATATTTACGGTTCGGTCGCCCAAAATGGCCCAATTTTACTACAGAAGATGGTAGCGATTTTGTAATAGGTAAAGCACAACATTTAAGTGCTGGTACCGATGTTTCTATCTTTGCATGTGGCCACCTTGTGTGGAAGGCTATAGAAGCTGGCCGAGTACTAGAAGCCAAGGGTTTAAGTGTAGAGCTAATAAATATACATACCATAAAGCCGCTAGATGAGGAGGCTATTATAAACAGTATTCGCAAAACCAAATGTGCTGTTACTTGTGAGGAGCATAATGTGTTGGGCGGTTTGGGCGAAAGTGTGGCAAGGGTAGCGGCAAAGCATTTCCCCGTACCTATAGAAATGGTGGGTACGCAGGATACGTTTGGCGAAAGCGGTACACCTACACAGCTATTGGCTAAATATGGTTTAGATACTCCTAATATCATCGCTGCGGCGGAAAAAGCCATCAGCAGAAAATAAAGTGATTTGTTATATGCTTATACAAACCCGCCGAAAAGCGGGTTTTTTTATTGAATTCTCCCGCCGTTCCCGCCGTTGATGGTGTTCTTCACCAACTACATCAAACGCTGTAGGGTTGTGGAAGCTCCGTCATTTCCACATTCTTCGCAGAGCGATGAACGAGAAATCTCATCAAAAACTGGGAATACAAAACACAAAGTTCGCCAACGAAACCACGAAGTTCACTAGGTAACCGAAAAGCGGCTGTTAATATCGGCCTTAAAAGAATGGCGTTAAGAAAATAATTTTTGGGAGCGTTAAAAACGAAAAACTGTTTGACCGCAGGGAGTTTTTTTCGTTTAGCGGACACAAAATATTTTTAGCTACATTCTTTTACAGCCTTGATTTTTTGTTTCTTTTTTATCAAGAAAAAAGAAAGGGCATAATGCCTTCGCAGAGCGATGAAGGAGAAATCTCATCAAAAGCAAGGAATACAAAACACAAAGGTCGCAAAGTGAAACACTAAGTTCACTAAGGAAACGGATGCGGCGGTTTCCGCCGTTGATGGTGTTCTTCAACAGCAACAAAGAAAAGCGTTCTATTCATGAGATCTCTCCTCGTTTCACGATGGTCGAGATGACGGTTACGTCGTAGTTGGTGTTCTTCGCCAGCAACATAAAACGCCGTGGTTCTTCGCACACGAATCCTTTTTAG
>RDXK01000254.1 GCA_004292605.1 Bacteroidota bacterium
CCTTTACCGTAGCCTAACCAATCGTTTCCATTGGCATAAATCATCAAGCCAAATAGTAACACCATACCCACTATTTGAGCATATTCCATAAACTTATCGCTTGGCTTGCGGCCGGTAATTATTTCGTACAATAAAAACATCACATGGCCACCATCTAACGCCGGTATTGGCAGTAAATTCATAAATGCTAATACAATAGAAAGAAAGGCCGTGATATTCCAAAAAGCTTCCCAATCGCCCCATTGCTTTGGGAATATAGATCCCATACTTTTAAAGCCACCCACACCTTTGTAGGCACCTGTTTTGGGCGATAAAATCTTCTTAAACTGGTCTACATAAAACTTCAAATTATCCATGGCCAACGCTATACCAGCGGGTATACAAGTAAGGATATTGTACTCCTTTTTTTCCAGCTGAAAATAGCCCAGCTTAGCCAAATCGCTGGCATCTACAAATCGAATAAAACCTACCTGACCTTCGGCATTTACTACCGTATTTAAAGTAAGTACAGCATTGTTTCGCTGCACCTGTAAGGCTATACTATCATTGGTTCTACTTTTTATGGCCGCGGTATAATCGTTATAAAAAGGTGTAGGCGTATTGTTTACACTTACTATTTTATCGTTCGGCTGTAAACCAGCCAATTTTGCGGCACCACTATCGGGTACCAAAGCCACTACCACCGGAGCACGTGGAACAAACAACGGAGTACGACTTCTCTTTTTTTCTATCAATTCACCCAATAAATTCTCCGGCAAATGCACCTGTGTAGGTTTACCATTACGCAGTACGGTTACATCTTCACCTACCAGCAATCGCTTGGCCGCATCATCAAAATATTTTACTTCTTCGCCATTCACATGGGTAATTACATCCCCATCCTGTAAGCCCATTTCATACATCAATGAATCGGTGATGGCTATTCCATTTTTCATGTTTTGGGTGGGTAACTTCTCGTCGCCCCATACCAATAATATCATGGAATAAATAATAAATGCCACTAATACATTCACGGTAACACCGCCTACCATAATTATCAAACGTTGCCAAGCTGGTTTGCTCCTAAATTCCCAAGGCTGTGGAGCTTGTTTCAGGGCTTCTTTATCCATACTTTCATCTACCATTCCTGAAATTTTAACGTAGCCACCCAAGGGTAACCAACCAATTCCGTAAACGGTATCGCCTATTTTTTTCTTAGCTACGGCAAACCAAGGATCGAAAAACAGAAAAAACTTTTCTACCCTACAGCCAAACCATTTTGCAGGTAAAAAATGACCAAATTCGTGCAGTATTACTAAAATGGATAACGATAAAAGTAAATAGCCTGCTTGCACACCTACACCGCTCCAATCAATCGCTAACAGATTCATCATAAAATATATATGTAATTACATTTGTATTAAACTAGCGGCAAAGCTACGTGCTTCACCATCCGACTCAAAATAATCATCCAAACTGGGTTTTTCTAAAAAAGTTATTTTTTGCATCGTGCGTTCCACTACCTCCGTCATATCTAAAAACCCAATTCTGTTTTTCAAAAAGGCATAAACAGCTATCTCGTTGGCGGCATTTAAAATACAAGGCATATTGCCACCCTTGCGCAAAGCCTCCGTAGCCAAAAGCAGGTTTCTAAATGTTCTAGTATCAGGCTCCTCAAAGGTTAACGTGTTGGGCTTTCTAAAATCGTACCTAGGAAAAGCATTTTTAATTCGCTGTGGGTAAGCCATCGCATACTGTATGGGTAGTTTCATATCGGGTAAACCCATTTGGGCCTTCATGCTACCATCCTCAAATTGCACCATGCTATGCAAAATACTTTGCGGGTGCACCACCACCTGAATTTGATTTGGTTTTAGGTGAAACAGCCATTTGGCCTCTATCATTTCCAAACCCTTATTCATTAAAGTAGCACTATCAATACTAATTTTAGCGCCCATGCTCCAGTTAGGGTGCTGTAGGGCATGGTCGCGTTTTACGTTTACTAGCCAATTCGGCTTTTTACCCAAAAACGGCCCACCGCTAGCGGTTAATATTATTTTTTCTATAGGGTTATTATCCTCCCCTACCAAGCATTGAAAAATAGCCGCATGTTCACTATCTACAGGCAAAATTTGCACTCCAGCGTTAGCAGCTCGTTCCATCACTATATCGCCGGCCACCACTAGTGTTTCCTTGTTGGCCAGTGCTATATTTTTTTTGATTTCTATAGCTTTTAGCGTGGGTTTTAAACCAGCATATCCTACTATGGCAGCCAGCATCATATCGTACACATCGGTGCCGGCCGCTTCCTCTAAAGCATTGGCGCCCGCTAACACTTGCGTAGCGGTTCCTGCAAGGGCATTTTTTACTTTTTGGTACTTATCCGCATCGCCTATTACCACAAGTATGGGTTTAAAAGCCAACGCTTGCTGAACCAACAGTTCGTCGTTGGTTTGTGCGGTAAGTATAGCGGCAGAAAATTTATCGGGGTTGGCGGCAATTACATCCAAACATTGGGTACCAATACTACCGGTACTTCCAAATAGGGCGATGCGTTTTACACTCACAAGAATTCCTTTTAGTAAGGCGGTAAAGATACGGTGGGTGAAAGATATGCAAATAGAAAATTGTGGGTGGTGAAAAGGGCGGCTTAGTGGTGAAAACTTGCCAGATTTTAAGCGAATCTATGGGCATAAATATTGTTTAACTTGGTCACACGAAAGGCTTAATCAATAAATAACAACTATGTTTTTAAAGACTTAGGCGATTCAAGAAGCCGTAACTTTAGTCTTTATTGTGATAAATTTTATGATTACTTCGTTTTTTGGTATCAATGGTATTTCGGGATTTAACTTACAATCATCAGTCGCTCACCTAAATGGTATTTTAAGCCCAATAGAACATAAATTCAGCTCAGTAACCCTAGGTTGGACGAATTTGTATAATTACTTTTTCATAGACGTTTCACAAATTAACACTCCATCGAATTTACCATTACATTCGGCTTTAGTCGCCACCGACAAATCAGCTATTTTAATGGATATTACGCTCCATTTTGAGCAGAAATTTTTCGCTGACTTATTAATGGAGTTGCAAGCAGTTTACGGCGACGAGCTACTGCAATCGAACAGTTCTATTTCTGGCTTACCTACCAGCTCACGCTGTTTTTGGCGACTCGGCGACATGTCGATATTTCTTACCGAGCAATTAAATACCAACATGTTGGAGGTGAATTTTTCGAAGATGCATTACGACTCAATAAAACCGTATTTCATATTACACAATTAATATTTATCCTTGTTTGTGCAACGAACAGATGGCGCTAGAAAGAGAACACTAAACCCTCTTTCTAGCATTTACCTGCCACAGTCCCACAACTATTGAACTACATAAGGCAATAACGCATCGGCCAAAACCCTATCGTTACTTAGCCTTGGCAGTTTATTTTGTCCACCTAGTTTTCCAATGCTCTTCATATATTGAATAAAACCACCTTTTTCCATCTTAGTTATTTGTAATGGCTGCAAAATATTTCCCGTAATTAAATCGAAATAATAGGCATTTTTCTTTTGCAGGGCTTCATCCAATGCCTTAGCAAATGCCGCCAAATTATTGGGCATGGTTTCAAATTCAATAAACCACTCGTGGTAACTTTTTTCCTTGGTTTGCGATACTAATGGGGCCACGGTAAATTCTGTAACTTTTGCCTCCGGAAACTGCTGTAACGCCGCCTGCATGGCACCATCTACCTCCTCACCTATCACATGCTCGCCAAAGGCCGATATAAAGTGCTTGATACGGCCCGTAACTACAATTCTGTACGGTTCCTTGCTCACAAATTTTACCGTATCGCCAATATTGTAAGCCCATAAACCTGCATTACTACTTATAATTAAAGCATAGTTTTCGCCCAACTGCACATCCTGCAACCAAATGCGTTTCGGATTTTCTTTACCCAATTCACTTACAGGAATAAACTCAAAAAATATCCCCGATTGTGTGTTTAATAATAACCCTTCTTGCGTTTGCGTATCCTGAAAGGCAAAAAAACCTTCACTCGCCGGGAACAATTCTATGGTATCAATAGGTTTACCAATGGCATCTATCAATTTTTGTTTGTACGGGGCAAAATTTACGCCGCCCTGCACCATCAAAGAAAAGTTGGGGAATAACTCAGCAATTTTTTTCCCGGTTTTCTCCTGTAGCCTATCAAAATACATTTGTACCCAAGGTGGTATACCACTAATAAGGGTCATATTTTGGTGCATGGTTTCGTTTACTATAGCGTCTAGCTTCTCTTCCCAGTCGTTGATACAATTGGTAGTAAAACTGGGTAATTGGTTCCCACGCAAATAGCTAGGCACATGGTGGTTTACTATGCCACTGAGCCTACCCGTGGGCACACCACCTACCCTTTCCAGTTCTGGTGAGCCGCTTAAAAAAATCAACTTACCGGCAGCAAACTGGGTATTTCCTGTTTCTGCCATATAACATAGCAAGGCCGTTTTGGCGGTATTGATATGATTGTGGATGCTATCTTTTGATATAGGTATATATTTTACACCACTAGTGGTACCGCTAGTTTTAGCAAAGTACAAGGGCTTGCCCGGCCATAGTATATTTTCCTTTCCTTCTTTTACCAGCGCTACATAATGTTTTATTTGCTCATAATCTCTTACGGGTACTGCTTTTATATACTGATCGTACGTGCTGATGGTGGCAAAACCATGTTCCTTACCAAAGGCGGTGTTTTTGGCAGCTGCCACTAACTGAAGTAAAAGCTTTTGCTGGTCGGCCACGGCAGTTTCCCGCCACTGCTGTACTTTTTTGGCCTTGTAGGCAGCGTATGGTTTGGCTAAAAGCGACTTAATTTTCATATAGATGCCATGTAATTTGGAGCATTTTCGCAACTTTGGAGGTTAAAAATGATACATTTTTTGATTCTTGGAATATTTTTTTGAATTTAATGAAGTTTTTTTGGCGGTTTGTTTTACTTTTGCCGTCCGAAATTTTCGGAATTTAAACGCAACGCATTATGTTAGCAGTAGTAAAAATAGCCGGGCAGCAGTTTACCGTGAAAGCCGGCGACAGTCTTTATGTTCCGCACATTGCGGGTAACACCGGTGATAAAGTTACATTTAACGATGTTTTGTTTGTAGATAATAATGGAACTATTTCTGTAGGCGCCAGTACAAACGCAACCGTAAATGCTGAAATTGTAAAAAGCTTGGTGCAGGGTGACAAGGTGATAGCTTTTAAAATGAAAAGAAGAAAAGGTTTCCGTAAAAAGCACGGTCACAGAACTCACTACACACAAATTAAAATTGACAGTATTGCTTAGTATTGGTAGTACCAACTAGCATTAACCCATAAAAAATTATAACATGGCTCACAAGAAAGGTGAAGGTAGCGTTAAGAACGGTCGTGATTCACAAAGCAAAAGATTAGGTGTTAAAATATTTGGCGGTCAGCCAGCCATTGCAGGTAATATTATTATTCGCCAGCGTGGAACCGTTTACCATCCTGGTAAAAACGTAGGTGTAGGTAAAGATTTCACCATTTTTGCCTTAACCGATGGTGTAGTAGAATTTAAGAAAGGTAAAAACGATAAGACTCAAGTTTCTATTGTAAATACCATTGCTTAATAAAAAATTTTTGTAGTAAGAAAAATATTTTAATTTAGTGGTTAATTACTGACCATTAAATTAAATTAACATGGCAACTGCAAAGAAAGCCGCAGCTCCGAAGAAAGCTGCCGCTGCTCCAAAAAAAGCCGCCGCTCCTAAAAAAGCTGCTCCTGCTCCAAAAAAAGCCGCCGCTCCTAAAAAAGCTGCTGCTGCTCCAAAGAAGGCCGCCGCTCCTAAAAAAGCTGCTCCTGCTGCGAAGAAAGCCGCCGCTCCTAAAAAAGCCGCCGCA
>RDXK01000255.1 GCA_004292605.1 Bacteroidota bacterium
GTATTTCTAACAATGATGTTTTGTAAATCGAACGCAGTTTTTATTTGGCCTTTTAGTTGTAGGTTTCTTTTCATATTACCTACATCAAGCAAACCGCCCGATATATCTAGGTTTTCACGCTGTACCGCTGCAGAAATATCATCAAAAGTTACACCGCTGCTTTGCATACGGTAGTTATCTACATTAATTTGAAATTCTCTTTCGGGGGCACCTACAATATCTACACGATTAATTTGTTTTAGCTCCTCTAGTTTATCTTTCAAATCATCGGCATATTTTTTTAAACGAACCAAATCATAATCGCCACTAACGTTTACATACATGATGGGTTGTTCAGAAAAACTCACCTCTTGTACAATGGGTTCTTGGGTAAGGTCCGTTGGTAAATCTTTCTTAGCCTTATCTACCGCATCTTTTACTTTTTGTATAGCTACATCGGTTTTTACATCGGTATCAAACTCTACTATAATAGCACTAAAATCTTGCTGAGAAGTACTGGTGGTTTTTTTAATTTTTGCACCAGTGATGCTTTTGATTTGTTTTTCAATGGGCCTACTAACCAAGTTTTCAATATCCTTGGGCGAGTTACCTACATATACGGTTTGAATGTAAATAGTAGGTATTACAATATCCGGAAACTGTTCCTTGGGTAGGGTTACAAATTGGTAGATACCCGCCAAGCTCACAAACAACATCATTAGGTAAATGGATGTTTTGTTTTTAATGCTCCACGTGGTGGGTTTAAATTCTTTGAGTTTATTTATTACGTTGCTCATATAAAATGTTTGTTGGCCTTGGCCTTTGTAGGAAATTATTTATCGCTTACAATCAATTGGCCATCGTAGATACTTTGGTAGCCTTCAGATATTAATACGTCGCCTGCAGCCAAGCCTGTTTTTATTTCTAAATTATCGCCATAAATTTCACCAGGAATTACTACTTTTTTCTTGGCATATAATTTTCCATTTCTCGTTTCGGCTACCATCACAAATTTTCCTTTTTCATCCGTTTGTAAGGTATTTACTGGTACCACTATGGCATTGTTAACAGCATAATCTTTAATATGTACAATGGCAATTTGGTTAGGACGAAATAGTTTATTTCCAAGTAATTTGGCTTCTACATAAAACGAACGAGTATTGGCATCGATAATTTTTCCAGTGTTGAAAATTTTCACAGTTTCTTCTGCATTTATTTCCGGTATAGCCACTTTCATATTGGTACCTACACCTACTTTATTGAGGTAATTTTCTGGTACATTGGCTTGTACTTTTAAATCGTTGGTATTTACCAATTTCACGTATCCACCAAGCGGACTTCCGCTAAATAATTCACCCACACGTATGGTTACATCTTCTACCACACCATCCATGTTAGAATATACATTGGCAAAACTAATTTGCTCTTTTACCAACGCTATTTGGCGTTCTACTTGCTCCACATTGTTTCTAGCACTTACTAGTTCTACCTCGGTACCTATATTATCCTTCCATAAATTCTCTCTACGGCGAAGAATATCTTTTGCTAGGTTTAATTGAGTATTGGCAGCGTCTAATTGTTTTTTGGCAATAGCATCATCTAAACGCAATACTAGTGTGCCACGTTTTACATAATCGCCCCGCTTTACAAATATTTCCTTTACTTGGCCACCACCACCTCTTGGTGATACGTACGCAATATTATCGGAAATGATACGACCTTCTAAATCAATAAAGTGTTCAAAGTTTCTGGGTTGTATAGTAACGGTAGAAACTAGTTTTGGTTTTTCTACACGGGCTAAACTAGGGTCTAGTTTTACTATTTCCGCTTCTAGCTTGGCTATATTGTCGGCTATTTTAGTTTGTTCTGTTTTTAATTGGGCAAGTTCTTTTTGCTTGGCGGCTACATCTTTATTGCCCGCATTGTTACCACATGCGGTGGCTGCTACGGCGGTAGCTATTACTAAAATTTGTTTTGCGTATTTCATGTCTATTTTTTTAGGAGTTGATTAATTTAATAAGGTAGTTTACCGCTTGCACGTAGAAAATCTACTTTGGCTATAATGGCACTGTACACGGCATTGATGTAGCTATTTTGTGCTGCAATTAAATCGGCCTGTACGTTTACAATATCTGTACTACTAGCTAAACCGCTTTCGTACTTTTTCTTGGTTTGGTTATAAACATCTTCGGCTAGTTTCATATTTTTCTTTTGAAGGTCTAGCGTAAAAATGGCGTTGTTATAATTGTTTTTACTGGTAATTACTTCTTGGTTAAACGTATTTACCAAATTATCTATTTGATCGTTGGTTTGTTTCAACTCAAATTCGGCCTTTCTTACATTAGAGGCACGTGCAAAACCATCAAAAATGGGGATGTTTAAACCTACCGAAATATTAGAAATAGTAAACCAATCACCACGACCAAAGAAGTCGAACTTATTACGTAGGGCTTGCTTAGCATATACACCGCTTAAATTGGCTTGCGGCAGGTAAGTGTATTTGTAGCGTTTGATATTGTACTCATTTAATTTTTTACCGAGGGATGCAGTTTTGTATTCTGGGCGGTCTTTAAAATCAAATTGTATACTATCTAATAAACTGGCTTTTAATTGATCGTCGGTAATGGTATCGGTTAATACTAATTTTTCCTGCATCGGCATTCCCATTAGTAGCTTCAAGCCATAATAGCCATTGTCGATGGTGTTTTGTGTTTGCTGACGCATGGTAAGCATATTAGCCAATTGAATTTCTGCACGGTCTACATTCAGCTTTTCGGTAAAACCATTTGTATAGAAAGCTTTAGTATCGGATAGTAATTTGTTGGTTCTATCGATATTGGCATCTATAATGTTCATTTGCTTTTTACCTGCCACCAATTGGTAATACACTTTTACAATGTTGGCCTTAATCATTTGCTCCGTTATTTCGTAGTTGCTACTCTGTAAATCCATAGCGGTTTTACGTGCTTGTAGGCCTACAAATACTTGGCCATCAAATAGTAGCCAGTTCAAGTTCAGGGCTCCAGACGCAGTGTATTTTACACCAAACTGTGCCTGTATCAATCCAAAATCGCTAGGTGCTGTTATGGGCTGTCCTGCACCATTGCGTACATCTTCCGCTTGTAACACACCATAAGTACCGGCGGCAATAAAGTTGGGGAATACCTGTACGGGAAGGCTTGGGTTTATTACGGTACCTGCACTAGCGTTTAACTGCGGGTAGGCCATGGCCGTAATATTGCGGTTTACCTGTTCTTGAATTTTAATTTGATTGAGGGCATTTTTAACTTGGTAGTTATTTTTTAGTGCGTACTCAATACAATTTTGGATAGTAAACTTGTTTTCCTGTGGCTGGTTTTGGGCTAGTGCGTACATGGGTACGGTAATACATAGCAGCAGCCAAATGGGTTTTATTCTCATACCTATTTGCTTGTTTTTAATCGTTGTTTTTTATATTTCTGAATTAGTTTTACGCCCTTGGTGGTGCTTAGTGCATGTAGGAAAAAATCGGTTAATTGTTTTTCTACTTTAGCTAGGTTGGTAATATTATCTCGTATTTCGGGTTGGTGCATACATATAAAATTTGATTCTAACATTAACCAGGAAATAAGGTGCACATCTAAATCGGCCCGGTATACTTCCTCCCGTATACCACGTTCAATGTTTTGCTGAATAAACCGTATCACAAACTCTTTTTTATACTGTTCAAATTGTTGGTGGACGGATGGGTGAAAGCGTTGCATATCAAACAATAACATCGGGTTCATGTGTGCAAACATTTCACTTACCACATCGCTACATAAAAACTGCTCGTGTACGGCGTTTTCTGCCACTTCCTTGCTTTTTATGATGTCGGCCTTGTTTTGCTGCATTACCTGCATAAACACTTCCAGCACCAAAGCATCCTTATCTACAAAATGCTGATAAATGGTTTTTTTTGAAATACCCATTTGGGTGGCTATCTCATCCATAGTAATGCTTTTTATGCCGTACCGCATAAATAGCTCTTTGGCCTTTTCAGCAATTCTTGTCTTCATTTCCATACACACAAAATTCGGCCGCAAAACTATAGAAACTTTTTTCGATTATTTAGTTTCCAACAAGAAAAAATAATTTCTTTACTATTATTTTACACAAGCGGTGGCCACCACCCGTGGTAGAATACTTGTAATATTGCATAAACAACGGGTATGAATGGTAGGGTAGTATGGCAACAATGGGCAAAAAAGCTGTTTCAGTTTTTCCTGCAAGGCTTAATTGTAATAGCACCCCTTGGTATTACCATTTTTGCTGTAGTATGGCTTTTTGAAGCGGTAGATAATATTTTGCCAAGCATTTTACACAGGCTAATGCCCAATGTGGTAGGTTTAACCGCAGAAGGTGGCTATAATAAAATTCCTGGTTTAGGTTTTATAGCAGTGATAGTGCTGGTGCTGCTTGCTGGCTGGCTTTCCAGTTCCTTTTTTATGGGTAGGCTAGTAGCATTGCTAGATACGGTGATAGAAAATACGCCCGGTGTAAAGTATATCTACAGTGCTGTGAAGGATTTTTTGGAGGCTTTTGCAGGTAATAAGAAAAAGTTTGATAAGCCTGTACTTGTAAATGTAGATGGTGCCGATGTGTGGCGGATAGGCTTTATTACACAAGCCGATGCTAGCCAACTACACATGCCCCAACATATAGTGGTTTATGTGCCCCATAGCTATGCTATTTCAGGGATTACCTATTTGGTACCACCAGAAAAGGTAAAACCCTTGCAGGATACTAATGCGGCCGATGCTATGAAGTTTACGGTTACAGGTGGTGTTACAGAAATAGAATAATACCCTAGCGAACGGCTTGCATGGTTACTAATTTTTTGTAAATACCATCTAGCGCTAGTAATTGGTGGTGCGTGCCTTGTTCCGCTATTTCGCCATTTTGCAGTACCACTATTTCGTCGGCATGTTGTATAGTGCTTAGTCGGTGGGCTATCACCAAACTGGTTCTATTTTTCATCAGGGTATTGATAGCTTCCTGCACCAAACGTTCACTTTCGGTATCCAAAGCACTAGTAGCTTCATCTAAAATAAGTATGGGTGGATTTTTCAATAGTGCCCTTGCAATGGTTACTCTTTGGCGTTCGCCACCACTTAGTTTTCCGCCACGGTCGCCCACATTGGTAGCAAAACCTTGTTCTTTTTGGCTAATAAAGTTATAAGCGTTGGCTGCTTTAGCGGCTTCTTCTATTTGGGTTTGTGTAGCATCGGGTGTACCCAAACTAATATTATTGGCCACCGTATCGTTAAATAAAATGGCTTCCTGTGTTACAATGCTTATTTGTTTGCGAAGCGATGCAATATCTAGCTGTTGTATAGGTGTGCCATCTATTAAAATTTCACCGCTGGTAACATCATGAAATCGAGGAACCAAATCGGCCAAAGTACTTTTGCCCGATCCGCTTGCTCCTACTAAGGCTACTGTTTTACCATAAGGAATGGTAAGAGAAATATTTTTCAAAATGGGAACATCATTGTAAGAAAAGCAAACATTTTTAAACTCTATAGCTTGCTGAAACTTTTGTAGCGGCTTTGCATGATCGCTATTCTTTATTACCACAGGTGCTTGCAGCACTTCTTCTATTCTTGCAATAGCTGCACTGCCTTTTTGAGCATTGTAAAACGCGGTAGATAAGGCCTTGGCAGGGTTGATAATTTGTGTAAAAAATACGATGTAGGTAATAAAAGCATCGGCTTCCAAACCACTGCTATGGCTTAATACTAGCTTGCCACCAAACCATAAAATGCAGCTAAGTACTACTACGCCTAAAAATTCGCTGAGTGGCGAAGCCAAATCTCTCCGGAAATTCATTTTATTCCGGATGTTGTT
>RDXK01000256.1 GCA_004292605.1 Bacteroidota bacterium
CTGTAGCTATGCTGCTTGAATAGCTTCTCCGCAATAGCACCATCGTAGGCTACATCGGTATGGTAGCCCTTTCTGTTCAATTCCTCCTGAACTACCTGGCTCAATTTTGGCTCATCTTCGGCTAATAGTATTCTATAAGCGGTTTCCATTCGTTAGATTTACAATTTTATAAAAAAGATATTAATGACTTTATCACGCTACGTATTTGTTCTGTTTTTGCTTATTGTTGGCAGCGCCCACGCACAATACATCACACCATTTGAAGCCACTGATTCTCAAGCAACAAGTACTTATGGGCAATGTATTAAATTTTATGAAAACTTAGCAAAAAATTTTAAAAATGTATCCGTGAAAACCTTTGGTAGTACCGATGCCGGCTATCCGCTACATATAATTGAAACGCAAACACTTGGTACGCAAACAACGAAAAAAAATAGTAAAGTGTTGCAAGCCATTCCCACCATTTTAATCAACAATGCCATCCACCCGGGAGAACCCGACGGTGTAGATGCTAGTATGATGCTGGTAAGGGATATTGCTTTCGGAAAAATAAATACACCTACACCTGTAAAAATTGTTATTATTCCTATTTATAATATCGGCGGATCCTTAAACCGTTCCGGCGTATCCCGAGTAAACCAAAACGGCCCTATTAGTTATGGCTTTAGGGGTAATGCACAAAACTTGGATTTGAATAGAGATTTTATAAAAGCCGATAGCCGGGAAGCCATCACTTTCACCCAAATATTTCATACCTACAAACCACATGTTTTTATAGATAACCACGTAAGCGATGGTGCAGATTACCAACATGTAATGACGCTGCTTACCACACAGCACAATAAATTAGGCGGCCCAGTAGGTGAATTTTTACACCAAACTTTTGAGCCCGCCATCTACGCATCTATGAAGCAGAAAAACTTTCCGTTGGTGCCTTATGTAAATTTTGAAGATGGCTCTCCAGAAACCGGTTGGCAAGCTTTTTTCGACGGGCCACGCTACAGCAGTGGATTTGCAGCCCTACATGGTGCCCTAGCTTTTGTACCAGAAACACATATGCTAAAACCGTTTAAGGATAGGGTTTTGGCTACTTTTGAATTGCTAAAAACCATTTTACAGCAAACCAGTCACCATGCAAAAACTATTGTACAAAATAAAGCCTTGCAACAGCTACAAATGGCCACGGCAACCCAATACCCCATTAGCTGGAAAGTAGATAGCACCCGAGTAGATTCTGTGGTGTTTATGGGCTACAAAGCGGAAACAAAAGTGAGCAAAGCCACGCTACTACCCATATTAAGTTATAACCATACCAAGCCATTTACCAAAACCATTCCTTTCTACAATTATTTAGTAACAAAGGAAGTGGTGAACAAACCTAAACAATTCATTATTCCACAAGGTTGGCATGCTGTACTACAACGCTTGCAAGCCAATGGTGTACCGGTACTACGTTTTGCAAACGACACTGTAGTTTGGGTACAATGCACAAGAATAAAACAATACAAACCCGCCACCCGCCCTTACGAAAAACATTTTAAACACTCGCAAATAACCACGGAAACATATTACGACAGTGTGTTGTTTTTAAAAGGAGATTATTATTTGCCGTTGGGGCATTCCACCGACCGTTTTGTAATGGAAACCCTAACACCACAAGCCGATGACAGTTATTTTGCGTGGAATTTTTTTGATGCCATTTTACAACAAAAAGAAGGCTTTGCCAATTACCGTTGGAACGATGTTGCGGAACAATTATTGGCAAGCAATCCTACCCTGCTGCAACAATTAGAAGCCAAAAGAGCTGCCGACCCAGCGTTTGCCGCTAGCAACGATGCCCAACTCGATTTTCTGTATAAAAAATCGCCCTACTACGAAAAAGTGCATTTACGCTACCCTGTATTTCAGGTGCGGTAAGGCAGTACTATAAAAAATCACTACTTTTCCGCTGGGCAAACTCACCTAAAAATTGCATTATGAGCGTACACGCTGAGGTAAAAAAAGTAACTACCCATACCCTTTTACGTATGAAGCAAGCGGGCGAAAAAATAGCCATGCTTACCGCCTACGATTATTCGTTTGCCACATTATTAGATGAAGCGGGGATAGATGTACTTTTAGTAGGCGACAGTGCTAGCAACGTAATGGCGGGTAATGAAACCACCGTGCCTATTACCTTAGAGCACATGATATATCATGCCCAGTGTGTGGTAAAAGGGGTAAACAAAGCCCTTGTAGTGGTAGATATGCCTTTTGGAACCTACCAAGGCAATAGCGATGTGGCCTTAGCATCGGCCATACGCATTATGAAGGAAACGGGCGGCCACAGCGTAAAGATGGAAGGTGGTGAGGAAATTTTAGATAGCATTCAAAAAATAGTAAAGGCGGGCATACCTGTGATGGGGCATTTGGGTTTAACGCCACAAAGCATTTATAAATTTGGTACCTACACAGTACGTGCCAAGGAAATAGCCGAGGCCGAAAAATTAAAGGCCGATGCACTTTTATTACAGGAGGCTGGCTGTTTTGCCTTAGTGCTGGAAAAAATTCCGGCGGCTTTGGCCAAAGAAGTATCGGAAAGTTTACACATACCTACCATTGGTATTGGAGCTGGGAAAGACTGCGACGGTCAGGTTTTGGTAATGCATGATATGCTGGGAATAAACCACCATTTCAAACCCCGATTTTTACGTCAGTATGCCAACTTACACATTGTTATTACCCAAGCGGTGCAGCAATACGTGGCCGATGTAAGAGCAGTAGATTTCCCGAACGATTCCGAAGCCTACTAACCACTAACCGAACAGTTTACACTAATTATCTAATTTGTATGCCAAGCCATGCAAAGGGGCTTACTTTTATTAAAACCGTATAGTTTGGTTAAGGAACAAAAGTTTTATTTACAGCTAATATTAGGCGTTACCGCAGTAGTAGTAATACTAGTGTTGCCATTTGTATTTTTTCCGTACAATAGGTTGCGAGCACCATTTGCAAGCGATAGATTCTCGTACAGTTACCTATTTTCCGCGGTGTATTTAATGCCTTTTTATTTTGTACACCGGTATTATTTGATTGATAAATTATTAGCCAATAAAAAGATTCTGTATTACCTAGCGGCAGTATTTGTATTCAACTTTTTATACATGTATGGCATTTACCTTATAAGTGTAAATGCCGAGGAAACTAAGGAACTACTGAATAGTAAATACGCTAGCACGCCTTTTTATATTTACAAAGGTCCGAAACTATTTAGTACTGGCCCACTTACTATCTTTTTATTGGTGTTTGTTATTAGCGGTGGTTCTACTATTGTATCTCGGTGGTACACTGCGGAAGAAAAACAAAAAGCTATTTCGCAGCAGCAAATTGAAACCGAATTGCACCTGCTGAAAAGTCAGGTAAATCCCCATTTCTTATTCAATACGCTGAACAGTATTTACTCGCTAGCCCTTACTGGCAATGCCCGTACGGCAGATAGTGTATTTAAGCTTAGTACCATTATGCGGTATACTTTGGAGGAATCGCAAACCAATTTTGTGCCCCTACAAAACGAGTTGAAATTTATTAATAGCTATATCGATTTACAAAAAATGCGTTTGAACCAAGTAGCTACCGTTCAGTTTACCCAAAATATTGAACGAGAAGATGCCTTGGTGGCTCCCCTATTACTCATACCCTTTATTGAAAACGCCTTTAAATATGGCATCAGTACCCATACTGCTTGTGAAGTAAATATGCGTTTGGAGCAAAAAAATAACCAACTAAATTTTACCTGTACCAACCAAGTTTTCCCCAACCAGCGAGTAGCAAGTACCGGTACAGGATTACAAAATGTAAAACGCCGATTGGAACTGCTATACCCACAAAAACATACCCTTACCATTACCGAGAACCATCTTTTCACCATTCAATTACATATTGAACTATGATACAATGTATAGCCATTGACGATGAGCCTTTAGCACTACAAGTAATACAGCAGTTTGTAGATAGAACCGTGGGTATAGAACTAGCCGCCACGTTTACGGACGCTCTTTCCGCAGCTGCTTATTTGAAAGAAAATAATGTAGATTTATTGCTCTTGGATATTCAAATGCCGGACGTAAACGGCTTGCAGTTTTACCAAGATTTACAAGATAAAATACCTGTAATTTTTACCACGGCGTTTAGTCAATACGCTGTAGACGGTTTTAACCTCAATGCCCTAGATTATTTGATAAAACCCTACGAGTTTGAACGTTTTGAGAAAGCCATTCAAAAAGCCAAGGATTTTATTGAATACAAGCAGAATAAAGAGTTGAGCGACGGATTCCTTTTTGTAAAATACAATTACCAATGGAACAAAATATTTTTTAAGGATATTGAATTAATTGAGGCGTTAGACGATTATATTAAAATTTATGTACCAGGGAAACCCATGCTGATACACATGAGTATGAAGGCGGTGCAAGAAAAACTACCTAGCCAAAAATTTATCCGAGTACATAGAAGTTTTATTGTGCCGATAGATTTAGTAACTAGCTGGAACAAAATCAGCATCAATATTGGTAATAAAACGGTGCCCGTAAGCTATACCTACCAAAAAACCGTGCAGGAAATTTTATCACAAAAAATGGATTCATCGCAGTAGCCTTTACCGCTCATCCTTAAAAAATTCTACTTATTTAATTTGGCAAGCCATTTAACACAGGTGTTTGTACATTACCAGCCACAATAAAACTCAAACACCTAATGCACATGAAAAAATGGTTGTTTTCTGCCGTAGGCATCAGTCTTGCCGCAGGCGCTGTGGGGCAGGCCAAAAAAGTAAACTTTGAAAAGTACACTTTGCCCAATGGCTTAAAAGTAATTCTTCATCAAGACAAAAGTGCCCCCGTAGTAGCCGTAACGGCCTTATACCATGTGGGCAGTAAAAATGAAGATACCAGCCGTACGGGCTTTGCTCACTTTTTTGAACACTTACTATTTGAAGGCAGCGAAAACATAAAACGTGGCGAATTTGATAAGTATGTAACCAATGCCGGTGGTGCACTAAACGCCAATACCTCGCAAGACCGTACTTTCTACTACGAGTTATTGCCAAGTAACCAGCTAAAACTGGGTTTATGGCTAGAAAGTGAGCGTATGATGCACGCTAAAATTGAACAAATAGGCGTAAACACACAGCGTGAAGTAGTAAAAGAAGAAAAACGCCAACGGGTAGATAATCAGCCTTATGGCACCATACTTACCGAGGTTTTAAAACGTGCCTTTACTAATAATTATAGCTGGGCTCCCATAGGTAGCATGGAACATTTGAACGAAGCCAAATTAGAGGAGTTTATAGCATTTTATAAAAAATACTATGTACCTAACAATTGTGTACTGAGCATAGCTGGCGATATAAACATAGCTGAAACCAAACAACTGGTAGAAGCTTATTTTGGCCCCATTCCTGCTGGTGCTAAAGTACCCCGCCCTTCCATGGAACAGCCACCTTTAGGTAAGGAAGTACGGGATGTAATACCCGATAATATTCAGTTGCCCGCTTTAATACAAGCTTATGTAGCCCCTAAGCAAGGTAGCGATGAGTATTATGCCTTTAACGTATTGGGTAAAATATTAAGCGGTGGTAGCAGCAGCCGTATGAACAAAGTAATGGTAGATGAAAAACAGCAAGCCCTTGCTGCGTTATCTGTACCGTTTTTTAATGAGGATGCTGGCTTATTTATTGTGTACGCCATTGCCAACGGCGGTGTAGCACCAGAAGTATTGGAAAAAACTGCCGATAGCTTGGTG
>RDXK01000051.1 GCA_004292605.1 Bacteroidota bacterium
CGACAAAAAAGAAGGGCTACCTACAACACGAGGTTTTGTGCAAGTGTGGACAGACGAGTAAGCTGTATGTTACGTACATCTCTTGTTTGTTCCTACCGTTTGGCAGACCGACCGCTTTTCGAACATTTTTACTTAAATTGACAAATATTCCTTCGTATTTGGCTTAACGTAGCGGGCAGACGGAATGCTTTCCCACACACCTGCACAAAGCCCAATTCGTTACCAGCAATTTTAAACGACACAATGCAAGAAATGAATGCCTTTACGATTATAGCAACCTTAATCCTTTATGGCCTGACATTTCTATGCTTTTTCCTCCCGTTCAAAAAAGGACACCTTCAGACTGGATATATCGCAGGAGGAACTTTAGCAGTAATAATAACTTTGACATTAATCGGAAATTTAGACTTTCTTGTAGTTTTTATTTGGCCCGTGATTATTATGTTCCAAATAATTTTCATTTCCTATTGGACTTTTACTGCATTTAATAAAAAGAAAACTGGACTGGTATTATCGACAATTTTGACTATTGGATTTCTTCTTCTTATAATGCAACCGTGGATTTCAGACTGGACATTTAGCAAGAAAGATGCGACTAAAATTCTCAGCATTCATAATATAGAACTAAAAGACGATTTCAAAATTTTAAAGAACGAAGCAGGAGGTTTTAGAGATTATTATGAAACATTCACGCTAAAACTATCCGAAAATGATTTCAACCGTATTTCTCACACAATAAAGACATCTAATAACTATAAAGGACATTTTACAAACTACTCTAACCTTCCGTTAGCAGACTTCAAAACTACTGACACAATCGATTTTGAAACAGATCATCATTTTGAAAGAGAATATTGGACAAATAAAGAAATGGAAAATGGCACATATCACTTTCGATTTCAATTACACAAAAAAGACAAAGAACTAAGCTACATTGGAAGCGATGAATAAAAAAACTGCTGGTAACACGAGGTTTTGTGCAAGTGTGGGCAGACGAGCAAGCTGTATGTTACGTTTCTTCTTGCTTGTTCCTACCGTTTGGCAGACCGACCGCTTTTCGAACATTTTACTTAAATTGACAAATAATCCTTCGTATTTGACTTAACGTTGCGGGCTGACGGAATGCTTTCCCACACACCTGCACAAAGCCCAATTCGTTGTGCGTCATGCTATAAAAACATATTCAAACATTAAATAAACATAAATGA
>RDXK01000257.1 GCA_004292605.1 Bacteroidota bacterium
AGTTCTATCAATTTATCGTACAGGGTTTTGCCTTGGGCTTTTTCATAAGCGGCCATTTCACACAATAAGGCCACGGCACTTACGGCATCCTTATCTCTTACTTTGTCGCCTATCATCAAGCCAAAACTTTCCTCACCGCCTACTACAAAGTTTTCTACGCCTTCTTTTTCTTTTATCAATTCTGCAATCCACTTAAAACCCGTAAGTACCGTATGGAAATGCACTTGGTTTGCAGCTGCTATACTATTAATCATTCCAGTACTTACAATGGTACTAGCCACCATATCGTTAGGCTGGGCAATGCCTTTTTTCTTTCTAGCTTCCAGCATATAGGCAAAAGCAAGCACCAGCGTTTGGTTACCATTCATTAAAACCCATTCGCCTTTGTGGTTTTTTACACCAATCCCTACACGGTCGGCATCAGGGTCGGTACCCGCCAATATATCGGCATCTAATTCTATCGCTTTTTGTAAACCAATACTCATGGCTTCCTTCTCCTCTGGGTTGGGGTACACCACCGTAGGGAAATTACCATCGGGTTCGGCTTGTTCTTTTACCACCGTTACATTGGTAAAACCAAATGTAGCCAAGGCTTGTGGCACTAGTTGTATACCTGTACCGTGTATGGGTGTGTACACTATTTTTAAATCGTGCTCGGCGGCCACCACATCGGGGTACACACTCAATCCTTTTAGCATAGTAAGGTAGGCATCATCCAAATCCTTACCCACTATTTCTATATGTGCATCGCCTCCGCTCCATTTTACTTCATCTACACTAGTAATTTTATCTACCTCGGCTATTACATTTTTGTCGTGTGGTGGTACTAGCTGTCCACCATCGTTCCAGTACGCTTTGTAGCCATTGTATTCCTTTGGGTTGTGGCTGGCAGTGCACACTACACCAGCTTTACAGCCATAATGCCTAATGGCAAAACTTAATTCAGGTGTGGGGCGTAAACTTTCTACTAAATATACTTTTATACCGTTGGCCGCAAATACATGGGCGGTGGTTTCCGCAAAAAAGCGACTGTTATTTCTACTATCGTGTGCTATGGCTACTTTAATAGCTTCTCCAGGGTAAGTTTGCAATAAATAGTTGGCAAAGCCTTGGGTGGCCATACCCACGGTGTACTTGTTCATACGGTTAGTACCCACGCCCATTAAGCCACGTAAACCACCTGTACCAAACTCTAAATTTCTATAAAAAGCATCGTTAAGTTCGTCGGTGCTGTTGGCTTTTAGCTGCTCTATGGTTTGCTTGGTAGCATCATCGTAATTACCGGCTAGCCATTTGGCCACATTGGCGTTAATAATTTCTTGCATAAATAAAAATATTAATTCGTTAAATAAGCTTGTTCTAAACTTTGGTTGTTTACTTGCACTACAATATGATCTTGCAGGGTAGTGGCTAGCGATACGCCCACATAATTGGGCTGTATAGGAAACTGCTTGTGCAATCGTTCTACCAATACCGCTGTTTTTATACCTGCTGGGTGCTGCTGTAGCAAAGGTTTCATGGCATATAACAGGGTTTTACCGCTGTTACTTACATCATCTACCAGTAGTACAAATTGCTGTGTAAAATTGGTGGCTGGGTTAATGGCTACTTCCTCCGGAAATGCTTTGTTCAGGTGTACCGTGTGTACGGGTACTTGCTCAAAATATTTTTGTAAATGCTGTTGTAAAATATTGGCCACTACTTCACCTGCACCCACTACACCTATTACGTGTACGGTACGGGTAACGGTATGCCAATCTTCTGCAATTTGCAAAGCCATACGCTGTAGCGTAAACGATATTTGTGAACTATTTAAAATGGTTGTTTGCATAACAATTGTGCCGAAAAATAAGCAATTATTTCAACGGTTAAAGTACCCATAGAAAATTTAGGTTTTCATAGTTTCCTTAACATGGTTCTGCGTATCTTCATGCCTGCAAAAATAAGGGTATGCATTTATTGGCTCAACTAGCATTTATTGGCATTTTAACGGTAGCAGTTTTTATTTTTTACAAAAAAGCCGCTGCCTTACGCAGAAATATTTTCCTTGGTAGGGAAGTATCTATTAACGATAATCCTAGTGCCCGCTGGCGGAATGTATTGTTACTGGCTTTGGGCCAAAAAAAGATGTTTCAAAACCCATTTGTGGGTGTGATGCACTTTATCATTTATGCTGGCTTCATCATCATTAACCTCGAAATGCTAGAAATAGTATTGGACGGAATTTTAGGTACCCACCGGCTATTTTTACCTTGGTTAGGTGCAGGTTTTTACAGTTTTTTAATCAATAGTTTTGAAATACTTGCCTTTGGTGTATTAGCCGTGTGTGTGGTGTTTTTAACCCGCAGAAACCTAATAAAACTCAAAAGATTTATTAGTAAAGATTTAGATGGATGGCCACGTACCGACGCTAATTTAATTTTAGTAACAGAAATAGTATTAATGGGGCTTTTCCTAACTATGAACGCTACCGATTTAGCTTTGCAAGCCAAAGGAGCATCGCACTACGCCAGCACACAGCCCTTTATTATTAGTGGTTTACTGGCACCTGCTTTTGAGGGTTTAAGTATCAATGCCTTAGTAGCCTTAGAGCGTACTTGCTGGTGGCTGCATATTATTGGCATTTTGGCTTTTTTAAATTACTTGCCGTATAGCAAACATTTACACATTGTACTAGCGTTTCCTAATGCCTATTACGCTGCTTTAACACCTTCTGGAAAAATGAACAATATGCCAGAAATTCAGCGGGAAGTATTGTATGCCATGGACCCTGCTGCCGCCGCCAATGCACCTGCTACCGATGCTCCTAAGAAATTTGGAGCCAAAGATATTACCGACCTTACTTGGAAAAATTTGCTAGACAGCTATAGCTGTACGGAATGTGGTAGATGCACTGCTGAATGCCCTGCTAACCAAACGGGTAAATTGCTAAGTCCACGTGCCATCATGATGAAAACACGGGATAGGGCAGATGCGGTGGGTGCCAATATAGATGCCAACAAAGGCAGTTTTGTAGACGATGGCAAAGCACTTTTGAGAGATTATATTTCTGAAGAGGAACTCAGAGCTTGTACTACCTGTAATGCTTGCGTAGAGGCCTGTCCGGTAAGTATTTCTCCGGTAGACATCATCGTACAGCTACGTAGGTATATGATTATGGAAGAAAGCGTAGCCCCAAGCGAGTGGACTGGCATGTTCACCAACACCGAAACCAATTTTGCCCCTTGGAAATTTTCTCCCGATGAGCGGGACAAATGGGCCGAAGAAATGGCGGAAGCGTAGACAACCCACAAAAAAAGTTCTCCCAAAAACTTGAGAGAACTTTTTTATAAAATAGCTTGGAACTACTAGAAAAATAATGCCGACAAAGGATTGCTCGGATTGTTATTAGCTGGCTTTAAACCCATAAACTGCTTTAATTGGTTGGCTGCTAAAACACCACCCAAACCCTTGGTAAGATTGTTAAACAAACCAGATTGCTGTTCTTTATACGCCGTAGGGTTGGAGTTTAATAAACCCATAATACCTGCTTTTTTGCCCATAAATGTGCTTACTAAATTGGTAACCTGACTAATTTGGTTGGCCTTTAAACCTAACTTAGGAGTAAGTATGTTCATTACACCGCTGGTAAGCTGCTGTGGATTAAAACCAGCTGCCTGAGCTACTTGCCCTGCCTGACCAGCCATTTGGCTAAGTTTACCCAATTGTGCTTGAGCAGCCTTACCGCAAGCCAATAATACGGCTAAGGAAACAACGATTTTTTTCATGTTTGTGAGTTTGTATGGTAAATTAATATGCTTTTGCAAATAATACTCGTTTTGTAGATGGTTTTCCTGAAAATACACATACGCCATGTTCTTCCACTGCATCTACAGGTATGCACCGTATGGTAGCTTTGGTAGCTTCTTTTATCTTTTCCTCGGTTTCAGCAGTGCCATCCCAATGTGCTGAAATAAATCCACCTTTTGTTTCTAACACCCCTTGAAACTCGGTCCAGTTTTGTACGGGCGTAATATGCTCATCTCGGTAGGCTTTTGCTTTATTAAACATGTGTAGCTGAATTTCATCTAGCAATACTTTTACATAAAACGCCAAACCGTTGATACCTACTTGCATTTTTTCCTTAGTATCTCGGCGGGCTACTTCCACTATATTCTGTTCTAAATCTCTAGCACCCACCGCTATACGTACCGGCACACCTTTCATTTCGTATTCTGCAAATTTCCAACCTGGGCGGGCAGCATCGCTATCATCATACTTCACGGTAATACCTAAATCTTTCAGCTGTGTTACCAGTGGGTGTACCACATTATCTATCAATCCTTTTTGCTCGTCGCCTTTATAAATGGGTACTATCACCACTTGTAATGGAGCAATTTTAGGTGGCAATACTAATCCATCGTCATCGCTATGCGTCATTACCAATCCACCTATTAATCGGGTACTTACGCCCCAGCTAGTGGCCCACACATAATCCAATTTATTGCTTTTATCGGCAAATTTTACATCAAAGGCTTTAGCGAAATTTTGACCTAAAAAGTGCGATGTTCCAGCCTGTAAGGCTTTACCATCCTGCATTAAGGCTTCTATGCAATAGGTTTCTTCGGCACCGGCAAAACGTTCACTTTCTGTTTTTACACCTTTTATTACGGGCATAGCCATGTATTCCTCCGCAAACTTGGCATACACATCTAGCATTTGTACGGTTTCCGCCAATGCCTCTTCCTTAGTAGCATGTGCGGTATGGCCTTCCTGCCACAAAAATTCAGCGGTACGTAAAAACAACCTTGTACGCATTTCCCAACGCACTACATTGGCCCACTGATTTACCAGAATAGGTAAATCGCGGTAGCTTTGAATCCATCCTTTATAAGTATTCCAAATAATGGCTTCGCTAGTAGGGCGAACCACCAATTCTTCTTCCAATTTTGCTTCAGGGTCTACCATTAATTTACCGGGAGCATCCGGATTGCTCTTTAAACGGTAATGGGTAACTACGGCACATTCTTTGGCAAAACCTTCTGCATTTTTTTCCTCGGCTTCAAATAAACTTTTAGGTACAAACAAGGGAAAGTAGGCGTTTACGTGTCCTGTATCTTTAAACATTTTGTCTAGTACATCTCTCATGCCTTCCCATAGCCCATAGCCATAGGGTTTTATTACCATACAGCCACGTACAGCACTATAATCGGCCAAACTACTTTTTACAATTAAATCGTTGTACCACTGACTGTAATCGGCCTCCCTCGAGGTAATTTCTTTTGCCATTCTTTTGATTTTTAAAAAACTTACAACCGTTAGCTTTATGCAAATATTAACACCGCCGTATGTGTGAAATTACATTTTGGCAAGTAACTTGTGTACTAATTAAAAAAGCTTAGTTGCCTGCGAAAATAGCAACTAACTAGTAAAAACCTTCAACTACCAAACAATGAAAAAGTACATAATAGCCGCCAGCATAGTAAGCCTTGTTTTTGCAGCATGCACTACTAGTAAAAAGTATGTAGCTACCGTGGACGATTTATATTATTCCCCAGAAATGGGTATGGCCGCTAGGGTAGAAAGGGAAACACGTAATGAGCTTACGGCCAATAATGTATTCGACGATGATTTTTTACGCATGAAGGCAAGAAATCGAAATAGGTGGAACGCCATAGATGATTAT
>RDXK01000052.1 GCA_004292605.1 Bacteroidota bacterium
TTCGAAAAGCGGTCGGTCTGCCACACGGTAGGAGCAAACAAGAAACGTACGTAACATACAGCTTACTCGTCTGCCCACACTTGCACAAAACCTCGTGTTGTAAGCAGCCCTTTTTTGTCTAATGTTTGGATTTATATATCAAAGGGGTTTACGAATTATTTGGCAAATTGAATAGGCAACGACAGTAGTCGCTACCTATTCAAGAATTTGCCTAGAGAACTTTAACGTGAAATCACAATTTTCCTTCTATCAATTCGTCCCGATTTGGAAATAATTTCTGTC
This sequence comes from Bacteroidota bacterium, assembly GCA_004292605.1. Taxonomy (GTDB): domain Bacteria; phylum Bacteroidota; class Bacteroidia; order Chitinophagales; family Chitinophagaceae; genus UBA10646. The sequence goes on from RDXK01000052.1 coordinate 283, forward strand.
AGATAGACACCCGCATTTAATGACTGAACATTTAGTTTCGTTATAGTCCCTGTAATTATTTCGTTTCTTACCACGTGTCCCTGTAATGACATTAATCTTATTGAACCACCTAAATAACTACTTGGGATTGTAATAGTAACATAGTTCTTAGCTGGATTTGGGTAAACAGTAATTTTTTGGAACTGTGCTCCTGTTTGAGTATTTGAGCCTTGGCAACCATCGTCAACTTTTGTCCCCTGTATTTGTGCTATTCTTGTAGCACCACAAGCATCGGTATAAGGCAGCATAATTGCATAGCCACCCGGGGTGTTATCAAGTTGAATATTTAAGTGTGGAGTACCCTGTCCAGATGTAATTGTTGCACCAATAACTGACCAGTTATTTGAGACAGGAACTGGTGAGATAGTTGAGTAGACATTAAATGAGGAACCAACACAGAATGTATAATTGTCCGGTATACCTCCTATTATATGAGTTGACGGAGTCGAAGTAGTACCTGACAAAAGCTGTCTGTTAATCGGCACTCCGCAGCCATTGTTTACGTTCGCAGTTAGGGTAAATGGGCCATCAAATACCCTGGTCAATACAACTTGATTGCCTGATGGGTTAAGGTTTACGATTCCTACAGGGTTTACAGACCATGTAATAGGTAGATTCGTATTTACAGAATATGTCTCTGAATTACAAATAAAGCCCGAGCCAGTAATTGTCAAGTTTTGACTCATCGCCATACAAATGGCAGCGGCGGCATTTACTCTTCCATATCCTGCTTGATTACTCCAAGTTCCATTTGGTTGCCCCGCTATATTTGGTTGAAAATTTCCATTTGGAATTTTGAAACATGTCTGTTCCAAAATATTTCTCGCTTGTTGCCCTGTGAAGTTTGGGTTTACAGACAAAATTAAAGCTACA
>RDXK01000258.1 GCA_004292605.1 Bacteroidota bacterium
GATGTGGCTCCACAGCGGGACACAAAAACCGATAAAGGAAACGGTGCCCAAGCCGCTACCTTGGAAGGTTTGCTAGAAAATATACCTACCACGCCAGCCAAGCTTTTCAAAAGCAATACCGCTATACAGCAAGCTATTTTAGAAAACCAAAAAATACTGAGTGTAAACCTAGCCAATTACCCACCCGCCATTGGTTATTACTACGATTATAAACGCCGCTACCCTGGCGACTCTGGCTTACGCAAAGCCTTGTTTTACGCCCATTACGATTTTAAGCAAATAGGCAATGTAGAACGTGCCGATAGTGCCCTACGGGCCTTGCAGCAGCAGTTTCCGCTGGCCGTAGAAACCAAACAGTTAACACAAAAAAATATTTCAGTAACGGATAGTAGTAAGGATATAGCCGCCAATTACGCTACTATTTACAACAATTTACTGGCTGGCAAATTTGAGGAAGCATTAGCAGCTAAAAAACAAGCCGATGCCAAGTATGGCAATCATTTTTGGACCCCACAATTGCTGTACATAGAAAGTATTTACTATGTAAAAAAAGAGCAAGATGCCCAAGCATTGGAAACCCTACGTACGTTAGTAAGCAAATTCCCTACACATGCACTAGCTACTAAGGCCAATACCATGATAGATGTGGTAAGCCGCCGCAAGGATATTGTAAACTACCTTACGCAGCTACAAGTAGAAAAACCTGTGGAAGAAAATACACCGATTGTAGATTTTTCGCAGCCAGCGCCTGCACCCAAAACCACCACACCTGTGGCAGCTGCCCCTGCAGTAGTAAAGCCAGCGCCCACACCTACTACCGCACCAATAGTGGTAAAAAAGGATACGGTGGTGGCGGTAAAAGTGGCCAAGCAATTTAGCTATGCCATTACCGATAGCCAGTATATAGCCATTGTACTTACCAATGTAGACCCTGTGTATGTAAACGAAACCAAGAATGCTTTTATACGTTTTAACAGGGAGCGTTTCTATAACCAAAAATTCAACTATATAGCTACTGCCCTGAGCGATACCGTACAAATATTACTGATGGGGCCGTTACCCGATGCCGTGAAAGCATTAGATTATATAGAGCGTACACAACCTATAACACAAGGTAGAATTTTACCATGGCTCACCGCCGATAAGTATTATTTTTCTATGGTTAGTCCGTGGAACTGGGCCATAGTACAGCAGGAAAAAAACTGGGCTGCGTATAGGGAATTCCTGAAAAAATCGGTACCTGAGAAATTCAAATAACTTCCTTTATCCAGTAATTATTGCAAGTCAATAACAAACCTTAGCGGCAACAAACGATCGCTTCATGGATGCGTCTTGCGTTGGGTTTATGGGAAATAAAATGAGCCACTAAAAATCCCACCAAGGTGTCATAATACTAGTAAGTGATAGTCCCGTCATGTACACCGATCCTATAAAAAAGTTCATAATCAGTAGCTTTACAAATAAGTGCCAAAAGCTTTTGTGCAGTGCCATCCACACCCTAAATGTGTAGGAGTAGTAGGCCATAAACCCAAACATGAACAGTGTGTAGTTTACCACTATGGAATAACCAAGAAATACTTTTACTACGCCGTATAGTTTTATAATAAGTAGTAAAATATTGAGCTGTGCACCTAAATAAATATTGCCTACAACATGTTCCCAAAAATTATACACCTTATTGCGAAAGGTGATTTAGGTAATAATGCTTAAAAAGGGAATCATTAAAAAAATAAACAAACTGATATATTTTTCCCAGAAAAGGGTTCTCATTTCTACCGTCATATTAGGTTTGCCCGCTACGTATAGGTTGAACGCCAGTTTCTCTAATTGTGGGTACAGTATGGTACAAATAGTACTCATGATAATTACGTAGGCAATGGGTTTAAAATGCTGTACCCTTTTACCATGTAAATACTCCTTGATAGCCTTACCAGGATTACGAAGTAGCTGTATAAATGTGTAAAAAAACCTTTATCTATATGCAGCACACTATGCGGTACATCGTGTACTATATAATGCCAATCGATGGCTTTTGTATTGGCGGGCTGGCCACAGTGGTAACAAAAATTACCGTTGTACTGTCGGCTACAGTTTTTACAATGAATCACAATTAGTTGTTTTAAAGGTGGTGGCAGCTATTGCCTTTTCAAATATAATCAGGTATGGTAATATATGGTAAGGCAAGGGTACTTTACATAAATGAAAGCCGACAACTGTGTACTTTGAAAAAGTATTTTTTGAATTGAATTTACTTATTTTTAAAACTCAATTTAGCTATGTTATGAACGCCTCACCTAGAGAAATGTATCAAACCCAAGAAAAACGCGAACAAGTTTTATCGTCGCCAATTGCCACCACCAACCCGAATGCCTGGCTTGGAGACGGCTACTACTTTTGGTACGACGAAAAAGACGCCATTTGGTGGGGACGAACTGCAAAGCGAAACACAGGCCACTACGAAGTTTACCAAGCCACAATTAATTGCGAAAACGTATTGGATACTGTATTTAATGAAGAGCACTATAAATTTTGGATTTCAAATATTGAACGGGCGTTGAGCAAATTTTTAAACAACGACAAAAACAACATCTCACTAAAATACATCAATGACTTTTTCAAAGAAAGGAATGTTTTTGACGGAATTGATGGCGTTATGTTCCAAGATATTACCGATAACCCCGAACATTGGATTGTTAAGAAGTTTCAGTACAAAAAGCGAATTCAATTGGCTGTTTACAATTCGACCATTATAACTAACTTTGCACTCCGGTTCGATGCCGAATGTGATTAAAACTTTTCCCATGCTAGACTTAAATAAACTTCAACAAAAGTTCAATGCCTTGTTTGAACAAGAAAATGCCGAATCGTTTGGTCATTGGCTTGCACAAAAACAAAATAGTGAATTAGAGAACCGTCTAGGTAGGGGAACGGTGGAAGAAATTTCCACACAAAACGCAAATATTTATTTTTCTTCTGCATCCACGCCTATTTCTCATTCAAACATCAAAGCATTTACTGGCAACACACAATATGCAATGGCAGCGTAATGGAAACAAGAACCCAACCGATTCTTCAATTTGAAGGAGTAGATATAGCTGAAGTAAAAGCTAGTCAGCAACAACCGTATAATGCAAAAGACGAATCCAAAAATTTAAACTTCCACGTATCGTCAAAGGTATTTTATCCAGAAAGCAACCCACTGCACTTTACCATCATTACAGAATTAAAGGTAGGAATTGCAGGTTTTTTTGATATTTCTTTGTTAGCATTTGGTAGGTTTTCTACTAATCAAACTGCGAAAAGTAGTACGATGAAGCCCTTTATAGATGTTAATGCCCCCGCTATACTTTTTCCATACGTAAGGGCATTTCTGAGCACTTTAACTTCAAATATGGGTACTGGTATACCACCTATTTTACTACCGCCACAAATATTTGCTGGCGAACTTGCAGAATTTGAGCCGAAAAAAAGTACTGAGTAAACCAACAGCACAATTGTGATATTGGTTACACCTTTCAACCTTACCCCGCACTAAACGGTGGGATAAATGGCAGCCAAAACCGTTTTTTAGCAACTTAACCTAACTTTCCGTAACCAGCCGTACACCCTAGCCGCGATAGTAGCGGCATCCTTTTTGGGTGGCTTTTAATAGCCAATATGAAAGCTGCAGTGTACCTTACCATAGCAAGTTTTGCCACCCAAAAAGATACAGCGGATAGCGGGAAACAGCTACAACCCATACACTTCCATCACCGCTCGTACGCAACAATTACCATTTCGCTAGCAATAGGCGGCGTATATTTGCACAATTTTTATTTTTTTAAACCATCTAATAATTATGAAAACAAAAGAAGATATAGTAAACAATTGGCTGCCCCGCTACACAGGCGAAAACCTAGAAAATTTTGGTAAATACATTCTGCTTACCAATTTTAGTAACTACGTAAAAATGTTTGCCGAGCAGTACCAAGTACCTATTGTAGGACTGGAACGTCCGTTTCAGTGTGCTACAGCCAACGGAATCACCATTATTAACTTTGGTATGGGTAGCCCAGGTGCCGCCACCGTGATGGATTTATTAACCGCCATAGAACCTGAAGCGGTATTGTTTTTGGGCAAATGTGGTGGACTGAAAAAACGTAATAAAATTGGCGATTTAATATTACCCATAGCCGCTATACGTGGGGAAGGTACCAGTGCCGACTATTTTCCGCCGGAAGTACCCGCCCTACCCGCTTTTGCCCTGCAAAAAGCCATCAGCACTACCATTAGAGATAATCAATTAGATTACTGGACGGGCACCGTATACACCACTAACCGCCGCGTTTGGGAGCATGATGAGGCTTTTAAAAACTACCTTACGGAAATACGTGCCTACGCCATAGACATGGAAACCGCCACCATTTTTACAGTAGGTTTTTACAATAAAATACCTACGGGAGCCTTACTACTGGTAAGCGATTCGCCCATGATACCGGAAGGGGTAAAAACCGAAGAAAGCGATAAAAAAGTTACGGCGGAATTTGTACAAAATCACCTACGCGTAGGTATTGAAAGCTTGCACCAGTTAATTAACAACGGCCTTACCGTACGCCACTTAAAATTTTAAATAGTTTTTTGCAGAGGAAGATGTTTTGCTAGTTAGGGGCCGCAAGCGGCCCCCTAACTTTTTACTACGCTTTAGCCAATATATAAATAACGGAGCTGCAATGCTGGTTTTGCTTGCCCCGCTTAGCATTGCTTACCAGCCCCTGCCAAAAAGCAGCTAACAAATTACTGCGGTGGTTTTTATACTGCTCACTCAGCATGCTTACATAAAAACTATCAAATAGCATGGGCAGCTGTGTACGCACCGTAAAACCATGTTTACTGGCTAACTGCTGTATACTTTGCGGACTAAAATGATACAAATGCCTAGGCACATCGTACGCAGCCCAAGCAGCACCGTAGTAGGCAGCATCGGCACTAGTATAATTAGGTACTGCTATTACAAGCACGCCGCCGGGTGCTAGCACCGTACCAAACTGCTGCATATACCCATGCAAATCGTGCACATGCTCCAGCACATGCCATAGCGTAATAGCGTTAAAACTAGCCGCTGGTAGCGTAAACAACTGCTGTAATGGTAACAGCTGTAAGCCATACAGCGTTTGTGCATTGGCCACCGCGGTAGCATCGGGCTCCAAACCCGTAACCTGCCAGCCAGCTTGCTGCACGGTGTGTGCAAAAGAACCAATACCAGCCCCCACATCTAACAAATTGCCGGTGCGTAAACCCGTATATTTTTGCACCAAAGCCAGTTTTTTACGCAGCGTATAATTACGTACCAGTTGGTAAATTTTATTAATAATTCCTTTGTTGGTATTGCTATGGCTAATATAGGCAGCTCTGTTGTAGTTCGGCCCTACATGTTCCTGCGTGGGT
>RDXK01000259.1 GCA_004292605.1 Bacteroidota bacterium
CCATGAACAGGAAGCCAATTAACCGTCGAATAGCAATCTCCCCACTAGATGGCATTGGAATAAACCCTCGCCATCACGTTACTGTTAGCCGCCAACGAAATGTGTGCTAGCTATACTGGGCATTGTTTTTATACCTAGCTATATTTGTAGCTATGCAAATACTAGTAATTCAAACCGCTTTTATTGGCGATGCCGTACTTGGTACTGGCGTGCTTGAAAACCTACACCAAGCGTTTCCCAAGGCCGATATACACTATATGGTACGCCAAGGAAACGAGGGTTTATTTGCAGAACATCCGTTTATAAAACACCTATGGGTTTGGAATAAAAAAACACAGAAATACAAACACCTTTGGCAATTATTGCTACAGATACGCAGTCAAAAATTTGACTATGTAATCAACCTTCAGCGGTTTGCTGCAACAGGTTTATTAACGGCATTTTCTGGTGCTAAGCATACCATTGGCTTTACAAAAAATCCATTGAGTTTACTGTTTACTACTCGAGTAAAACATACCATATCTACACAAAACACACTGCACGAATACGAAAGAAACCATACGCTTATTCAGCCATTAACCAATACAGCTCCCAGTAAGCCAGCATTGTACCCTACTACAGCACACTATGCTTTTGTGAAGCAATACCAAATTGTTCCTTACATCACCATTGCCCCCAGTAGTGTTTGGTTTACCAAACAATGGCCTGCCCACCAATGGATAAGGTTTATACAAGCATTGCCCCAAAACCTTACCATTTACTTGTTAGGAGCACCTTCTGATGATGAGCTTTGTATAAGCATCGGTCAACAGTGTAGTACATACAACGTTATAAGCCTTTGTGGTAAATTAAATTTTCTGCAATCGGCTGCTCTACAGCAGGGTGCCACCATGAACTATGTAAATGATAGTGCACCTATGCACTTTGCGAGTAGTGTAAATGCACCCGTAACGGCGGTATACTGTAGCACTGTACCAAGCTTTGGTTTTGGGCCTTTAAGTAGTAAAAGTTTTATAGTAGAAACTAAGCAAACATTGGCCTGTAGGCCTTGCGGTTTACATGGTAAAAAGCATTGTCCGCTGGGTCATTTTAACTGTGCGGAGACCATAGAGGTGAGTCAATTAGTAAGCAGCCTTCCTATGTAGTAAGTACTATGAAAAAATGATATAGCTGCTTATACAATAGTTGGTAAAATCAGCCGAAATAGCTATTTTATACAAAATTTGTAGTATATGAAACAGCTATCTGCCACATGGTTTACCGATGGGTATATCGACTTTGAATTAAAAAAATATACACTACTAGCATATTTACAGCAAATTCAAAAGTGCTTTCATGAAACGGCTTTGTATCCTAGCTTAGCCGATGTTATTTTTCATTACCAAAACTTAGTACAGTTTAAGCAGAGTAAGCAATTGTTGCAAAATCAATTCCCCAAAAAAATAACGGGCTTTGAAATGCAAAAGCTTCAATTGGTATATGAACAAATGATGGCAGATGCCGAGGTGATGAAGGCCTTAGAAGAGATTGTAGACTATGCGGAGGGCAAATTAAAAAACACAATAGAAGAAGGTACTTGTATTTATGAATTTATAGAAAAGCAGTTAACTATAGAACCCGTAGGTATAGTGAGTTTGCGAAATGAAGAAGGTTTTTTACTATTAGAAATGGAGGAGGATGCTACTATACACTTATACCAGTTTAAGCTAAGTTTTTATGAGCGGCACCATGAGCCCTACCGTACTTTACGTACAGAGGCTTTGCCACCCATGCGTAGGCAGATGATGCAAACCAATCATCAGCTAAAATTAGAGGTGGTAAAGCAGTATCCGTATTTTGGTAATCCGGCCGTGTATTTTGCGTATGTAGGTTGGCAGTGTCCACTACAGGAAACGGTTTTGCCTATTGCTAAACGCAGCTTGGTAAAAAAAATAACAGCGGCATAGTAAACAAATAGGGCAGCACTAAGCTGCCCTATACCCCCTTGGCTTGTACCTAAACGCACTAGCGAGTTTTGGCTTTGGTTACCTTGTCTTTTTCAAATACGTATATAAATTCTCCGTTATCGGATATCTCTGCATCGCTATCTTTTCTAGCATCAAATGTGGTGTACTTTCCCGTTTCTAAATCGATGGCTACTTGATCGCTTTTCATTTTATAACTAACTTAATGGCAGTATACTATTGCTGTAATGCCTTGCAGCAGCAGGTACTGATTATTGGTACTAAACCAAATTCGGCCACCACTGGTAAATCCTGCTAGGTTATTTACTTTCCAGTGGGTGGTGATGCTACCCGCCTTGCTGATATCAAAACTATACACCTTACCGTAAAAGCCCACCCTGCTAGCGTTTGGCTATTGGCACTTACACAAATATCGGTTAATGCTGTAGTAACGCCTTCGGGCATTGAATCGGTTATGCCTGGTTGTATTGTTTGCTGACTGTACAACGCTACACCACTTTTTGTAAATAGTATTGCAGCTATCATTAGTTGCTCCAGCTTACGCCAGTAAACTTTTTTAACAGTAGGCTTTTGAAGTAAAGTAGTACCCAGCATAAACTAGCGTATAGGTAGGTTAGTAAAAGTAAAATTTACACGTTCCATAGTAGTAATACTGGCTACACCCGTACCGGCAATAGTGTTATTAGCATTGGCTGTAATTTGAACACCGCCGGCTACTGCTTGGTAGGTGGTAGCATTAGCAGGGCGTATGTAGGCAATAGCGTTGGCGCCTGTACCTGAAACGGTGTAGTTGCCTACTGCTAAGCTACTGAGGTTTATTTCAAAGAAAAAGCGTAATGCGGTACCACCTTTGTATACAAATATGGTTTTGAAATTAGCACTAGCATAAGCAGAGTCGCAATTGTGTGTGGTAGTACCATCTACCCAAGTAAAGGTGTTAGAACCATTGGCACCCGGAGTGGTGGTAGCAGGTGTGCTGTTCGATTTTGTGCAGCTAGTAGTAAATACAATCGAAGCCAAGATAAAGGCCAAAGAAAAAATACGTTTCATGTGTTTTATTTAGAGTGTAAAACTGCACTTTGCCAAAAGCCCTGCAATACCGTGAATACGGTATATTGGTAAGGTTTGAAAAAATACCTTATAAACGGTATGGTGAAATTTGTAGTGAGGCCTAGCGTTGCAGTGTAAAATAAGTGTGTATGTTTTTGCCAACTATTACGCCCAGAGAGTGGGAACTGATTCGGCTAATTGCGAACGGACTAACCAATAATGAAGCAGCGGTGCAACTGCAAGTTTCCGTACGAACGATAGAAACACATAGGAAAAATATTTATAGAAAAGTGGGGTGCTCCTCGGTTAGCACCCTATTGTTATGGCTGAACAAAAATGTAGGCAACCAATTTAATTCGTAATTTAAACGCAGAACTAACTGACAATGAGAAGTTTTACCAAGCTTTACAGGCTTTGTTTGCTAGGGTTTTTAGCCTTGGCAAGCCAGAGTTCAGCACAGCCGCCACCGCAGAAATTATCTGTAGTGCAATTGAAACAATTGTTGGAAACCGCTTTACCCGACTCCACCCGAGTGGATACATGGTTAGAACTAAGCAAAGCCTTACCCGCAAAAGATTCTTTAGAAGCTATAACGTATGCCCAAAAAGCAGCAGACTTGGCCGCCAAGCGGAAATGGATTAGTCGACAAGTAACAGCACTGATGCAGCATGGATTTATTTACTTAGATAACGAGCGCTACAGAAAATCGCTGCCCATATTTAGGCAGGCCGAAGCTTTAGCACTAGCAAGCAATGATTACGCTGCCCTTGGAAAAATTTATAGTAATCTAGGTAATATTCAAAGTGAGTTAAGTGAAACCGAAGCTGCCTTTAGTAGCTATAGAAAATCTTTATTTTATGAACAGAGAATAGGTAATAAAAAAGGTGCTGCCATTACCTATAATAATTTGGGGAGCTTATACGTAGATAAGGGCAATTTAGATAGTGCTTTATTACAGTTTCAGAGAGGCGTAGCATTACGAGAGGCCATAGGCGATGAACTGGGCATTGCCCGTACAAAAGCCAATATGAGCGTGGTTTACAAAGACTTGAACGATTTAGACCGGGCACTACAATACGGCGACGACGCATCCACCATATACAAGCGATTGAATGCTTCTACGCCGCTAGCTATATTAGCTATAAACCTAGGCCTAGTGGCTTACAGAAAACAGGAGTATACGCTAGCACAAAATTACTACGACACGGCCATAAAAGTTTTCACCGCCATTGGCTACAAAAAAGGGTTACTTACCGCCTATAGCAATAAAGCATTGGCACAAAATAGAAAGGGTAACACTACCGAAGCCATTGCCAGTTATAAACAAGCCGAGGCCCTTAGTAGAACCACACAAAACGAGCAAGGGATAGTAACAGTAAATATTAACCTTGCAGATATTTACGTAAATGACGTGATTAACTATCCCGAAGCAGCCACAAGGTTGCAAGAGGCGGAAACGCTAGCCAATAAAATAGGATATTCATCGCTCAAGCGAGATGTTTACAATGGTTGGTTTCAATACTACAAGACAGTAAAAAATTTTGATGAAGCCTTGCGGTATAATGCCCTATACCTAGAAATGAAAGATTCTATTTTGAATGAGGAACGTGTAAAAAATACCCAACTACTTTCTACAAAATTTGAAACGGAAAAAAAGGAGTTACAATTGGCCTTGCTAAGCAAACAGGACTCTGTAAAGGCGTTTAAAATTCTTGAACAAAGTTTGGCCATTGCTAATAAGGAGCTACTACTGGCGGATCAGGCAATAGATTTGGCAGCTGCCTCTAACGCCCATGTGCAGGATAGTTTGGCGCTGTTAGCGAAGGAGCAAAAATTAGCATTAAACACTGTGTTAGCTAACCAGCAAGTAAGTAAAATAGCTTTGCTGCAAGGGCAGCAAAAAATTCAAGCATTGGCATTGAAAAATAAAAACACACTACTTGTTTCGGCAGGTATTCTGCTTTTTTTATTGGCAGCGTTTGCAGTAGTATATATAAGAAATTACCAATTAAAACAACAACGTATAACACAGCAAAAGCTACAACAGCAGCAGCAACAAGCTACCGAGGCCATTATTACTGCAGAGGAGCAAGAACGTAAAAGAATTGCCGGCGATTTACACGATGGTATTGGCCAAACTATGATGGCCGCCTGGCTGAATTTGCAGGCTGCCCAAACTGCCACTATCGATGCTAAGGAACACCTAGTACAAAAAGCAATGCACTTAGTGCAAGAAAGCTGTAAAGATGTACGTGCCGTAAGCCATAACATGATGCCCAATGCCTTATTAAAACAAGGCTTGGTAAACGCCGTAAAGGAATTTACTACCCAAATAGATGCCACCGTAATTACCGTGAATGTACACAGCGAAGGTTTGCAAAAGCC
>RDXK01000053.1 GCA_004292605.1 Bacteroidota bacterium
CTTTGGTATAGCAGGTATTGGCCTTATACCGTTTAGCGATTATATTTTTAACAATGGTACACAAACCCTTTTAGCGTGGGTAGTAATAGTATGTTTCTTTTTTGTACCCGTGGTAGCTATTATAGTATGGGCCATACGTAAAATAACCGGTAAAAAAGGCGCCAGTGGTATATTGGCTTACAGCTTTAGCATTTTGTGGGTAGCAGGTTTAATAGCATTGATTTTTTTACTAGCATCGGTAAGTAAACAATTCAAATACACCAGCAGCGAGCAGTACGAAAAAGTAGTACTCACCAATGCTACGGTAAATAAGCTACAAGTAAGTACACACCACAAAAACAGTTATCGCTTTCGCAATAATATATTAGAGTTATCGCCCTTTGCCCATGTAGCGGCAGATAGCATGTTTGTACCCAATTTGCGTATCAAAATCATCACTTCACCTACCGATAGTTTTCAGGTGTATATGGTAAAATATGCCAACGGAGCTACCAAACAGCAAGCCAATGCCACGGCTATAGCAGCCACTTATCCGGTGCAGCAGGTAGATAGTACATTGGTATTGGGTAAGGGTATAGCGGTTAGTCCGTCTACACCTTTCCGTAACCAGTTTGTAAGTTTAATTATAGCGGTGCCCGTAGGCAAAAGAATATTGATAAACGAACAAGTGCCCGATTTTTCACATGTAAAAATTAGCATCAATGGGGGCCATATTACCGACTGGGAAAGCGATTGGGACAGATACCCCACTGGTACTTGGCGGAAAAATGTGGAGTACATAATGACCAAAGATGGTTTAGAAAGAACCAGCGGCTACGCCACCGAAACGGATGATGATGTGTACGAGCTACAACGAGAATTGGAAGAAAACACACGCCGTAGGGAAGAGATACAGCAAAAGCTGAATAATGAATTCCAGCAAAAGCAACAGGAGTTAGAAAAATTAAAAAATCAACTACCGCCAAGTGTAGATACTACCGCTCCTAAGCAAGATAGATTTCGCTATAAAAAGGCCAACCAAGTGCAGGCCCAAATAAATACCGATAATGGCATAGCCGAGACACCTATTGGGTTTTTTGCTGAAAAGCTAGGTGCATAAACTTTGTGTTAGTGTTAGGTTGAGGTTTGGTTCCCGTTACAGCAATGTGCGGGAACTTTTTTGTGT
>RDXK01000260.1 GCA_004292605.1 Bacteroidota bacterium
TGCTCCTGCTCCAAAAAAAGCCGCCGCTCCTAAGAAAGCTGCTGCTGCTCCAAAAAAGGCCGCCGCTCCTAAAAAAGCTGCTTCTGCTCCAAAAAAAGCCGCCGCTCCTAAGAAAGCTGCTGCTGCTCCAAAGAAGGCCGCTGCTCCTAAAAAAGCTGCTCCTGCTGCGAAGAAAGCCGCTGCTCCTAAAAAAGCCGCCGCTAAAAAAGGTAAATAAGATTTCAAATACCTTAAGAAAGTCTCAACAGCAATGTTGGGACTTTTTTTATTTTCGCAACATATGACAAACGATACCCTTGCCGAGTACTTTACCCTTTACGCCAAATTATTAGACATTCATGGCGATGCTCCGTTGAAAGCTAAAGCAGCTACCAATGCTGCCTTTACCATAGAACGTGCTACCGTAACCCTTGCTACCTTACCCCCCAACGAACTTGCTAATGTGCCCGGCATAGGCATTAGCACTGCCAAAAAAATTCAAGAAATTTTAGCACAGCAAAGCTTTGCGGAGCTTACTACACTTATTGCCGCAACCCCAAAAGGCATTTTAGAATTGCTTCAAATAAAAGGCATTGGACCAAAAAAAATTCAAACCCTTTGGAAGGAACTTAACCTTACCACGCCCGAGCAAGTATTAGTAGCGGCGGAAGCCAATATATTACAAGCTACCAAAGGCTTTGGCCAAAAAACACAGCAAACCATACTGCAAGCCACACAGTTTTATTTGGGTAACAAAAACTTTCTATTATACGCACAGTGGGAGCCTTTTGTAAGTAATCTAACCCGAATTACCGCTGAACAATTTCCTGATGAGGCGTTTTTAGTGGCAGGAAGTTTTGCACGGCAACTACCCGTAATAGAACAATTGGATTTTGTTACCACCATTGCTGCACATGCCATAAGCAATGTGCTACAGCAATACAATTGTGAACAAAAAGAAACTACGGAAAACCGCCAAACCTGGGAAACCGAAGGGCACGCTTTCAACATACATTTTTGTACCCAACAAAATTTAGCCCAAGTTTATATACAGCAAACAGGTAGCGAAACCTTTGTACAAAGTTTACCCGCTATACCCACCGGCACTACACTACCACAGGCTTTAGAACAGTTACAGATACAGCATTTGCCACCGTTTGTATGGGAGCAGCCCGTGACTACATTATCGGCGCCGCCAGCTAACCTTGTGGAGCCAAGCAATATTAAAGGCATTATACACAGCCATAGTACGTGGAGCGACGGAACCCATACCTTGGAGGAAATGGCCAAGGAAGCCCAAAAGCAAGGGTTTGAGTATTTAGTAATATCCGACCATTCAAAATCGGCATTTTACGCCAATGGCTTATCCGTAGAAAGAATTTTACAACAGCACAAACAAATTGAAGCACTGAATGCTGCACTGTATCCTTTTACCATTTATAAAAGCATAGAAGCCGATATTTTAAACGATGGAAGCTTGGATTACGACGATGAAGTACTCGCTTTGTTTGATTTAGTAATTGCGAGTATACACTCCCAGCTACAAATGCCCGCCGAAAAGGCTATGCAACGCCTACTGGCCGCTGTAGAAAACCCTTATACCACTATCTTGGGGCATTGTACCGGCCGGTTATTACTGTCCCGAGAGGGCTACCCGGTGGATCATACAGCGCTGATAGATGCTTGTGCCGCTAACAATGTAGTAATAGAACTGAATGCCCACCCCAAAAGGTTAGATATTGATTGGCAATACCTGCCATACATGAAACAGCGAGGTGTATTAACTTCTATCAATCCTGATGCACACGCTACCGACGGATTTGCTGATATAAAATATGGCTGCTTAGTAGCCCAAAAAGCGGGCATTACCACCTACGATAATCTAAGCAGTTTTTCTAAAGCGGCTTTTGAGGAATTTTTGCAGGAACAGCATAGCAAACGAGGTTAATTGTTGGCCAATGGTAGCTGAATAGTAAATTGGGTACCCGAGCCTAGCTGTGTAGTACAAGTAATGGTACCACCAAAATTTTCTACTATGCGTTTGCAAATGGCCAAACCCAAACCTGTACCCGATGTTTTGGTAGTAAAATTGGGTTCAAAAGCTTTGGCAAATACATGCGGCGGCATACCACCAGCATCATCCTGAATAACAATTTCACAAAATTCGGCAGATAGAATTTGGGTACTTACTTGTAGCTGTACTTTGTTTTCAGATGCCTCTGCTGCGTTCTTAAAAATATTGGTAAATAAACGGCTCAATTGTGTGGAATCGGCCCAAACAGTAATGGGCTCACTATGTAATTGTAAGTTGATTTGTAAATTTTGCGTAGTAGTAAACAGTTGGGTTACTAACTGAATTTCTTGGTGCAGGTTTACCGCTGCCGTAGCTTGTGTACCAATATTGGCAAACTGCGAAAACTCACCCGCTATTTTTGACAATCGCTCTATTTGTTCTATCACCGTTTCAGTGGTGCTGGTAACCAAATCGGTAATAGGTTTATTGTTGGCCTGTGCTGCCTTTTGCAAAAACTGTAAATTCAGTTTCATAGGCGTAAGCGGATTTTTAATTTCATGGGCTACTTGCTTGGCCATTTCCTGCCAGGCCGCTTGCTTTTGCGATATAGCAAGCTCTTGCACACTTTGTTCTAACTGTTCTAGCATGCGGTTATAGGCTACTACCAAATCGGCTATTTCATCGGCACCATCGTAATCGATAGGTTCATTGTGTTTGGCAATACTTAGCAATTTCATTCGCTGGGCTAAAAACGTAAGCGACTGGGTAATACGGTTGGTAACAAAGAAGGCTGCCATACCCGCTAGTACAAACACAAGGGCAAATAGATTGATCAAATTGCCCAAAAAGCCCGACAGCTGGTTTCTGAATTCACTTTCCGAATTCAAGTAGGGAATTTGAATTACCGCCAATAAATCGCCATTGGCGGCGTATAAAGGATGATAATAACTTTTGAATGCCAGCGAGCCGATTTGCTCCTGATACACCCATTCATTACTTAATTTTTTTACAATAGATGTGTAGGCCAATGGATTGATATAAGCATTCAAAATTTGCTTGCTAAAAATATAAGGTTGTGTGGTGGCCCGCACTTTGCCCGATGCATCATACACCGTAACATCTACCGAAAAAACCTCTGAAAGCTCCGTCAGTTGGGCTTGTACGGCCATGGCCGACTGTTGCCAAAAAGCCTGCGAGCTACCATCGGCCGATGTTTGTTTTACAATAGTGCCCACATTGCTACTGATAATTTTTAAAGCTTTTTGCAAGCGTACATCGCTATCATTTTGAAAACGATACACAAAAAACGACACCGTGAAAATGGCCACACCCACAAAGGATATGGCACCTAAAGCCAACACTGTGTATTGAATTTTTTGCTGAATGGTAAAAGCTACTAATTGTGTTAAACTACGTTTGGTTAGTATAACATTGGCCACCCTTTGCAATAAGGTAAAGCCAAAAAACATCACTAAAAAACCAATACTTAAAAATACCATCAAGCTTAGCAATGCTAGCCATGTGCTATTGCCCAGTTTAAAAACTACCCATTTACTAGCCGATGCTTTGTGTACAAAAAACCGCTGAGCGTTGTAGGTAAATACTTGGTTATTGGCAGCGGCTGCCACAGTATACGGTAAAAACCAATCGCCTTCCTGCTGTAATACTTTTCCGTTTTTAAATATAATATATTCACTAGCGTTGGCGGGGGAACTGTATTGAGCATCGTTAGCTAGCAACTCTGGAAAAGGTGTTTCTACCTTAAACGTAGCCCATTTACTTACGCTTACAAAGGCCCCTAAAAACCTACCATCGGCGGCAAAAATATCTTTCTTAAAAAAGTAACTAAACTTGTCGCCCTTGCCCTCCACATAATATAAGTTGGGTACTAGCGTGCTTTTGGCGGCCGTTTTCAGCAAGATTTGAAAATAAAAATAGCTGGTAGTATCATCGTTGAATAAAGGCTGGTAAACAGCATCGTAGGTATACAAACGAGTATCGTACTTGGTAAGGTAGCCACCAAAGCCGCTTTTCAAAATGCTATCCTTGCATTGCCTATTGCTAGTTTCCTGTAAAAAGGAAGGTGCTTTACTTGCTAAAAAATTATTATCTAAACTTAGGTAGGCAAAGTTCATTAGCTGCTCCCCAAGCGGGTCGGTTCTTTCGGCTACTTGTTCCGCATACTGTGTAAGCTGCTTTACTTGCTTTTGTAGTAATGCTAAATGTACAACCGTACCAAGTGCTATTGCCAGAAGCATTAGCCATGTAAAATGCCATATTTGTTTGGAATACATTTGGGAATAGCTACGCCAAAAACAATGTAGCACAAAGGCCATAGCCGCTAGCAAAAACACCGTAAAAAACCAAGTAATAGGAATTAATGTATAATAGAAATAATAACTACTACCTATGGCTGCTAATATGGCAATTACCGTAACTAAAAAATTCGCTTCTAAGGCACGCATCCATTGCGTTAGCAATAATAATAACAAGTAAAAAATATACCCCACTAATACTATACTGCAAAAAGCAGCCATAGAGTACTCATTCAAACTAAAGAACGAAAGGGTGTCGAAACTTATGCTAGAATCGGTTACTAAGGACCGTACGATGTATACTAACTGCCAAACCACTACAGCGTAGGCCAGTGCACAAACCACCATTTGCAGTGCTCCGGGCAACCATTTTTTGGCCAACGGCATAAACCAAGGAAGGGGCGGCAGTTTGCGTATAAATAGCAGCACCCAAACCATGAGTAAAAGGTTTACCAATAAATCGCCCAACGATCGGTTAATAACGCCTGCTGCAAAAATACCCGGATCGAACAGCGGCAAATTGTATAAAAAGAAATACGATGAAAACAAATAGGTAAGCCAACGAACCAAGAGCAAGCTAGCCGTTAACAGTACAATAGCCATGCCCTGGTTAGCCTTCATGGCGAACGACCATAACAATAAATGTAGAAATAACAGTACACAAAGTACTGCCAAAACCTTGCACCAAATAGCGGCGGTGTTTAGGGTAGCATTCTCTGTTTGGGCACTGTATACTAAATGCAGCAAAGGGTAACCGTTGGTACCATAAATAGGAAAATATTCACCTGAAATTTTCTTGTTTTGTAAGGGTAATAATTGATAGCCTTGGGCATTTTTGGTAAGTCCTGCTATGGAGGGCGATAAGTACCTATTGGTAATAAAATATTGCCACTGTAGCGGTATACTTCCTACTACCAAATATTGCTTACCTGCTACTTGAAAACTTTGCCGTATGGTTTGAAAAAGTCCGTTACCATATTCTGTAATAGCTACGCCATCTCTACGTATTAAATCGTCTCGCCCTACTGATATCACATCTGTGTTCCAAAAAACAATACT
>RDXK01000261.1 GCA_004292605.1 Bacteroidota bacterium
CTATTTTAGGTACCCTACAAACCGATGTGCATTACAAAGCCTTTAATTTGGGTATGCAGTTTACCGCTAACTATCATGCACAAAAGGCTACCACCGCCTTTACACCATTTTTTGTTTGTTCCGTAGGCTATAGTTTTTAAAGTTTGGCACACGTATTGTTTAGGTTACAAAAAATACAATATGAAAAAGCTGCTATTGGGTTTGCTAGTTTTAGTGGGTGCTAACAGTGTAATGGCACAAGCGTTTAGATTAGGTATAAAAGGTGGTGCCAATTTTACAAAAATTGGTGGCGAAAGTTTTTCTAACGACTTCAATTTTGGCTACCATTTAGGTGGTTTTGCGGAGATAGATTTTAATAAATCCATTGGTATACAGCCCGAAGTTTTATTTAACCAAAGTAATACGCAAACTAGTGCCAACTTTAATAATATTTATATTGGTATAGGCGGTACGGCATCGCAAGGGGAACAAGTACGATTAGATTATTTAAGCATCCCCGTTTTGCTACGCATAAACGCTAGTAAAATGGTTACACTTTTAGTAGGGCCACAGTATAGCATATTAATAAACCACAAGGAAAATTTATTTACCAATGGGAGAGAAGCGTTTAAAAATGGCGACTTTGCCCTAGCCACAGGTTTACAGCTGAACTTGCAATCGTTTAGGGTGTATGGCAGGTACAATATCGGCTTATCAAACATGAATGATATAGACAATAAAGATAGATGGCGTAACCAACAATTACAGCTAGGTATCGGTATTAAATTATAAATAGTAATAATTGGTTTCAGTAGCCCTTACTTTTATGGTAGGGGCTTTTTTATGCAATTCATCTGATGATTATTGGGTTTTAGTAAACATCGTAAAACACAGTAATGGTGGGGGTTTCCTGCTGGTATTCTACTGCTATTACCAATATTTCCAACGCCGTAAATTCCGGGTGAAGAATTTGCAATTCCTCCGATGCCTTTTTTAATTGAACCAATTTTTTATCCGTCACTTTTTGCTCCGCATGCCCAAACTGCTGAGTGGTGGAGGATTTCACTTCTACAATCACTAGTTTTTTGCCAATGCTAGCCACAGCATCTACTTCCAATCGTTTATGGCGCCAGTTGGTATACAGCACGGTGTAGCCGTTTTGTAGCAACCAATTTACGGCCACCTGTTCTCCTTGTTTGCCTACTTGCTGTTTACGGTTCATACTGTATATTGCCAGCATGAAAGATACAAATTCAATAATAGAATTAAAGGGTACGGTACAGCCTTATGCATGGGGCGGCCAACAATTTATTGCCCAGTTATTACAGCAACCTAGCACCGGAAAACCAATGGCAGAGTACTGGCTGGGAGCTCATAGCAGTGCCAGTACACAATTGGTAAACACCACGGCGGCCAATACCTTAAACGATTTATTAGCACAGGAAGGTACAAACTGGTTAGGCACTCGGCATAGTTTTGATGCGTTACCTTTTTTGCTTAAAGTGCTGGATGTGCATGATATGCTTTCCATACAAGTGCACCCCACTAAAACGGAAGCTGTAAAAGGTTTTGCACGAGAAAATATGCTAGGCATACCGCTCAACGCCCCCAATAGAAATTATAAAGATGATAACCATAAACCCGAGGTAATGGTGGCGTTGAGCGATTTTTACCTGCTGCATGGTTTTTTGGAACTTACTAAAATGCAGTTGGTATTAGATTCCTACGAGCCATTTAATCCGTTGAAAAAACTAGTAACACAGGAAAATTATACCAGGCTGTATGCCCATGTAATGCAACTACCCCAGAATGAAGTAGATGCTATCTTGTCGCCCATTGTAAAAATTTGTCACCAGCAAATTCAGCAGGGGAACGATAGCAAATTGTTTCCTTACTATTGGGTAAATAAATTGTACCCCACACCCGTGGAAGCCAATATTGATAGGGGTTTGTTCAGTATTTTCTTTTTCAATATTGTGTATATACCTAAGGGGTATGGCATATTTCAGGCAGCGGGTGTACCACATGCTTATTTGGAAGGTCAAAATGTGGAATTGATGGCCAATAGCGATAATGTTTTGCGAGGCGGTTTAACACCGAAACATATAGATGTTAGTGAGCTATTAAAACATACTATTTGTACGCCTACCATACCCAAATTATTGGCACCCACGGCAGATGTAACCGACTATCAGTTTCCTGTGCCGGATTTTGCTTTGGGGCATTGGCAGTTGGGGGCACAAACACCTAGTATGCAGCATACTTCTAGCAATTTTGGAATATTGCTTTGCACTGGGGGAGAAGCTGTTTTAAAAAACAGTCATGGCCAGTTTTTAGTGAAAGAAGGCAAGGCTTTTGCCATACAAGCGGGCACTAGTTTTGAAATAACTACAGCTAGTACGGCAGCGTTATTTTTTGCATATATCCCCAATTTTAACGGATAGTATAATATTGAATTTGCCATTTGGTGCTAAAGCCTATTTTTGTGCCATAATTGATTGTATGAAAATTTCGAAACAAATAATATTTACACTGATTGTATTGTGTGTGTTAGCGGCTACTTATAGGGTAATTCCTAATAGGCCATGGGGTTTTGCACCACAGATGGCTATGGCTATTTTTAGCGGAGCACTATTTGTAAACAATAAAAAATGGGCTTTTGCTTTGCCACTATTGAGTATGTTTTTAAGCGATGCCTTGTACCAAATTTTGTACAAAGCTGGCTATTCTGCGGTACCGGGTTTTTATAAAGGACAACTATTAAACTATGCCTTGTTTGTAGGCATTACGGTAATTGGCTTTTTGGTTCACATGCGTAAGCCCATACAAATAGGGTTGGCTGCTATTGCTAGTCCGTTTATTTACTTTTTAGCCTCTAACTCCTTAGTGTGGTTTGGTGGTGGAGGTTTTGGTCGCCCAAAAACTTGGGAAGGTTATTTATTGTGTTTGAACGATGGGGTTCCATTTTTAAAAGGTGGTTTAATGGCTACCGTTTTATTCAGTGCTGTGTTATTTGGCGGATACGCTTGGTTAACACAAAGCAAAAAGCAAACGAATTTAGCCTAGATTATTGCGATAACAAACTTGAAGAGCCCACCATTTTGGTGGGTTTTTTTATGGTATTGGTAAACAAATTCACCTTCAAAATTGTAGCATTGTAGTAAAATTTCTACTATGGGTATTTGGAACCAGTTTGCACAGTACTTATTCCTTAAAAAGAAAGACCCCAACCAGCCCGATACATCGTGGATACGCTATATGCATGGCATGAACCGAATTAGCTTACTCATGTTTGTGGTATGCTTAATTATTATGTTGTTCAAGTTTGTACTTATTCCCTTATTTAAGTAAGGGTTAAAAGGCCTTCATTTCTACATAAGGGTAGTTTTCAAAAAACTGAATAAACTCATCTGTAACAGCCATTTTGTGCTGGGTATATTCTAGCATAAACATTTCCTTATCGGCATTTTCGCCATCGGTATACAATAATATTTTCAATAAGGTATTGCCGGGATGACTGGGAATATAAGTGCCCAAAAACTGTATAATTTCCTTATCTACCGTTTTGTAATCTACAATGAGCCGAAGGGTAGAAATATGGTTCGCTCTAAAGTTTTCAAGCAATTGGGCATCGGCCACGGCGGCCTCAATATCAGAGGTTTTAAATCGCCTACTTACACGTATGGTAAGCACCACATTTAGCCCTTCCTGCAGTAGTGGTTTTATTCGTAAATATTCCTGGCCAAACACCACAAATGTTTTGCTTTTTGAAAAATCTTCCACCGCAAAACTGCCGAATTTATTACCCGTTTTGGTGGTTCGCTCCTCAAATTTGGTAATAAAACCAGCTACCTTAAACGATCGGCCATCTTGCTTTTCTAGCTCCTTAGTATTTTCCTCTAATTCTGCCAATTGCTCCAATGAGGTGAAATATCCCAAATCAAATTCAAAGCGGTAAGGGTTTAACGGATGACCGCTCAAAAACATACCCGTTACTTCCTTTTCATAATCTAATTGGGTAACGTTAGGCCAAGGCTCACAATTGGGAATTTTAGGCTCAGGTATTACGATAGCTTCTTCCAAATTGCCAAAAAGGGTATTGGTAGTGTTGGTTTGTAAACTTTGTTTGGTATTGGCGTAAGCAATAATTTTTTCAATACCGGTAGTTTTATCGCCACTGGGTACAAAAAAGTATTGGGCTCGGTGCATGTTTTTGAAGCAATCGAACGCTCCACCATACACCAAAGCTTCCAAAGCTCGTTTATTTACCGCCCGGGTATTTACCCTTGTTATTAAATTAAATGGCGATGTGTATACACCATTTTTTCTTTCGGCAATAATGCTATCAATGGCGGCTTCACCTACACCTTTTAAGGCACCTAAACCAAACCGTATAGCACCCGTTTTACTAACCGCAAAGCCTTTTTCCGTTTCATTCACATCGGGTCCTAACACGGTGATGCCCATACGTTTACACTCCTGCAAATCCTTTTCCGTATCGGTAATATTGGCACTGTGGTTAAGCACCGCACTCATAAATTCCTTGGGATAATTGGCTTTTAAATAGGCGGCTTGGTAGCTTACAATGGCGTAGCAGGTGCTATGACTTTTATTGAAAGCATACTGGGCAAAGGCTTCCCAATCGGTCCAAATTTTTTCTAGCACCTTTTCGGGGTGCCCTTTCGCCTTGGCCCTTTCCATAAAATCGGGGCGTAGTTTATCTAGTGTCTTTCTATCTTTCTTACCCATTGCTTTACGCAGTACATCGGCTTCACCTTTGGTAAAACTCGCTAGTTTTTGGCTCAGTAGCATTACTTGCTCTTGGTATACGGTAATACCATAGGTTTCCTCCAAATATTCCGCCATTTCTGGCAAATCGTACGCCACGGGTTCCTTGCCATGTTTACGGGCAATAAAGCTGGGGATATACGCCAACGGACCCGGACGGTACAAAGCATTCATGGCTATTAAATCGCCCAATTTATCGGGCTTTAACTCCTTCATGTACTTCTGCATTCCTGGGCTTTCAAACTGGAAAATGCAGTTGGTTTCTGCTTTTTGGTACAGCTCGTAAGTTTTTTCATCCGTCAGCGGAATATCGTCTAAATCTATTTCCACGCCTTGGGTTCGCTTTAGCATTTCAAGGGCCGATTTTAGGATGGAAAGTGTTTTCAACCCCAAAAAATCCATCTTAATTACCCCGGCCGATTCTATGCTATTTCCTTCAATTTGGGTTACCCAAAGGTTGGAATCTTTGGCCGTAGCCACCGGAATTAAATCGGTTAAATCG
>RDXK01000033.1 GCA_004292605.1 Bacteroidota bacterium
AATCTTGCGGGCCGTTCAGTGGAAGATAAAAATTCACTTGATTTTTTTATGGAAAATACTGAAATGCACATTACGCTGTTAGAAGATGCGTTTCCTGACGCCGTTATTAATGGGTCAACAATACAGGACCAATTTGCTGCATATCAAAAGACAGCTTTGCATTTTGATGTACAGAAATTGATTTTAGTCAAGCGTTTAAGAGAATTGCGTAATAGAAATGCAACCGATAAATCATTATCGGATTCTATAGCTATTTTAGAAGCAAAGTTAGATGTATTGCGAAATAGCGAAGTGGAATTTTGCTTATCGTACATTACTAGAAATACAAACTCGTTCGTTGCTTTAGATATTTTAAGTTTTTATGCGTATAAACTACCATTAGAGGAGGCGATAAACGTATTCAAAGGGTTCTCTGTTGCTTGCCAACAATCATTTCAAGGAAAACAAATAGAGAAGCTCCTAAAAGTGAGAACACAGTCTATCGTTGGTGGTGAAATTAATACGATGTTCCTGCTAGATAAGCATGGTAACGAAATAGACGTAGCGAATGTATTAACAAGCGAAAATAATCTTCTTATTTTCTGGGCAAGTTGGTGTGCACCTTGTGTGGAGGAGATTCAAAGCTTACTCCCTGAGTTAAAGAACACAACCATTGAGAATGTAATTTTTATTTTGATTGATAGAGATTCACTTGCATGGGTGAAGTCGATAGATAAACTAGGTATTACAAAATTTACGCAGGTAGTTAGTAGTTTTAAGGAAGAGAAGTACAATGTAGCGAACTATATTTTTATGGATGGTATTCCATTGGCATTGATAGTAAACAACAAACGACGGATTATACACCGTTTTGAAGGCGAGTCAAGTAAAAAAATAATTGCCACTATGAAACCCAAGTGATGATTGAGAGTAACCGGATTATTAGGTAGTCAAACGTAATTTTTTTTTCAAGAACCCGTAAAAAAACCGGTGAGCTGGGTTACCGATTTAAAATAGTAATAGTGTATAATATATCATTGGTTCGTTCGGACACAGCATTGAAGTAACCTCAATAGATAGAAAGCTTAGAAAAATTATGATAACACAATTGAAAAATTATATCCCGCTATTTCTGTTAATCTTGGCTACTTGTGGCTGTAAGGAAGAG
>RDXK01000262.1 GCA_004292605.1 Bacteroidota bacterium
CATGACTTTTGTTTAAGATCGGGGGCAAAAATACGGTTTGATTTACTATATAAGAAAAAACTCCCGATAATGTTCGGGAGTTTTAGCATTTTAACTACAAGCGTACCTTATTTTCCACCGCTAGTTTTTGGGCGAACTCCTGGTTTAGGAGTAATCGGCTCTTTCGCTGGATTATTCTTCCGATCTAAATTTTTCTGGATGATACCGCGGTAACGAACTGTTGTAGGTTCATTCGGTGCAATGACTAAAATAGAATCTAATACTTCAATCGCTTTTGCATAATCGGATAAACGATCGTTGTAATATCCAACTTGAGTGTAGTAAGCATCAAATAATTGCTGCTTGTACTTAGCTGTATCTTTTTTGTAAAAATCTATTGCAGCGGATGCGGCCGCAAAGCTTAACCCAGTAGCATTTGCAGTGTCTACAATCTTTGCTGCTTTTGTCATCAATCCATACCCTTGGGGCTTTTCAGGAAAAGCTTGCAAGTATGCTTTTATGATACTGTCTGCACGTGGGTAAAGCTCAGGATTGGTGACAAGAGCATCGGTAGCAAGTTTGGATAATTTATAATAATCGAATTCAGAAGTAGGACCTTTTTTTAACTGTACTGCACGCACAGTATACTCGTATGCAGCATCTAACTTGCCAGCTTTGGTTAATAATGCAGCCGCATCGTTATAATAGCTTATTCTGTTTTTGGCCAAAGTATCTACCGCGGCAGCTTTGTTTAAAAAGCCTAATGCTTGGTCGGTATAGCCGGGTATTTTGCTGTATAGTTTGCTGGCAAAAATATAATCGTCGGGCTGAATTTTGTCGGCGGCTTCTTTGGCAAAAAATACGTCTAAAGCGTCCTTGGCTTTGATAGAATCGTGTAACCTATCGTAGTTATAAGCAAATAATACATTGTTTCTTGGCTGGCCTTTACACTCGCCTGCTTCCATGGCGTTGGCCTTATCTAAACTCTCCTGGTATTTACCTGCTCTAAATAAATAATCGGCCACAAAATAATCGGTAATACAACTTTGCTCGCTATTGGCTACAAACTTATCTAAGTACTCCTTGGCCTTGTTTACATCCTTATCTTGAAAATATTGGAAATAGGCCAAATACGTATCTGGATAGCTTCCGTCGGCTTCTAAAGCCTTGCCATACCAAGTATCAAACGATTCTTTGTTGTTCTGGCTTTGGTAAATTCTACCAATTCTAAAATAAGCATCTGCACGCTTGGGGTCTCTTACGGTGGCTTCGGTAAATGCTTGCACAGCATCGCCACCTTTATCGCCACCCATTTTTAGGTAGTTTACACCTTCAAACACGGGAGCATCGGCATTTTTAGGGTCTATTTCCGCGGCACGCTTTGCTTTTTGGGCACCGTACACAGGGTCGCCATATTTTGAACCACCAGCAGCGTTTACACGGGCAATAGCTACTAGCACTTCCACATTTTCAACGCCTTTTTTATTTTTAGTAGCGGTAATGGCCTGCTCAAATTTTTGTTTGGCACTATTAATATCGCCACCCTCTGCTATTTCTACGTGTCCCATACCTATGAGCAACCAAGCATCGCTACCAGCGGCTTGTAATGCTTTCTGGTACAAGGCTTTAGCACCTGCTACATCATCGGCAGCTAACAAGGCTTCGCCTAACCAAAAAGTAGCTTTGGTATCGTTCGGATTGTTGTTTACTATTTTTTGAAAAGTAGCTTTGGCTGCTTTGGTTCTTTTGTAATACAAATGTTTCACGCCTTCGTCAATACTCTGCGAAAACGAAACCCCTGCGGCACATAACAGGCTCACTGATACTAATAAACGTTTCATAGTTTCTCTAGTTTTGCTTTTGTTGTTCAAAAAAATTTATTCTTGTATGGAACCCTCTCTAAGTACAAAGTACATTTTAGTGGGCACCAAATTCGATCTGCTAAAAATCAACTGTCCTCTTTCCAAACTCAAAAAGTTTACCAAGCCAGAGCCTAATCCCGGATGGTTCTCCTTAAGCACATAATACAAACGCCGTACCAAAGGGTATTCCCTATACATAATTGTATTTTGTGTGGGCAATGCGTACAAACCTTTTTGTGTGCACTTGGTACATTCTACTCTATTGGTTCTCACTTTAGCGGCAAGCTTAGCTAAACCAGTATCTAACGAATTACCTACCCAACCGCTGCTTACAAAACCCACAGCCGTAGGGTGAGTGGCAATATAATTCACCAAGGCCTTACTACCATCCGCAGCAAACACATTTTTTCCAAATTGATCGTTTTTTAATACACTATCCTTTAAAAAACGCACCAAACTAGTCGCATTGTTACCATCCACCACGGTTACCCTATCGGTTTTGCCGCTTAGCATATCGGCTAAATCTTGCTTGGTAAATAAACTATCCTTGTTTTGTTTGCTGGTAATTACCGTAACGGCATCCATAGCTAACGGAGCAAAACTGGGTGTAAAACGAAGTTTTTGTTTGTATAAATCTTGCTCGTTTCGGCTTAGCGGCCTGCCCACTATTACTAGGCGGGTACTATCGCTTTGAAAATCTCGCCAGCAGTCGGCCTCACTTTTGTATTGTACACGCACAGTAGCTTTCCGAAACTGTGAATGAAATACCAGCAATTGCTGTTCTATTACGGGTTTAAAACTTTCATCCACACTTATGCTAATGGTACCACTATTGGGTGTATCGGTATTGGTATTGGCCGCAGTGTTGTTATTACCGCAACTACCCAACACAAAAAGGCCCATTCCTATCCATAACCAAGCTAGTAAACTTCGCATTATTCGTTCTCCGTTGTTTTCAAACCTCTAAAAACCCTAAAACCACCATATAAAATACATATAGTGGAAAATGAATACCTAACAGTGTTATCTGCCAAAAACATATACTTTTTAGTATCTGTTAAGGTAACAAAATATACACCTACCAATAAAATGATAGCACCCATAACTACAGAATACACGGTAGCTAGCTGTTTTTTTTGTCGCGACTGTCTATCTCGAAATTCTTCTGGATTCATATTATACAATGGGGCAGCAAAATACTGATTTTTTATGTTGAGATGCAGTAAGAAAGATTTTGCACAGAATTGTGAAAATAAATGCTGCAATAGCTACATTTATACAATGAGAATTTTAATGGTTTGCCTAGGAAATATTTGTAGAAGCCCTATGGCGGCAGGTATAGCCAACGCTTTATCGGCCAAGCACCAACTTGGGTGGCTGGTAGATAGTGCTGGTACTAGCGGCGAGCACGATGGTGAAGGTGCACATAGGTTAGCAGTAAAAGTTTGTAAAAACAATGGAATAGATATAAGCGAACACATTTCCAAGCGATTTAGAAAAGTAGATATAGCCAAGTACAACCGTATTTATGTGATGGATAAAAACAACTTACGAGATGTAAAAGTGATAGCAGGTGACGCTTTTGACGATGATAAAATAGACTTTCTATTGAACGATACAACTTTATTTCCTGACCCAAATGTGCCCGACCCATGGTACGGCGGCGAGCAAGATTTTGTACAAGTGTTCGACCTACTAACCAAAGCCTGCGAACAATTACGGATACAGCTACAGCCCTAACACCCACACAGAATTGGCAAGTAACCTACACCTACCTACTTTTGCAGCCAATTTTTATGTATGGCTAAAGCAAGTTTACCCCAAGGCACCCGAGATTTTGACGCTACTACCATAAAAAAGCGTAGGTATATTATGCATACCATAGAGCAGGTGTTTGAGCAATATGGTTTTGCACCGCTAGAAACACCCGCCATGGAAAACTTGCAAACCCTAATGGGTAAGTATGGCGATGAAGGCGATAAACTAATTTTTAAAGTACTCAATAATGGCTTAGAACGCCCGGAAAAACACGCCGCCGCCCGAACCGATTTTGAACAAATACTTACCGGTAAAAACGTGGCTAGTCTTACGGAACGTGCTTTGCGATACGATTTAACCATACCCTTTGCACGCTATGTAGCCATGAACCACGGGAAACTTAATTTTCCGTTTAAACGCTATCAAATGCAACCCGTTTGGCGTGCCGATAGGCCGCAACGTGGCAGATACCGAGAGTTTTACCAGTGCGATGCCGATGTAGTGGGCAGCAATAGTTTACTAAACGAAGTGGAACTTACCTGCATTTACGCAACGGTATTTGAGAAATTAGGTATACCCGTAGAAATACGCATTAACAACAGAAAATTATTGGCAGCTTTAGCCACTGCTTGTGGCGGTGAACAATGGTTTACACCCATTACAGTAGCTATAGATAAATTAGATAAAATAGGCATAGAAAAAGTATGTGAGGAGCTGGCTACTAAAAACATGAGTGCACAGCAATTAGCCCTTATAACCAAGTACCTTGCCATTGAAGGAACTGCAGAGGAAAAAATGGCGGCATTGCAAAACTTGCTAGGCCAAGAAGCCTTAGCGGTAGAAGCCTTACAGGAATTAACTTACGTAATACAAAGCACACAACAGTTAGGTATTACGAATGTACAAATAGACCCCACCCTGGCCCGTGGTTTAAACTACTACACAGGCATTATATTTGAAATAAAAGCTACCACGGTACAAATGGGCAGCATTGGTGGTGGTGGCCGCTATAACGATTTAACCAGCATGTTTGGTGTACCTAATACACCCGGTGTAGGCATTAGCTTTGGTGTGGATAGAATTTATGATGTGATAGAGGAGCTATCGCTTTTTCCGCAAACTATAGCACAAGCTACCCAAGTATTATTTTTTAATACAGGCGAAACTGAATTGCCTACCATTATGCAAACGGCTTTTGCGTTAAGGACACAAGGCATTCGCTGCGAAATTTACCATGAAACCGCTAAATGGGATAAGCAGTTTAAATACGCTGAACGCAACGGTATACCCTTGGTGGCTATTATGGGCAGCCAAGAAATAGAGAATAAAACTTGTGTAATAAAACAATTGGCCAACGGTACGCAGGAAACGGTAACCCTAACGCAGCTACCCAACTATTTGGTAGGCTTAGCATAGCTTTTTAATAAACTTATACCTACTACCACAGCCGTGGTAAGCACAAGAATAATGCCTGCTACCAACGTGTACCGCAACGATGGATAGGCCACCGTTTGCACCGCTTTGTAAATACCCCAAAATGCCCAAGCAATGGGTAAAGCAAAGGCCGCCAAGCGTGTTTGAAACAGTGTACCCAAAGTTACCAGCACTACCGTAATAACTACAATTTT
>RDXK01000263.1 GCA_004292605.1 Bacteroidota bacterium
GTTTGAAACATGGTTGAGAAATTTGATGATTAAAATTTTGTTTAACTGCCCGGGTTAATAAGTTAAACAGAGGAGTGTAATAATTGTTTCACCAATTTTTCACAAATTTTATTTGGAATTTAAAATTCCTATTTCTGTTTATTAATATTTCATTAATTATGTGGTTTTGATAAACGAAATGTCTTTTTCGGAGCGGTTGGCGGTTTCGAAAAAGGAAATATTTGTAAAAAGGTCCCTGAGAAACGGGTTTTTGGGGCGGGTTTCTTGTTTACCATATTTCTCGGTGTGGCCATTTTTGCAATACTTGGCAAAGCCTTGAACCGGAAATCTTGCTCAAAAAACAACGGGTAAATTATTTCCGTCGGCAAATCACCGGTTTTCAGGTGTTTTTGGTGGTTTAGCTAGTAAGTATTGGGCTATTACCACAAAAAATACTGCATTTGTAGTATTGTGGCTGCTGCTGCTTTAGCGGTGCTTTGTACTCTTAAACCCAGATTATGAAGCATATATTCATCAGCTGCTTGCTAGCAGCCACCAGCACCGCAGTTAGTGCACAAGTTCAAGTAACTGCTAAAGGTTTTGATTTAGAAAACGTAAACAAGCACAAGAATTGGAAAATTTTAGATGCGGGTACTAATGCCGCCAACGGAAACATTGTGGTAACCTTTGCTCGGCCAAGTTGCGATATCGATAAATCTACCATCGGTTCTACTACTACCACCACCTTTAAAGGATTACAGTGGAAGATAGATAAAGTAACTTTCGATAACAATTATGCGGTAGTAGCTACGGAAGAAAAATCGTACGCCAATACTTTCGACGCTATTTACAATAAGGAAAACGTATACGGTAGAAAATATAACGCCGTGGTGGCGGGTGGCATAGGTGCAGCGTTAAGTGGGGTAGCTATACCCAGCGGCCCAATAGACAATACCTTTATGGGTACCAAAATAGTGATGGGCTTTGGCGCTATTACGGGCTTTAAAATTGGTACCTCTACCATTGGTATTAAAGTGGGCGGTGAAAGCGGAAAATTTGGGCCCGACCAGTGTTTTGAGAATGCAGCCGTTTTTAAAGGCGATAATGTAGATGCTAAAGAAGCAAAAGGGCAGCGTTGGATACCCATGTTTAATCACCCAATACCCAATGGTGGCCATATTTTATTCAATACAAGCGGGGTAAATCCTGAGCCAAAGCAGCACTATGTTTTTAGAAAATACGATGAAAACGCCGCTGTAGTAAAAGAGAAAACATTCACGTTTGATTATCAGTGTTTGATGTATGCCAAAGAAATAGAAATGGCTCCCGGAAAATACGATTACGTATTTGTGACACTGCCCATCAATTATAAAAAATCTGATTTGAAGGTGAACCCTGCGAATCAATACGAGTACTTTAGAATAGACGGTACTAGTTTTGAAACCAAACATCAGGCTACTATTACTGCTCCAAAATCGTTTTGGAGAATCAACCAAGTATTTGAAAAAGATGCAGTAGTGTACTTAGTAGGCGATGCTGGAAAAACCGCAGATGTTTACCAAGACTTTGGCTTTCCAAAGCAATCGGATATTCCTAA
Organism: Bacteroidota bacterium; assembly: GCA_004292605.1. GTDB lineage: Bacteria > Bacteroidota > Bacteroidia > Chitinophagales > Chitinophagaceae > UBA10646. The sequence goes on from RDXK01000263.1 coordinate 1,577, forward strand.
CCTTCAGGTGGCCAAAATAGAGAATGGTAAACTGGCCTATGTAGCTGCTTATGAGGAAGCTGATTTTAAAAATGCAATGCAAATGGTGGATGGTGAAAAGCCAAAACCTGAGCTACATGGCAAAGTGGTAGATGTGCAGATGGCTGTAGCCGATGGCAAATTTATTTACAGTGGGCAGCAAACCGATGATGGCCAACGAGCCGATTGTATGATGACGGCTGTATTTAGTGCCGATGGAAAGCTAGAAACTTTCTTAGTAAAGGAAACAGAATATTCCGTTGGAAATCTTGTTTTTTCGAAAGATGCCAAAACCATGTATTGGTTGTTAGGCGATGTAACGGAGCACAATAAGTGGGACAAAAAATCGGGCGTAATTACGGCTAAAGAATCAAAGCAAATATTAACCGCATTATCTGTTCTATCTTACCAACTAGATTCTAAAAGTGTAAAATACCAAGCATTTAAGAACGAGGAGTGGGGTATACAATTCAAAAATCCAATATTGTATGATACCAATGATGAGCTTTTGTTATTGGGTGGTAAACTAACCAAGAAAGCAAAAGACAGCGAGTTGTTTTTTGTAAAAATTAAGAAATAATGTTCCCTTATTAGGTGAGGTGAATGTAGCTATTAGCAAAGAGGTTGTTATCCTAATCGGAAGCAGCCTCTTTGGTTGTAAACAACCCTTGTAAGTACTCCAAGGCGGGAGTAGTATAACCAACCGATGTGAAATTTACGGCCGTAAACGGCTGATTATCAATTTTTTGGAATATCTTTTCAGCACCCAATGAGTAGTAAATAGGCGTAGCTGTGTAGGCTTTGCGATGTGTATAAACTGCACTACTACGCCCAACCCAAACTAATTTTTAGAACCGAAACTAGCTTTTATGAAAAGTAAACTACTGTTATTGTGTATGCTGGGTTTTTTGTGCTGCGACGCACAGAACCATATTATTGATAGCCTAGAAAAGCTAACTCAGGTGCAACGCAACAGCGAACTTGCAGGAACCTATAATGAGTTAACATGGAAGTACAGAGGGATAGACGCCAAAAAAGCGTTGGAGTATGGGAATAAAGCCATACAACTGGGAAATAAGATTGGGTATTTACCAGCTGTGGCTCAGGCTTACAATGATATAGGAATCATTTTCTTCGACAAGGAAATGTACGATTCTGCCATTCAACTTTACAATAAATCGTTACAGATTCGACAAAAGTTAAACGATAATTTAGGTGTGGCTAAGTGTTACAATAAAATTGGAATTATCTACCAAAGAAAAGCGGAATTCGAAAAAGCTCTTGATGCTCAATATAAAGCTTTACAAGGCTTTGAAGAGGCTAGTTATGATTTTGGTACTTCAAATGCGGTAAATAATATCGCCATTTTGCATCAAAATCTTGGCCGTTTTGAACAATCGATTAAATATCATAATCAAGCCTTAGCAATTAGAAAAAAAATAAATGATCGTGTCGGCATTGTTCAGTCATACAATAATATTGCAAATGTGCAACTGCTTCAAGAGAATTTTGAAGACGCCAAAATATATTATTACAAAGCTATCGAAGTAGCTAAAGCGATCAATTACAGTGAAGGATTATCAGCAGCGTATAATAATTTAGGATCAATTTATTCAAAGCAAGATTCTCTAAATTTAGCTGTGAAATTTAACAAACAATCACTTTTGATTCGGCAGAAAATGAACGATACAAAAGGAATCGTATCGAACAACGTGAACCTTTCAGAGATATATATAAAGCAGAAAAATTTTGACAGTGCACTAGTACTCCTAAAGAACACCGAAGAAATAACAAAGAAAAACGAAATCTATAAACTAGAGTTGCCAAATCTATACAAATCAATTTCGACTGTTTATGAGGAACTTAGTAAACAAACCGAGGCACTCGTTTACTACAAAAAATATTCCGGGTTAAAAGACACACTTTTTTCGGAGGGTATTGAAAAGAAATTCGCTGAGCAGGAAACAAAATATAACACGCTAAAAAAAGAGCAACTGATTCAAAGGCAACAGAATATATTGAACAAAAATTTATTGCAAATTGCGAACCAAAATTTTTTACTAGCTAGTTCAAATTTACAACTTGCAGAAGACAGCATTTTATTGTTTTCGCAGAACCAAACCATTCTTCAAAACCAACTCGATTCCAGTATCAAGGAAGAAAAAATTACCAATCTTACCAAGGCAGGATTACAAAAAGAATTGGCTTTACAAAAACAACAAGCCGCCATCCAGCAAAAAAATACCACCATCATTATTGTAGCAGGTATTGGTGCATTGTTACTACTATTTGGCTACGGCGTTTTTAGAAAAAAACAACTAGAACAAAAAGCCGTTTTTGCCGCTGAACAAGCCAAACAACGAGAACAACTTACCCAAGCCGTAATACAAGCAGAAGAAGCGGAGCGTAAACGCATAGCCAGCGATTTGCACGATGGTGTTGGCCAGTTATTTAGTGCCGTAAAAATGAACCTGAGTGGCTTGCTGGAAAGGGTATCCATGCCCCGAGAAGAGGATCAGTTTTTAGCAGAAAAAACCATGGCATTGGTAGATGAAAGTTGTAAAGAAGTACGGGTAATTAGCCATAAAATGATGCCTAATTTTCTACTCAAAAGCGGTATAGCCAGCGATATCCGAAGCTTTATTGAAAAAATAGATGAGCATACCTTAAAAATAAACTTTGAATCTATTGGGTTTAAGGAGCAGCTAGAGTTTAACGAGGAGGTAATTTTATACCGAGTAATTCAAGAGTTGATTAACAATGTTATCAAACATTCCCAAGCCAATCAGCTAGATTTAATGCTAGAAAAAAACAAACAGCATATCCAAGTGTCCGTGGCAGATAATGGCAAGGGCTTTGATTATGAAACCGCTGTGGCCAAGGGTGGCTTGGGATTAAAAAATATCCTAGTACGGGTGGAATATTTAAAAGGTAGCATTGAGTTTTTGCCCAATAAACCTACCGGTAGTTTGGTTAAAATTATGGTGCCTATTGCTTAACCAAGCGGCCTACTGTAAACGCAATTCCCCAGCTGTTATAGTAGTTCCATTTATTATCCCACACGGCCGCAATACCCACTTCATATTTGGCGGAAAGGTGTGTACCGTATTCTATCCCCAGCCGGGTTAAACCTAAATTATGACCTTTAGAAAATTCTACGCCCACACCACCAATGGCGGCCCAGTGCGGTGATAGTTTATACAAGGCTACCGGTACTACAGCAATAGGGTTTTTACGTTCAATGGCGTTGCCCGATTTTTGCTTCACCAAGAATGTTTCTAAAATCCAATCGTTTTGTAAACCCACCGCCCATTTATCGGATACCCAATAATCGTAATTAGCACTCCAAGATGCCAATGGTAGCCACGATGTTTGGCCATTTATTTGTCCGTTGGAGATAGAAGTATGCCCCAACCCAAACGTAAACCGATGCGTATGTTTGATAGATGTTGCAGCAGGGTGAGCAGGGGTTTGTGCCATTGCTACTCCATGCCATAAACCACCGCAAAAACTCATGAGTAGTAAGCGGTGGAGCCAATTTTTAGATATCATATCGCTATACTTTATTTGGGAAACAGAAATACAAGAGATGCTCTAATACCAAATTTGCTTTTCACAGCTT
>RDXK01000264.1 GCA_004292605.1 Bacteroidota bacterium
GCTCTATTCAATTGAGCTACGCAGCCATGTTTGTGATTTATTTTTTTAGAGGTTCAAACCTAAAACCTCCCCGCTTCTTAGGCGGGGTGCTCTATTCAACTGAGCTACGCAGCCATTTTTTTCGAATGGAGTGCAAATATAATAGCATTTCGTTTTCTACCAAATAGTTTTTCTAAAAATGCCAACGCACAAATGCTTCCATAGCCGCAAATTGGGTTAAACCCAACTGAGCATACGCCTGGGCGGTAGCAGCATTTCGCTCCTCGGCACGCTGCCAAAACTCTCTGCTATCGCTTCCTTGAAACGGCACCATATCTTTCTGGCTTTGGTGTATAAAAATACCAAATCGCTTTTTCAATACCTGCTGCGGACTCATAGGAATTGCCATTTCTATAGCATCAATATCCCACTCCTGCCAGGCACCTTTGTATAACCATACCCAACAATCGTTTACCCAAGTTTCTCCTGCAGCTTTTAGTCGGCGTAAACTCTCAAAAATAATATCTAAGCAAACTTTGTGGGTTCCGTGTGGGTCGGCCAAATCGCCAGCACAGTATACTTGATGGGGTTTCAACCGTTGTAACAGCTCCATAGTGATGACAATATCTTCTTCACCCATCGGCTTTTTTTCTATCAATCCTGTTTCGTAAAACGGAAGGTTCATAAAATGGCATCTATCTTCCGTCAACCCCACATATTTGCAGGTAGCTTTTGCTTCGCAGCGGCGTATCAAACCTTTAATGGCTCGTATTTCTGCCGTATCCATATCATTCACCTTTTTAGTGGCTATGTATTGGGCAGCTTCTTGCAAAATAGTGTTCGTTTTCTCATTATTTATGCCAAACATATGCTCAAAACCCACCGCAAAATCTAGGAATCGGGTTACAAATTCGTCCGTCACCGCAATATTTCCACTGGTTTGGTAAGCCACATGTACTTCATGCCCCTGATCATGTAATCGCTGAAAAGTACCGCCCATGCTAATGATATCATCATCTGGGTGTGGGGAGAATATCACACAGCGTTTTGGCCAAGGAGTCATCCGTTCCGGATGGTTGGGCAATGGTGTTTGCTTACCACCGGGCCAGCCCGTAATGCTATCTCTCATCAAATAAAATACCCGCAGGTTTATTTCGTAGGCATCGCCAATATCGGCCAGCAAATCATCCAAACCATTTTCCTTATAATCGGTATCGGTTAAACTTAAAATGGGTTTTTTAAGTTTCAAAGCTAAATTCACCACGGCCTTTTTAATAAGCTTCTCATCCCAATCAATATCGGAAGCCAACCAAGGCGATTTGATACGGGTAAGTTGCTGACTAGCCAAATCGTCAATCACAAAAGTACAATTGGTGTGCTGCTGTAGTATGGAAGCCGGAACCTGCTCCGTAAACGCACCTTCTACCGCTTCGGCCACAATGGGTGCCTTATTGCCCCAGGCCATCAGCAATACACGCTTACTTTTCATGATGGTACTAATGCCCATAGTAATGGCCAAACGTGGCACTGCACTCATATTTCCAAACTCATGCGAGTTTACTAATCGGGTACTGGGATCTAAATTGATCAACCTTGTTTTGGAGTAGATACTAGAACCCGGCTCGTTAAAGCCAATATGCCCGTTGGTACCAATACCTAGCACCTGTAAATCTATACCACCTACCGCTTCTATTTTTGCTTCGTATGCCTGGCAATGGGCTTTAATTTCTTCCTTAGGCAAGGAGCCGATGGGTATGTGCACATTTTCTGGCAAAATATCAATATGGTTCAATAAATGCCGATGCATAAAACTCCAGTAGCTTTGGTAGGCATCTCTTTCTATAGGATAATACTCATCTAAATTAAACGTAATAACATTTTTAAAACTCAACCCTTCTTCCCGGTGTAACCTTACCAATTCTGCATATAAATTAATTGGCGTAGAACCAGTGGCCAGCCCTAGTACGCAAGGCAAGTTTTGCTGCTGCTTGTCCTTAATTAGCTGGGCAATTTGACTAGCTACATAGGCAGAACCGGCTTTTGGACTAGGAAATATTTCGACAGCAATTTTTTCGAGTGACTCAAGAAATTTCATATGGCAGAAGTTGAGTTTTTAAAATAATTGTAAAAGTAGGCAATTGTTTTGGTATTTGCGGCTTTAGCTGCGTTAACATGCGGTTATGGAACCGTAACAGGCAACCATTTGCCGTTTTCACGGTAGCTGATGGTCATGTTTTTATTCTCTATAAACTGCGGAACGCTGGGCGGTACATCCTCAAAATTTGGTTTCAGTGTGTACTGGGTAAATTGGCCTTGTACAGGCTGCTGCGTTAGTGTGGCCAATTGCTTTACCGAGTTTTTACTAAACCACTTTATAAAGGAATAAGTAGCATCAAACCCACGGAAATAAGCATCCGTAGGGCGACCGCCAAAACTATTTCTATACTGTGTATTGAGCTGCTGGTACGAGCCATTCTTTTGTAAGGGCTGTGCCACCGTATAAGCCACATTTACCGAAGAAAAATTGGACCCATTGGCACCTAAAACCATGGCCGAACTTGGCATTATCCATACCGTACTTTTGTACGCTGGATTGGCTTGTAAAAACTTTAAGAGTTCTGCAGAAAGTGTTTCCTGTAAACTACCTACTACAAAATAATTGTGCTTTGTGCTATCTAGTTCTGTAACCACCGTTTTTTCCGACAACGAATCGGCTATGAGTATTTTATTGAAAAATATTTTATTACTACCCGTTCTAAGGCTGTTAAACTCTTTTTCTATCCGCTGCTCGGCCACACCCGCTTTGGTTACAAAATGCACCACGGTTTTACGAGTAATAACCTGCTGCATGTGCTTGTATAACTGCTGCAAATGTGTTTCCAAAGTGCTATTAAGCATTATAAAAAATGGGTTTGCCTCCAGTCCTACATCGTTAGGGTACAGCGGCGAAACCACGGGTATATTGTACGTACTTGAGTAGCTTTGAATAGCCTGCTGTTCCTTAGCATTGGTAATATGTGCCAATATTAAATGTGGCCTTTCTATTTCTAAAGTTCCAAGAATTTGTCCAAAACTTTGATCGGCCCTTTTGGTATCTAAAATGGTAATAGTTGCCTGTACGGAATCGGCCTGTAACCGTTTAATGGCGGCGTTTACACCGTGGTAAAAATCGAGCCCCGGCATCATGTATTTAGGTAAAGTATTGGTTCCTAGCTTGTAAGTAACACCCATAAAGGCACTATCCAAATATAGCGGTACTAGCACGGCCACTTTTAAAGGCGGTTTTTGCTGGCACTGGCCACAATAGCCCAATAGCAGCAACGCACAAAAACATAGCCAAGCCAATTTTTTAAACATGTTTGAAATTAAGGCAAATACCCGCTGTAAGCAAAAACAAAATTGTTATTTTTTGGGCGCCAATTTAGAAGCAAATGCTACCAAACAAATACCGGTATTGAACACAATGAGGCCAAGCGTACCCTGTATGAACCAATTTTTTCCCGCAAATTTTAGTAAACCAGCATCAATGCAAATACATAATCCTGCGGCGGTAAAGCACAAGGCAACTACGGAAACCAATATCCATTTTGCTAGGGCACTCATACAGCATTATTTATGACTAACTTTTAAAAACTCTTAAGCCACCACTTCATTTTTACTATCGTGTACACGGCCACCTTCGGTTTTTAAAATACGAGATGGGTAACGATTGATAACAATAAAATCGTGCGTTGCCATTACGATAGTAGTTTTTAAATCGTTGGATATTTGCACCAGCAGCTGCATAATTTCATCGCTGGTTTCTGGGTCAAGGTTTCCGGTGGGTTCATCGGCCAAAATTAGTTTCGGACTATTAAGCAATGCCCGGGCAATATCTACCCGCTGCTGTTCGCCGCCACTCATTTCAAAGGGCATCTTATAAGCTTTGCTACGTAAGCCAACTTTATCGAGCACTTCGTTAATTTTTTCTTCCATCAGCTTATCGTCGGTCCAGCCGGTGGCCTTCAATACAAACTTTAGGTTTTCATGCACGTTTCTATCCGTCAGCAATTGAAAATCTTGGAAAACCACACCCAGATTTCTTCGTAAAAAAGGCACTTTTTTCCAGTTCATTTCCTTTAGGTTATAGCCCACCACTTGTGCGGTACCTTCCACCAACGGAAGTTCGCCATACAAGGTTTTAAGCAAGCTACTTTTACCTGTACCGGTTTTACCTACTAGGTATACAAATTCTCCTTTTTCTATATCAAAATTTACATCTTGCAAAACGGGAACACCGCCTTGGTATATCTGTACATTTCTTAAACTAATTACGGTTTCTGCCATGAAAGTGGTTTGTTTACAAACGAAAAAACAAGCTATTTATGTTACAAAGTAACAAGAAATGTTTAATAGGTAATACTTCCTTTCTGGGTAAGTATATGTAGCTCCTTAGTGGGGCTTTCTTCCACCCTACCTATTATTTGGGCCTCTATTCCTAGTTCAGCAGCCGCCTGAATCATTGCGGGAGCCGCCGCTGCATGTGTAAAAATTTCTAGTCGGTGCCCCATGTTAAACACTTGGTACATTTCCTTATCATCAGCGCCAGAACATTCTTGTATTATTTTAAAAATGGGTGGTACCGGCAGTAAATTATCTTTTATAATTCTTAATGGTTGTGGTAAATACTTCATGCATTTGGTTTGTCCGCCGCCACTGCAATGGATTACACCAAAAATATCGTGAAAATGATTTTCTAATAATTGCTTCATAAGGGGTGCATAGGTACGGGTAGGACTGAGAAGCAATTTGCCCATCGGTATTTTTTCTTGGCCTACAGTAATAGCATCTTGCATACCATATTTGCCTATATACACCACATCTGGGTTTAGGGAACGCTCAAATGTTTCTGGGAATTTTTTGGCGTAAATTTTACTCAATACATCGTGCCTAGCGCTGGTAAGTCCGTTACTACCTAAACCACTATTATAGCTGGTTTCATACGTAGCTTTTCCGGAGCTTGCAAAACCTACAATCACTTGGCCGGGAGCAATTTTATCGTTGGTGATGATATCCGTTTTTTTCCATCGGGCCATCATGGTACCGTTTACGGCTATGGTACGCACCACATCGCCTACATCGGCAGTTTCACCACCTAAGTATTCAATATTTACTCCTTGTGTTTTTAGGATATTAAAAAACTGCTGAGTACCATTAATAATAGCGGTTAGTACTTCGCCAGGAATT
>RDXK01000265.1 GCA_004292605.1 Bacteroidota bacterium
TGCCCTTCTGCTAAGTTTTGGGCTGCTTTTTCGGCACGCAATTGTGCTAATTTATCTGCTACGCTCATGTTGTTTTTTGGCAAATATATTTAAGCTTCTAATTGGCGTACCAAATTTTGCAAATAGGGTAGTGCTTCTAACATTTTACTGCCGTACCAGCTAAAATATTCGCCGTTTACCAATAGTATGTTGGCCTGTGGCAAAGCCGCTCTTATTTCATCTATATGCTTTTCCTTAAACGGGTATGGTTCGGAGCTCAATAGTACTACGCTGGGCGTGCATGGTAAATTATCTAGCTGTACCGTAGGGTATCGGGTACTTTGTTGGCAAATATTTTGAACACCCATCATCTCTAGCATAGCATGTATAAATGTATCGTTCCCTACACTCATATAAGGATTTCTCCAAATAAGGTACAGTGCATCTACAGGCCTCTGTAATGGTGAAAAGTGGGAATACAAAAGGTTCAGTTGCTCCACCAATCGGTCGACTTCGTTGGCCTTACCTACTAGCTGCCCTACTTGCGTTATCATAGCTACATTGCTTTGCCAGTCTACCACATCCGTCACCCACACGGGCACTACTGCACCCAACGTTTGTATGGGTTCGGGTAGGTTTTCTTCCTTGTTGGCTAGTATTAGGGTGGGTTGCAATGCAAGCACTTTTTGTAAACGTATATCCTTGGTACCTCCTACTATTGTTTTGCTTCGTAACCAACCCGTAGGATGTACACAAAATTTGGTGATACCCACTACTTCCTCATCGCAACCAAGATTATGTAAAAGCGCCGTTAGGGAAGGTACTAGGCTCACAATCCTTGGCCTAGTTACCAGCGCCGGTAAACTATTGGGCGTGCCGTTTTGATACGCAATCATTTTTCAAAGTAAATTATTTTTTGCAGCAGGTAGGGTTTTGTTTGTTCAAATAGAACCGTTTTTTTATTGAATCGTATACAAGGTTTTTGCATTTCCCTTGGTTTTTATTCAGCAATACATGCTGCTTTCGGAATCGTTTTCAATACGCCATCCTAAAACAGTATTATTTTCGTGGTTCAAATACTGCCGCATGACTGTAAACAGAAATGTATTAACCCTAGATGAATTTACTTTACAACAGTTACGGGCTTTTCCCCGTGCCACGGGCGAATTAAGTGCTCTTTTACGTGATATTGGTTTAGCCGCCAAAAGGGTAAATGTGGAGGTGAATAAAGCCGGACTAGTAGATATTTTGGGCGATGCCGGCAGCATAAATGTGCAGGGCGAGGATGTAAAAAAGCTAGATATTTTTGCCAATAACCAATTTATGGGTGTACTACAGCACGGCATTAGCTGTGCCGGGATTGCAAGCGAAGAGCTAGATGATGTGGTGATATTTAACGACCCTGTAAGTAATAATAGCAAATACGTAGTACTGTTCGATCCGCTGGATGGTAGTGGTAATATAGATGTTAATGTAAGTATTGGTACCATTTTTAGCGTTTATCGCCGTGTGAGCGAAATAGGCAAGCCCGCCACAGAGGCTGATTTTTTACAGCCCGGTATTAAGCAAATTGCAGCCGGCTATGTGGTGTATGGTAGCAGTACCATGTTAGTGTATGCCACCCGCCGTGGGGTAAATGGTTTTACATTAGACCAATCTATTGGCGAGTTTTGTTTAAGTCACCCCGATATCAAAGTGCCCGATTTTGGCTTGATTTATTCGGTTAACCATGGCCATTTTTTCCGCTATCCATTAGGTGTTCGCAAATACATTACGCTTTGTCAAGAAAAAACAAAGGCCAACGGCGGCCCTTACACCCAACGCTATATTGGTAGTATGGTGGCCGATGTACACCGGAATTTAATTAAAGGGGGCATTTTTATGTACCCGGGCACTACCGATAAACCTAAGGGTAAACTACGCTTGCTGTATGAGTGTAATCCGTTTGCATTTATAGTAGAAGTAGCTGGTGGGCGTGCCACCAATGGCACACAGCGAATACTGGAAGTAGTACCTACACAGCTTCATGAAAGATCGCCTTTATTCATCGGAAGCGGCGGAATGATGTCCGAATTGGAAGCTTGTTTCCAAGAGTAGCTTTTGCAGCGTATTTTTGTGCCATATGGCAAAGCATCGTTTTTTATGGCTCTTCATTGTGTTATACTTGCCCTTGTTGCTACCTACGCCCGTAGCTAGTCAGCAAGCGGTACTGCCTATCCGTATTAGTACGCCAAGTGCCGAGGTATTGGCGGAACAAGAGTTAGAAATAGAACAGCAAATAGTGGATTTAGTAAATGCGTACCGCAAACAGCACCAGTTAAAACCACTAGAAATTAATTTGTTGGCCAATAGAATAGCCAAAGCCCATAGCCAAAACATGGCCGAAAAAAAGGTGGCGGTGGGGCACGATGGCTTTAACCAACGAGCCGATAAACTAGAGCGATTGTTAGATTACAACAATAGTTGCTCGGAAAATGTGGCCATGGGGTACCTAAACGCAGAAACTGTAGTGAAAGGCTGGATAGCTAGTGCCGTACACCAAAAAAATATTGTAGGAAATTATTCAAAAACGGGTATTGGCGTGCGTATTTCCGCAGAAGGTGTGCTATATTTCACCCAAGTATTTTATTAGTTATGAAAGAAGATGCGGTGATCATTACAGTAGAAAATTTAACCAAACAATACGGCAGTTTTACAGCGGTAAACGGCGTAAGTTTTACCGTAAAAGAAGGAGAAATTTTTGGTTTATTAGGGCCCAACGGCGCTGGTAAAAGTACCACGCTGGAAATTATGGAAACCCTAAAGCCCAAAACCAGTGGCAAGGTTACCATTGCTGGGCTCGATGTAGATAGCCATGCCACCGATATAAAAAAAATCATCGGCGTTCAGTTACAAACCAGTGGTTTTTACCCGAATTTGAAACTGATAGAACTGATAGATTTGTTTGCCGGTTTGTACAATCAGCCCGTAAATGCTACCGAATTACTAGCCCAAGTACAGTTAACCGATAAAGCCAATAGCAAGTTTAAAGAGCTAAGTGGTGGCCAAAAGCAGCGATTTTCTATTGCTACTACGCTGATAAACCAACCTAAAATTATTTTTTTAGATGAGCCTACTACAGGGCTAGACCCTCAGGCTCGTAGAAATTTGTGGGATTTAATAAGAAGTATACGGCAAAAAGGTACCACCATTATTATTACCACCCATTATATGGATGAAGCGGAAGTACTGTGCGACAGAGTAGCCATCATGGATGCAGGAAAAATTATTCAATTAAATACACCCGATAAATTGATTGACAACCTGGTAGAAACCGGTTTTGAACGCCCTAAAGAAATGAAAAAGGCCAATTTGGAAGATGTTTTTATACACTTAACAGGTAAACAATTAAGGGTAGATGACTAGTACCTTACCCAACCAGTACCCCATCGGTGCTTTTGTGTTACAGCCCTTTACACAGCAGCTTTGGAAGGAAAAATTACTCGATATCCATTTTTTTCCAAAGGAGCTAGAACTAGTGGTGCAGCATGTAGATTATGCTCAGTTGCACAGTGCTTACCGCCCCGGCGGGTGGACTATTCATACATTGGTGCATCATTTAGCCGATAGTCATTTACATGCCTACACCAGGTGTAAATTTGCCTTATTAGAACCCGGAAAACATATACCAGCATACGACGAAAATGCTTGGGTAACTACGGCCGATGTGGTTCAGGAGCCTATCAACTACGCCCTTACGTTGCTACATGCCGTACACCATAAATGGCATGCTATGCTACAGGCGGTAACACAGGAGCAAATACCCTACGCCTTTGTGTACCATGAAGCCTTGCAGCGGGAAGCCAGCCTTTGGGAGCTGGTGAGTACCTACAGCTGGCACGGTAAACACCATTACCAACAAATAGTAAACGCCCTGCAAACCCTCTAAATATATGGCCATACCGCCCGAGCAACTGCGATGGAAAACCCTAGAAAGTAAACATTTATTTAAGGATACTTGGCTTACCGCTAGGGTAGATACTTGCCAAAAACACAATGGTGAGGTCGTACATCCTTATTATGTAATGGAGTACCCGCATTGGGTAGTAGCCTTGGCCCGTACTAAAACGGGTAAGTACGTGATAGAGCAGCAGTATAGGCATGCTCTCGGCGAAATAGCCTACGAACTACCTGGTGGCTGTATAGATGCGGACGATACCAATTTTGAAACAGCCATTGCCCGTGAGTTATTAGAGGAAACAGGTTATCAGTTTACCCAATACGTGTATTTGGGTAAAACCAGTGCCAATCCTAGCACCAATAGTAATTGGATGCACATGTTTGTGGCTTTGGGTGGCGAAAAAGTACAGGAGCCCAATTGGGATGCTAACGAGGAAATAAACGTGTTTGAATTTACGGCGGCGGAATTAGATGCTTTGGTGGCAGAACAGTCCATTATTCAAAGTATGCATATCACCACCTACTTTTTTGCTAAAACCTACTTGGAAAAGCAGGGATTATGGGTATAAAAAAACCGTCATTGGTAAACCAATGACGGATAAAACAAAACTATATGAAAAAGATAACCTTACACAGAAATTAAGCAGCGTGTGTACGACGAGCCAACTTGCTTTTCAAGTTAGAAGCCTTATTCTTGTGAATAACGCCACGTTTTGCTAATTTGTCTATCAATGCTACCACTTTAGGTAAATCGGTGCCGTACTGAGCTTCATCTTCCACGGTTTTTAAATCGCGGATTGCGTTACGAGTAGTTTTACCGTAGTAACGGTTTCTTTCTCTTCTCTTCGCTGCTTGACGAACATCTTTTTTGGTAGCCTTATGATTTGCCATTGTATTCTATTATTTTCGGACGGCAAAAGTAGTATGATTGAATTAATTTTCAAAAATATTTTTTCGGGTTTCAATTCCAAATCAATCTTTCATATTATGTAGCCGCCTAACACTTACCAGCATGGCGGTATTTTATCCAGCCATATTTTTTGGGCTTCTTATTGTCTGCCAATTAAAAAGTGTCGTTCCCCTAGCAAATGGTTAGCCATTTTTGGGGCTTGCAGTGCCGCTGGGGCGGTTGGTAAGTATTATGGTGGTTACGCAGCGGCACTGCCGGGCTGTTTGCAGTAAGCCGCCTGCCGTGGCCCCCTAACCCCCAAAGGGGGCGGCAGTGCGTGTTACTTGCGTCCATCCCTAAGC
>RDXK01000266.1 GCA_004292605.1 Bacteroidota bacterium
CTTGGCCCCGCCAAAGGAAAAGATTTTAGCACCGTATTGGGCCCATGGCTAGTAACTTTAGATGAGTTAGCAAAATTTGAGGTTCCGTGTAAACCCAACCATGTAGGTAAAAGCTGGAACCTTCCTATGCTTGCCCGTGTAAATGGTATACAAGTAAGTGCTGGTAACGTGGCAGATATGGACTGGACTTTTGCAGAAATTATAGAACGTTGTGCTTATGGTGTAGATTTGCACCCTGGCGATGTAATAGGCAGTGGTACCGTGGGTACAGGCTGTTTTTTAGAACTAAATGGAACCGCTAAACTAGCCGATCAAAACGCTACACCGCAATGGTTACAAGCCAATGATGTGGTAGAATTAGAAATAGAAGGTTTGGGTATTTTAAGCAATACCATAGTAGCGGAGGATAGCACACACTCCATTTTAGCAAAAAAGAAAATCTAGTAAAATGGCTACGATAGATATTCAAAGTTTACCAGTAATGGAGCGTATGTATTGGCTACAAACAGCTATTGCACCAAGGCCTATATGTTTTGCTAGTACCATTAATAAAAATGGGGAGGTGAATTTAAGTCCGTTCTCCTTTTTCAATCTTTTTTCCTCCAACCCACCCGTGGTTATTTTTTCGCCCTCACGCCGGGGTAGAGATAATACCATCAAGCATACTCTAGAAAATGTATTAGAAGTACCAGAGGTAGCCATTAATATTTGTAATTATGCAATGGTGCAGCAGGTAAGTTTAAGTAGCTGTGAATACCCAAAAGGTGTAGATGAATTTATAAAAGCAGGTTTTACCAAAACAGCGGCTTCGGTAATTCGTCCGCCGTTAGTGGCCGAAGCACCAATACAGCTTGAGTGTAAAGTACTTGAAGTAAAAAGTTTGGGGGAGCAAGCGGGTGCCGGCCAGCTAGTAATAGCAGAGGTATTAACCATGCATGTAAAAAACGAATTGCTATTGCCCAACGGAAAAATTAATACGGCTGAGCTAGATTTAGTGGCCCGGCTAGGTGGCGATTACTATGCCAGGATAACAAAGGAATGCCTTTTTGAAGTGCCAAAACCCAATAAGGATTTAGGTATTGGTTTTGATGCCTTGCCCCGGGCAATACGTAATAGTACGGTGCTTACGGGTAACCATTTAGGCATGTTGGCCAATAGTACAGCCATACCCGATGTAAACCCAGCATTTACCGATGAGCGTGTAGCCCATATTGGGCATTACTATAGTTTACAACCGCAGGAAATGGAACTGGAATTACATAAATATGCTGCTGAACTTTTACAAAAAAATGAGGTGGAAAAAGCCTGGCAAGTTTTACTGCATATGGCAGATGAGTAATGCACATTTCAATTGGCTAGTTTATTTTTGAATGGATTTAATTTTTTTACCATGCAACAATTTGTTTCGGTTAGCGATGTTTCGGATATCAATCAATTAGTGCAGCAAGCTTTGCTTTTTAAAAGCAATCCTTTACAGCACCATGCTTTTGCCAAAGGTAAACGCATAGGCTTGCTGTTTTTAAACCCTAGCTTACGAACCCGCTTAAGCACCCAAGTAGCTGCCAGCAATTTGGGCATGGAAACCATTGTTTTTAATGTAGACAAAGAAGGATGGGCTTTAGAGTTTGAAGAAGGTGCCATTATGAGTGGCAATACCGTAGAACATATTAAAGATGCTGCACCCATTTTGGGTAGCTATTTTGATGTATTGGCCATACGTACATTTCCTTCACTAAAAAATAAAGACGATGATTATAGCGAAATGTATATTTCTCAATTTATAAAATATGCCGGTGTACCGGTAATAAGTTTAGAAAGTGCTACGCTGCATCCGTTACAATCGCTTACCGATATTATTACCATACAGGAAAGTTGGCAGCAGCAGGCAACCCAAAAAAAACCTAAAGTAGTACTCACTTGGGCACCACATATTAAACCACTGCCACAGTGTGTGGCTAACAGCTTTGCAGAATGGATGCTAGCTTGGGGGCAGGCCGATTTTGTAATTACACACCCAGAGGAATATGAGTTACACACAAAATTTACCAAAGGTGCTACCATTACACACAACCAAGAAGAAGCTTTACAAAATGCCGATTTTGTGTATGTAAAAAACTGGAGCACATTTACCGATTATGGAAAAGTGTATAACAACGATACACACTGGATGCTAACCTTAGATAAGTTACAAACTACCCATGCTGCAAAAATTATGCATTGCTTACCTGTACGTAGAAATGTAGAACTAAGCGATGAAGTGCTAGATAGTAACCATAGCCTAGTAACCACGCAGGCAGGCAATAGAGTGTGGGCTGCACAGGCCGTACTTTATGACATACTTTCCGCGGGTTACACAAAGTAATGCACCTATTCATTTACCAAAACTGCTTTCTTACTCAACAAACTCAACTCATGGAAATTTGCAAAAACTGCGGACACACCATTACCCTTAATTTTTGTGCCAACTGTGGCCAAAAAGCATATAGACGCATTGATAAAAAATATTTGTGGGATGAGTTTCAGTATACTGTTTTACACACCAATAAAGCCTTTTTATATTCGGTAAAAAATATCATTCGAAATCCGGGTAGAACTGCCCGAGAGTTTATTGACGGAAATAGAGTAAATCACTATCGGCCTTTATTGTTGGTATTTTTAGTAAGCGGTATCAGCACGTTCTTATCATTCAAAGTTGTTAAACTAGATGATGCTATAAGGTTGGTAAATGCAGCAAAACACAAAGATTCTCCATTCTTGGAAGATGTTATGACCTTTCTATCATCGTACAGTACTCTCATTACGCTGCTGCTCATTCCACTTTTGGCTATAGCTACCTATACTTCGTTTAAAAAATGGGGGCACAACTATTACGAGCATATTGTTATCAATTCTTACATATATACTTTATATACACTGCTACTTTGCTTAGTAATTTATCCTACGATGTATTTTTTCCGGTATAACCCCGAGGAAATGGTGAGCATCAGTAGCTACACATTTCTATTAATTCCGCCTTTATTGATTTGGTATTTCAAAGGCTTTTATCCTAATCAGCCAATTACTAAAATAGCATTAAGGGTACTATCGTCTTCTATACTAGCCATCGTTTTATATACCATTATAGTAATACTTGTTTGTATGGGTATTTTTATTCTAAGCGGTAATAATGAACAAACAATGGAATATGTAAAACCCCGCTAGCGGCGGGGTTTTATTTCACTTTTACTTGGTTTATAAATTGCATGAAAGCCATTATTTGTAGCTCTGCTTCAAGTATTGACACAATCACTATTGGCTCACCCAATACGCAAAGGGCTTCCCGTACTATATTACATCACTTTTCTAATAGTTACATCAGGTGCTTGGCCCTGAGGAACTATAAAAATACCTTCGTCCTTTACTGTTTCGCCATTGTCGAGATAATACCCTGCGGTTACGTTTAAAAAATTATTTTGTAACTGTCCATCCTTGCTAAAACTTGTATAGGTAGCCCGAACATAATGTGTGTTCATCTTTAACTTTAACCTCTTAGAAGTCATTTTAGCGCCCGTGGCGTTTATGCAGTCTAGCTCTATCAATTCTGGCTTTGCTGTTAGCTGCGGATAACTAGATAATCGAAGATTGAAACTTTTTCCTGAGTTGTTTACTAGCGTTGCAGCCACTTTACACCGATCAAAATTTTGACCACCAATAGTTACGGTTTCTTTGTTAACAATATTAAAGGTTACCGTTAGTCCATTTACATCCACGGTGCCACCGTCTGAAATTTTTTGGGCAGTTACGTTAGCAATTACTACAAAGAAAAGTACTGTAGTTAGAATTAGTTTGTTCATGATAAATTATTTGTTTCGAAAGGTAGAAACATCCATGAATACTATCAAAAAACGACTATTAAATTTTGGCGTCCCTACTACGTTCGGGACATTTTTCAAGGCGAGTTCTTTTTTTGAAACCACTCTATTCTTGGCTTTAATAAGTGATTTAATGAGCTGTAATTTTTGTAGAGTATCTTTACCAACCAAAGGTGATACCAACACATAAATAAATATCACTACACAATAACTGAAACCCAACTCCATGGAAATTTGTAGAAGCTGCGGCGAAGAAATAGCGGTAAAATTTTGCTCTCATTGTGGCCAAAAGGCATTCCACCGTATAGATAAAAAGTATTTATGGGATGAATTTCAATACACGGTTTTGCATACCAATAAAGGGCTGCCATATTCAGTAAAAAACATCCTTCGTAATCCGGGAAAAACTGCCCGTGAATTTATAGATGGTAACAGAGTAAAACACTACAAACCACTGTTGTTGGTTTTTGTAGTAAGTGGTATTAGCACATTTTTATCGTTTAAATGGCTCAAGCTAAACGAGGCTATGAGAACGGTGTATGCTGCCAAACACATGAACTCGCCCATGATGGAGGATATGATGACTGGCCTTGCCACCTATAGTTCACTTCTTACATTAGCCTTTATTCCCCTATTGGCCATAGCTACATTTGTACCTTTTAAAAAATGGGGCCATAATTATTATGAACATATTATTATAAACTCCTACATATACACGGCCTATACTATACTGCTGTGTTTGGTTATTTACCCCGTGATGTATTTTTTTCGGCACGATGCAAATATCATGGTTCAGTTTAGTACCTACACCTTTTTGCTTGTACCACCTATATTGGTGTGGTTTTTTAAAGGGTTTTACACCGATAAGCCGTTGAAAAGTATTCTGCTAAAAGTATTGGCATCCCTAGGTTTAGCGCTACTAATGTATTTGCTAACTATTTTAATAGTGGTAATTGTGGGTATTATTTTAGCTATGACTGGTAGTGGCCAGCAAGCTATACAATATGTAAAACCCCGCTAGATGCGGGGTTCCAGTAATATTCATTGCTAAATCATGTTATCATTCTTCTGCTTCGCAAACAGCAATAGCATCGGCCAAGCATTCTAAAAATTCATCGGCTTGCTTGCGGGTTAACGCCAAGCTAGGTAATAAACGTATCACATTAGATTTAGCTTCCCCGGTAAACACATTAAAGTTTTCTAACAATACTTTTCGTAAGTTTTTTAATGGTGGTGGTACATCGAAACCTATCATTAAACCACGGCCTCGTACGTTTTGCAGTTGTGGTATAGCTTTTAGCTTATT
>RDXK01000267.1 GCA_004292605.1 Bacteroidota bacterium
TCGTTAACGGGCATCAATTTTCTCAATAAATCATCGGCTAAAATTTTTGAGATAGGCATTATTTGGTAACCATTTACTCCCTTGCTGACGTCGAAAAAAATTTCCAAATAGCTGATTTTATTACTGGTGATAGTAGCAGGAGTTTTGCTGGCATTAGCACGAAGTTTTTTTCCATTAAACTGTGTTGCCATTACATGGTTTCCAGTGTCCACGTCGTGTATGGTATAAGTAAGGTATTGCATACGGCAAAGCAATTGATTATTGAAAAAAACTGGATACCTGCCGCTTATCAGATCCTGCTGTTGGGGGCGTGAAAAATTGTCGGATTGTACCGTAAACAGTACCACTAATCTGCCTTTTCCAGGTGCTAGGGGCGAGTGTAATTGGGTATCTTGTGCAGGGGTGTATAGCCAGCCTACCAATGCTGTAATAAGTAATACTACTTTCATATGGCATCTTTTAGCTAAATGTAGCCCAAAACCATGTGAAGAAACTGTTAGTGTTGGTGGCTGCCTTGGCTAGTAATAACTAGCTATTTGTCTACAACCCTTGAAACGTGTTGCCCGTTTGTATATCTCCTGTTTCAAAGCCGAGTTTAAACCATTTCATACGTTGTTCGCTGGTGCCGTGGGTAAATGCATCGGGTACGGTATAGCCTTGTGCCTGCATTTGCAGTTTATCGTCGCCTATGGCACTGGCTGTTTTCATGGCTTCCTCTATATCGCCTTCCTCCAGTACATTTTTTTGTTTTTGGGTATAGTGGGCCCAAAGCCCCGCGTAGAAATCGGCCTGTAGTTCTAGTGCCACGCTTAGTTTATTGTATTCCGCTTCGCTTAGTTGGCTACGGGCTTGCTGCACCATGGCATTGGTGCCTAAAAGGTTTTGTACATGGTGCCCTATTTCGTGGGCTATTACATAAGCCATAGCAAAATCGCCGCCACCACCTAGTTTGTTTTTTAAGTCGGTATAAAAACTTAAATCTATATAAGCTTTTTGGTTGGCGGGGCAGTAAAACGGTCCCATCGCACTGCTAGCACCACCGCAGGCACTCTGTACTTGGCCGCTAAAAAGTACCAATTTGGGTGGGGTATAGGTTTGCTTCATTTGGTTAAAAATTTGTGCCCAAACATCTTCCGTATCGGCCAATACTACGCCTACAAAGTTAGCCAATTCCTGTTCCTCGGCACTGGCTTGGTAGGGTGCTTGCTGCTGGGTAGGCGGCTGTAACTGCGTACTTTGCAGCACTTGCGATGGGTCGCCCCCCATAAAATAAATAATTGCGGCTATTAGTAAAGTGCCTATGCCACCACCGGCTAATAAATTGCGGCCACCACCACCGGTGCCACGTACATCTTCTACATTATCGCTGCTTCTTCGGCCACGCCATTGCATACAGTAAGTTTTAGTAGTTTAAAGATAGTGTTTGTAAGGTAAGAAATTTGAAGCCATACGGTATATTACTGCTTTCGTATTGCTGCTTGTTGGTTGTGGTGTTTCTTAAATTGCAGTGTATATATTTCAATAATAGTAGACTAGGTAACTCACCGTAATTACCTATCATAATTGTACTAAATTTGACCACTAGCAACTAATAATGCTAACAATTTGCATTTATGAAAGGAATACAAGGTACATCGAACAAAACCTACAGGCAATTGATGGGCAATGGTTTGCGGTATGAAATCCCTAAGTTTCAGCGAGATTACACATGGGAAGCAGAGCAATGGGATGATCTCTGGCAAGATATCAGGGCCCTAATGGCTAATGAAGATACGGAGCATTACATGGGCTATCTAGTGCTGCAAACCTCCAATAACAAGGAATTTTTAATCATCGACGGGCAGCAACGCCTTACGACGCTAAGCTTGTTAATACTTGCCACCTTAAAATGTTTGCAACAACTAGTGGAAAGTGGTGTAGATGCGGATAGTAATAGTAGACGTAAGGAAAGTTTACTCAACAGTTACATTGGGTATATTGACCCTGTGACCTTAATCTCCAATAACAAGTTAAAGCTTAATAAAAATAGCAACGACTATTATAAACATTATTTAGTTCTCCTGAAAGATCTTCCGCTTCGAAATACAAACACCTCTGAAAAACATATGCGGGAATGCTTTCATTGGTATTTTGACAAGATAAAAAACGAGTTTAGCACGGGAGAGCATTTCGCGGCATTTATAGACGGCATAGTAGATAAGTTGTTTTTTACGGTGATAGAAGTAACCGACCAAATGAACGCATTCAAAGTGTTTGAAACTCTAAATGCAAGAGGTGTTCAACTGTCCTCATCGGATTTGTTAAAGAACTACTTGTTTTCGGTGGTAGATGGCACCCAACCACACTCCAGTGAAGTGGATGAGTTGGAAGCACTTTGGGGTAAAATAGTGGGAAAGCTAGGCGAGAACAAGTTTGAAGACTACTTACGTTATTACTGGAATAGCGGTAGAAAATCGGTTGGGAAAAAGCATTTGTTTAAAACCATAAAGAGTTCAGTTACCACCAAGGAAGAGGTATTTACATTGCTTAGGCAGCTAGATGAAACTGTGGAGATATATTTGGCCATCCAAAATCCGGAAGACGAGCTTTGGAAAGAAGTACCTGACGTACGAAAATCATTAAAAGAATTAAAGCTTTTTCAAATCAAGCAAACCAATTCTTTATTTATTGCTGCTTATAAAAACCTAACAATAGAGAGGTTTTCGAAACTTTTAAAAATTTGCTCGGTAATATCGTTTCGGTATAACATCATCGGAGGATTAAATCCTAATGTGCAAGAGGAAGTATATAACTCAGCAGCACAGAAAATAACCAGAGAAAAAACCATCTCTGCGTTGGATTTTCAAAAAATATATGTAAGCGATTTTAACTTTGAAAACAGTTTTATTACCAAGGAATTAAGAGCTAGTACTCGAAATCATAAAATTGTAAAGTACATCCTTTCGAAAATAGAATTGTACTTAGTGCAAAACGATATAGACCCCGAAAGCGATTTGTATTCCGTGGAGCACATCTTACCGGAAAATGCATCGGAAACATGGGGCGATTTTACGCTAGAGGAAATGAATAAAAGTGTTTTTAGGTTAGGCAACCTTACGCTTTTGGAGCGTAAACTCAATAGAGAAGCAAGTAATTTACCGTACACAGTAAAGCTAGTTATGTATCAACAATCGAATAGTATATTAACCCGCCAAGTGGCCGACACTTATGAAACTTGGACTGAAGCAAAAATAGCTGCTAGGCAAAAAGAACTAGCGAAGCACGCCAAAGCTGTTTGGAAAATTCAGGAGCTGAGTGGTAGTTAGTACTTTCCCCAATAAGTATGCTGATTATTAGTACACACCGCCGCCACAGGCACCATGCCGGCTTAGGGATGGACGCAAGTAGCCCGCAACATAGTGAGGACTACTGCAAACAGCCCGACCCCTTGTGGGTAAGCCCCAATACCGCCATGCCGTATATTTACACAAACTACGCATGATGAGCAATTTTATAAAGCTAAATCCGTTTGCTAAAACCAATAACAACACAGGTTTTGGCACCAGCGCCAGCAGTTATGGCGGTCGTTTTATTAATAAGGATGGTAGTTTTAATGTAGTAAAGGAAGGTGTGGCCGCCAGCCGGCGAATAAGTGTGTACCACTCCTTACTTTCCATGCCGGTATGGAAGTTTATAGGGGTAATTTTACTTATATTTATTTCGGTTAATTTATTGTATACCGGACTGTACTATGTGGCGGGGCTCGACGGACTAACAGGCTTTATACCCAAAAGCCGTTTAGAAGATTTTTGGGAAGTGTATTTTTTTAGCTGCGAAACCTTTACCACCGTGGGTTATGGCCGTATGAACCCTACTAGTTTTGGGTGCAACATAATAGCCGCTACCGAGGCATTGAGTGGTTTTTTAAGCTTTGCCGTAGCCACGGGTTTAATTTATGGGCGTTTTACCCGCCCCAATGCCTATATGCTTTTTAGCCAGCAAGCAGTGGTAGCACCGTACCAAGGTATTACTGGCCTTATGTTTAGGCTGGCTACCTACAAGCCCGACCATGTGCTGACCGATGTGGATGTACGGGTAAACCTGAGCCTTACGGTGATGGAAAATGGGCAGCAGGTGTTTAAGTTTTACAATTTAGAACTGGAGCGTAGTAGGATAGATGCCCTAAGCATGAACCTAACTGTAGTGCACCCCATTACAGAAAGTAGTCCGCTATATGGCCTTACGGCCGATGATTTGGCCAAGGCCGATGCGGAGATGTATATTTTGGTACGTGGGTACGATGAAGTTTTTACTGCCATAGTGCAGCAGCGTACCAGCTACACTTATGAAGAGGTGGTTTTTAATGCCAAATTTTTACCTATGTACCGCGAAAGTGAAGATGGTAAAACCACCATTTTAGAGCTACAGAAAATAAGCCATTACCGTGTTTTAAGTGAATAATTGCGTTATTTGCACCCATGCTGCGTACAATACAATACAGCTGCTGCCCGGTGTGTAGCAGTACCCAAATACAGGAGGTTTTAACGGCTAAGGATTACACCGTAAGTGAGCAGTTATTTGCGGTGTGGCACTGCCAAAGCTGTACGGCTAGGTTTACACAGCAGGTACCCACGCAGGAACATGTAGGGCCGTACTACAACAGTGCTGCCTATATTAGCCATAGCAATACCAACAAAGGAATTATTAACAAAATATACCAACTGGTACGCAATTATACGCTGCGTAAAAAACTGGCTTTGCTGCAAAAATATACGGGCTTACGCACGGGTAATTTGTTAGATGTGGGGGCTGGTATTGGTGCTTTTGCACACACCGTGCAGCAAGCTGGCTGGCAGGTTACGGGTTTGGAGCCCGATGCTACTGCAGTGGCCAATGCCCAAACACTGTATGGCTTACAGCTGTTACCATTGCAGCAGTTAGTTACGCTGCCACCGGCTAGTTTTAACGCTATTACGCTATGGCATGTGCTGGAGCATGTACACGATTTACATGGGTATATGCAGCAGTTTGGTACGGTGCTAGCACCCGGTGGCGTGCTTGTAATAGCGGTACCTAATTATACTAGTGCAGATGCTGCCTACTATGGTGCTGCTTGGGCAGCGTACGATGTGCCTAGGCATTTGTATCATTTTAGTCCGCAAAGTATACAGCA
>RDXK01000268.1 GCA_004292605.1 Bacteroidota bacterium
GAACAAAAACATATTGCCCTAGGTGCAAAAATGGCTCCATTTGCAGGGTACAACATGCCTATAAGTTATGCGGGTATAAATATTGAACATGCGGCAGTACGCAAACATGCAGGTGTTTTTGATGTAAGCCATATGGGTGAGTTTATTATAAAAGGAAGTGAAGCATTGGATTTAATTCAACGCATTACCACCAACGATGCCTCTAAACTAACCAAAGGTAAAGCCCAATATAGCTGTTTTACCAATGAACAAGGCGGTATTATAGACGATTTAATTGTGTACTGTTTAGAAGAAAATAAAGCCTATATGCTAGTAGTAAATGCTAGCAATATTGAGAAAGACTGGAACTGGGTAGTAGCTAATAATACAAAGCAAGCTGAACTACATAATATAAGTGCCAAAACCTGTTTGCTAGCCGTGCAAGGCCCCAACGCTACTAAAATACTCCAGAAACTTACCGATGTAGATATTATGAACCTAGCCTACTACACATTTGTAAGGGGCACGTTTGCAGGTATACCCAATGTACTTATTAGTGCTACCGGCTATACGGGAAGCGGTGGTGTAGAACTATATTTTGAAGATAGTAACAATGCCGCCAACATTATTTGGGACGCCATATTTGCGGCCGATGAAAATATACAACCTATAGGCCTTGGTGCAAGAGATACGCTACGCTTAGAAATGGGCTACTGCTTGTACGGAAATGACATCAACGATACTACCAGTCCGCTAGAAGCAGGTTTAGGATGGATAACCAAACTGAATAAAACCACACCGTTTACCGCCCAAACCATTTTAGCCAACTTAAAGCAGCAAGGCATTACCCGCAAATTGGTGGGTTTTGAAATGCTAGAACGTGGTATACCTAGACACGATTACATCATTAAAAATGCCAACGGTGAAAACATTGGTATAGTTACCAGCGGTACACAAGCACCCAGTTTACAAAAAGCGGTAGGCCTTGGCTATGTGGCCATACAGCATGCCAACTTAGACAGTGAAATATTTATAGAAATACGGAACCAACTAGTGAAAGCAAAAGTGGTAAAATTCCCGTTTAGCTAATAGTAGCAAGGATTCGGTTTTTTGTAATATGGAAAATATACTATGAGTACAAATAGCCAAAAGGGCGGTTTAAGAAAGTTGAAAATATTGGGTAAATACATAGCCATCGTTTTTGTAACGGTGGCTTTACTATTGGCCATACTGCCCAAATTATTTCCGGGTTTTATAACTGCACAGCTAAAACAATATGCCAATAAAAACTTGGTAGCCAACTTGCAATTTTCTGAATCGAATCTAAGCTTCTACAAACATTTTCCTAGTTTAACGCTTAGTTTGGAAAATGTGGCTATTACTGGGAAACAGGCGCCATTTATAAACGATACATTGCTGCAGGCCAAGGAAATAGCTTTTGGTATTAACCTTTGGCAACTGGTACACCAAAAAGTACGAATAGATAAAATTTATTTAGCCGATGCCGATGCACGTATTTGGGTTACCAAAGATGGTAAAGCCAACTACGCAATAGTACCGAAGGATACCACCGAAACCAATAGTACCGATACGGCAAGCACGGCATTAGAAATAGAAAGTATAGAAATAAAAAATACGCGTTTAAAATACCATGACGAAAGTTTAAACTTCCTACTCACTGCTAATGGCTTTAATTATACGGGTAATGGCGACTTAAGCAAAGCCATTTTTGATTTACAATCCAATGCCAATATTCAATCACTCACACTCGCCTACGGTGGCGTTACTTATGTAGAAAATAAGCAAGTACAAGGCGATTTAATTACCCGTGTAAACACAGAATCGTTAGCGCTGGTATTTGAAAAAAATAAACTGCGTTTAAACAACCTACCCTTTCAGTTTGATGGTAAGTTTGAGTTTTTACGCAATGGTTACTACATGGATTTTGCCGTGAACTGTTTAGAAACCAATTTAAAAGATGTTTTCTCCGCCCTACCGCCTGCCTATGCACAATGGAGTACAGAAATAAATATGGGCGGCTATATTGATGCATCACTTACTTTAAATGGAAATTATATACCAGAAGAAGCGAAGATGCCTAGCTTTACCATGAAAACCATGGTACGCAAGGGTTCCATTGCTCATAAAGCAGCACCTACACCTATTCAAGATGTTTTTGTGAACTTCTACTTAAATGTGCCGCAAATAAATACCGATTCGCTGCAACTAACGGTAGATACCCTCTATTTTACCCTTGATAAAAAAGAAACCTTGGGCAGTTTTGCTATGCACGGCTTTCATGCCCCGTTTATATCCGCAGATATAAAAAGCGATTTAGATATTTCCTTGGCAGATAAAGCTTTGAATATTCCCGGATTTGATTGTAGCGGACTATTACAATTTACCGGAAAGGCAAATGGCCAATACAAAACCGCGGTGAACACACAACGCATTCGCCGTGCAGATACAGTGGTAGTAAATATTCCCACGTTTACGGCAAAGGCAGAACTTACCAACGGCTATTTTAAATATGCCTCTATGCCGGCTGCCCTACAAACAGTAAATGTACAGATAGGAGCCCACTGCCATACAGGCAAACCTAGCGATGTGGTGGTGCAGCTAGATTCCTTGCTAATAAAGGGATTGAACAGTTTTGTAACCGGTAAAATGACGGTGAGTAACAAAGCCGATTTTCCTGTGAAAGGACATCTAAAAGCCAATGTAAAAATGGCCGATGTAGCTAAATTAATTCCTAGCAATGGCACCAAGCTCAAGGGCGATTTGGTAGCCGATATGCAAATAAGTGGAAGCTTTAACCCTAATAAGAAATTATTCCCCGTTACGAACACTTTGCTACGCATTCAAAACGGTGAAATACTTACCAGCTACTACCCCAACCCTATTGAAAAAATACAAGTAGAAGCGGTAGTAACCAATAAAAAAGGAACGTTTAAGGATTTGGTGGTGGATGTAAAACCTATTCAGTTTGAATTTGAAAACAAACCATTTTTAGTAAAACTCGGCCTACAAAATTTAGACGATTTACGGTACAAATTACAAAGCCGAGGCATATTAAACTTAGGTAAATTATACCAAGTATTTGGCATAAAAGGGTATACCCTCAATGGCTTTATACGTACCGATGTTTTACTAGCTGGCTTACAAAGCGATGCTACCAAAGGCCGTTACCAAAAACTTACAAGCAAAGGCGAGATACAAGTAAAAAATATAGAAGCTACTAGCGAATTATTTCCCTTGCCGCTACTAATAAAAACTGGCTTATTTACTTTCCAGCAAGACAAATTGCAGTTTACAGAGTTTCAGGGCAATTACGGTAAAACCAATTTTACCCTACGTGGCAGCATCCAAAATGTGTTTCCTTATTTATTAAAAACGGGCAACCTTACGGGCAGTTTTTTACTGAATGCAAACAATGTTTATGTAAACGAATTAATGCCAAAACAAAACAATAGTACCGCACCAGCGGCACCTACTGTAGCGGTATTACAAGTTCCTAAAAACATCGACGCATCTTTCACGGCTAAGGCTAACACACTACACTACAATACGTTGGTATTACAAAATACCGAAGGTACCCTTGCGATAAAAAATGGTAGTTTGCTTATGCAGCAAGTGGGTTTTACACTGGCCGGTGCTACCACACAAATGAATGGAAGCTACACGCCAGTAACAGATCAAAAAGCCATATTTGACTATACCATACAAGCGAACGATTTTGATGTGCAACGTATGTATAACCAGGTGCCGTTTTTTAGAGAAATGGTTCCTAGTGCCAAATCAGCCAAAGGGGTAATTAGTTTACAATATGCACTTAGTGGCCGTTTAAACCAAGCCATGAACCCGGTATTGCCCTCTATAAAAGGAAGCGGTGTATTAACGCTAAACGATGTTCAGTTTAAAGGGTTTAATTTACTAAGTGCCATGGGTAAAGCCACAGGGCGAGACAGTTTAGGGAAGGGCAGCGTGAAAAACATTCAAGTAAAATCGAACATAAAAAACAACATCGTAACTATAGAACGTACACGTTTAAAAATGTTTGGTTTCCGACCAAGGTTTGAAGGACAAATGAGTTTAGACGGAAGGCTCAACTTAAAGGCACGATTAGGCTTGCCACCATTTGGTATTTTTGGTATACCCATGAGTATTACTGGAACAAGGGATAAGCCTATTTTTAAAATGCGTAGAAGCCAGCAGCAAGATGAACTAACCGAAGAAAAAGACGAAGAGAATTAATATAAAATATTACTATACATGACTAGCGTTTTTACTACAGCCTTACCCATAGCCATTGGTGCCGACCATGCTGGTTATGAATATAAAGATGCCGCCAAACTTTGGTTGCAAGAAAAAGGTTTTGCTATACACGATGCCGGAACCAATGGACCAAGCAGTGTAGATTATCCCGATTTTGCCCACGCCGTAGCTAGTGCAGTAGAACGTGGTGAAGCCGCCTGCGGAATACTATTTTGTGGCAGTGCTAATGGTGTGGCTATTACCGCTAATAAACATACTGCCATACGTGCAGGACTAGCCTGGCAAAACGATGTAGCTAAACTTATACGTATGCACAACGATGCGAATATTATTTGCATTCCCGCCAGGTTTGTAGCACTACCCTTGGCCCTAGAAATGATTCAACTATTTTTAGAAACGCCTTTTGAAGGTGGTAGACATGCCAACAGGGTAAATAAGATTGCTTGTAGTTGAAAATGCGATCTTGAATGAACTTTGTAAAAAAGATATTTTCTTATCTGCAAGATGTAGGTGTGGCAATAACTCTGTTAGCAACGCTACTGTATTACTCGCTTACACTTTTTGAAAAGTACGCCCCGCTTCCCCTAGAATATAGAGAAACTTACGGTATGCGTTTTATAGATTGTCTTGCGACGTCATTGCTATATACTATTCCTACCATTATTTCCTATCCAATACTGATGGTGCTTTTAAAAAAAATTACCAATCCAATGAAATTCAAGTATTTAATTGGTAGTACTATCGCTGTTACGGTAAGTTTAGTATTTAAATTGTCAACCTTTGGTGTGGATTTTACCGATTACCAAAACAACATTACACTTTTTATGGTAGCTGTATTCGGGGCTTTTATCGCAAAAACTATGTCCAAATACGTACCTACATAAATGGCTTA
>RDXK01000269.1 GCA_004292605.1 Bacteroidota bacterium
CGTAGGGTAATTGTATATGAAGGGGTTTGCACTGTTAGTAGGATTGTGGTTAACACTAAGCGGTTATGGTCAGCAGCAAAAGGACACCCTGCAGCAGCTTAGTTTATTTACTAAAGCCCCAGCTGCACCCAAAGTGGATACTGTAGCCACCAAAAGAAAACGGTTCGATAGGCAGGCTTGGCTATTGAATCACAATCCAAGAACCGCCACCCGACGGTCGGCCTTAATACCTGGTTTGGGACAAATTTATAACCGTGATTATTGGAAACTGCCCATTGTTTACGGTGGTTTAGCCATACCAATCAGCTTATTTTTTTACAACAATACTTGGTACAATAGAACCCGTACAGCTTTTGATATACGAGTATCGAACGACACCGGCCGGTTTGGCGAAATACATCCGGATTTGGTAAATCTTTCACCCACATCTTTACAGTTTTATAGAAATTCATTTAGGCAGGGGAGGGATTATAGTATTTTATGGACACTGCTAGTATGGGGATTAAATGTGGTGGATGCTACTGTTTTTGGGCATTTGAAGCATTTTGATGTAAGCGATAATTTGAGTTTACAAGTGAATCCACAGTATATGCTGGCTACTAACACGCCTGGCTTATCGCTAGTAATTACACAGAAAGACAAAAAAGCGAAGCCGCTAAAAACCGTTAAATAATGAGTTTAAGAATAGCCCTAATAGGTTACGGAAAAATGGGAAAAGCCATTGAGCAAATATTATTACACAAGGGCCATACCGTAGTAGCCAAAATAACCGAGGAAAATAAGCAGGAATTGGAGCAACGGGTAACTAAGGAAACTACCGATGTAGCTATAGAGTTTACCGGCCCGGAAAGTGCCGTAGAAAACTTATTGTATTGCTTTAAAGCAGGTGTGCCCGTGGTGTGTGGTAGCACGGGCTGGCTACAGCAATTACCACAAGTAACCCAGGCTTTGCATCAGCAGCAAGGCAGCTTACTATATGCTAGTAATTTTAGCGTAGGTGTAAATTTATTTTTTGCATTCAATGCTTTTGTGGCTAAAAAAATGAGTGCTTACCCAGTGTACAATGTGGCGGTTCATGAAATTCACCATACGGCTAAAAAAGATGCCCCCAGCGGCACTGGTATTACTATAGCCGAAGGTATTTTACAAGCGTACCCACATAAAACACATTGGGTAAATGCCGAGGCAAAAACCGACCAAGAATTAACTTTAACCAGCGAAAGAGTAGATCCTGCCCCCGGTACACATATAGTTACTTATAAAAGTGATATTGATAGTATTGAACTCAGTCATACTGCCCATTCCCGAGAAGGTTTTGCCCAAGGTGCTGTGCTAGCGGCGGAGTTTTTGGCCAATAAAAAAGGGTTGTTTACTATGGCAGATGTGTTAGCGTTGTAATAGGTTTTATTTCAAACAATTACGGCAAGTTGGTGCCAGGAATTTCGCCAGCCAAAAATTCAATGTTATCAAACCTAATGGAAGTGTAGAATACGATTATTCCTGCGTTTTCCGGAACGATTGAAGAGTGATATCCAAGTATTGTGATTCTATACGGGATAGGTGAGGTTTTGGTACCTCACATTCTATGCGTACCCACACATCATTTGCTAGTTTCGGGTTTAGATAAATGTAGTTAGTGATTTTTTTATTGGAGATAAATAAGAATTGGGATTGGGTTTCATACAATTCATGCCTTATTCTGGAACCATGTTGGCGAATTCTTCGATTCACTTTTCTTGCCTGCTTGTAATCTTCTTTAAGTTGTTCAGCAATTAATTTCCCAGCCATTGCAACGGTGGAAACACGTATCACTACAGCGCCAATTGTTTTGCTCGTAGTTATTGGGGAAATGGTAAGGTTTTCGCCTATTTTTTGGTTGTTATGAAGGGTGTGGCTCCAACCATCAAACGTTTCCAAATAAAGAGAATCCTTTCCATTGGTATAAAAGCAAATGGTATCAGTACTTTGGCTGAACGCCAGCACCGGTAGCAAAATGAGCCACACAAAAACGACGGATATTTTCATGGTGTTAGTTCGTTCTTGGCTAGTTATTCACGTGTAGGTTCCTAAATATCTATCGCTAAAATTTTAAATGTATTGCTCCAGCCATCGTAGGTGAAACTGCAAAAACGCAACACATCTCTACCAATAATTCCTTGGTAAGGAGCATTTTCATAATTGCCTTCAATTACATCTATGGGTAAAGCTTTATCCTGAAAAATAGACAAGTACAAAACACATTTGTACCTAGACAGTTCGTGTAAACCACCCACGCCATCCACCGTGGCACTGAGGGTATATTTTTCTAAACCTAGGTGTTTTATCACCCGCCTATCAAGTCCTGAAATATTGCTGCCAGTATCAATCAGCAGTCGAACGTTGGAGAAACTTTCGGAGGTATGAAAGTTTTTAATATTCAGGAAAGATTGTTCGCTGGAGTGAACTTCGGCTTCCACCACCGGCCCTAAATCTTCCAAACTTTCCATTGTTTTTTGTAATCCGTACATAATGCAGTAGTATATACAATGTAAGTTACATCAATTCAATAGCCAATTTCAAAATAGTTCAGTTTGTTCGAAAATTCGTTGAAATAGTTCCACAAACAAGTAAAAACAGCGTTGTATATTTACCAAAAATGAAACTACCATGATAAAAATGCAAGTAATTGGTCGCCTAGGGAAGGACGCCACAAAAAATACAGTCGGCGGAAAAAACGTTATCAATTTTAGCGTGGCCCATTCCGAAAAAGTGAGAGATGCTCAAGGCAATAGCACCGATAAAACCGTGTGGGTAGAATGTAGCTACTGGACGGAACGCTTAGGAATTTTTGATTATTTGAAAAAAGGCCAACAAGTATTTGTGGAGGGCAATGGCGATATACGTACCTACACCAATAACGAAGGTGCATTTGCGGCCAGTTTACGTTTAAATATTAGAGATGTACAATTGCTTGGCAGTGCTAACAATACAGGTGGCAACAGCGGCAGCGACATGAACAATGTAACCAACCAAGGTAGCACAGGCAATATAGGTGCACCAGCAGCCCCAGTGGCCAAAACAGCCACTACTTTACCTACAGGTTTTGATGATAACGACGATTTACCATTTTAATACAAAAAGCTATTTCTTTGTACCATGCCAAGCAATTTGTTTGGCATTTTTTATACCATTGATATGTTAGAAACTACCATACCTTACGAATCGTTGTATCAATTTTGTCAGCAGGTTTTTGAAAAAATGGGTTGCTCACCCAAAGATGCTGTTACTGCCACAAAAGTATTGTTAGCGGCCGATGTTCGAGGTATTGATAGTCATGGTGTAGCAAGGCTTAGTGGCTACCTACGCCTATGGAAAGCAGGTAGAATAAAGGCCAACAATGTACCTACCATAATACACCAAACACCTAGTACCGCTACGTTAGATGGCGATGCCGGCTTGGGATTAACCGTAGCTGTGCACGCTATGGAAATAGCCATAGAAAAAGCAAGAAATGTAGGCAGCGGCTGGGTAGCCGTTCAAAATAGCAACCATTTTGGCATTGCTGGTTACCATGCTATGATGGCTTTAGAACATGATATGATTGGTTTTGCCATGACCAATGCTAGCGCCTTGGTAGCACCCACATTTAGTACAGAAAAAATGCTAGGCACCAACCCAATTGCGGTGGCTATTCCTGCTGGTAAAAGACCGGCCTTTGTGGCAGATTTTGCTACCACTACGGCAGCCAATGGTAAGCTAGAAATTTTACAACGAAAAAATGCTGCTATGCCCACTGGCTGGGCACAAACAGCCGAGGGAGATGCTACTACCGATGCCCATATTTTAAAACAAAACGGTGCTTTGCTACCACTAGGAACCGATAGGGAACATGGTAGCCATAAAGGCTATGCATTGGGCAGTATAGTAGATATATTATCGGCGGTACTTAGTGGTGCTTCTTACGGCCCTTGGGCACCGCCTTTTCCGGCGTATGTACCCATGCCACAAAACATGCCAGGTAAGGGTTTGGGGCATTTTGTAGGTGCTATGCGGATAAATGCCTTTCGACCGGCAGAAGAGTTTAAACAACATATGGATCATTGGATTGACCGATTCAAAGCTGCCCAACCCATCGATCCAAAAGTTCCAGTATTAGTTCCGGGCGAACCAGAAGCTGCCACTGCCGTAGAGCGAATGAAAACAGGCATACCGTTGGTGCCAACCGTTGTGGCCGATTTACGAACCATTGGGGAAGAGTTTTCGATTGATTTTCCGGGGTAGTATCAGAACCCAACGTTTTAATCTAAGATGAATTTTTAATTCTTGCTTCTTATTCGGAACGATGATATACAAAAAGGTGTAAAGCGTTGGCTTATTAGGCCTTTTTACTTTACACCTTTCAGATATGTTAAACTAAAAACTTATAGCGTAACATTCACCGCCAGCATGGCATTGGTGCCTGCCATAGGGAAGAAGAAGTTCTCGGTTACTACGCTACCGCCAGCCACATAACTAAACGTGTAGCCATTGGGCTCAAATTTCCTGTTCCAAATATTTTGAACGGAACCCAGTATTTGTATCTTCTTACAAAACTTTTGCGGCACTGTGTAAGCCAAACGAATATCCTGTACCCAATAGGCACGCAAGCTACGGGCTTTGTTCTCCGTATTATCTAAAAACTGTCGGCTTACATACTGTGCATTGGTACTTACCGTAAACTGTGGTATAACGGTAAATTGTAGATTGGCGTTGGCCACACAAGATGGACTTAATGCAATAGCGGTGTTCCTATGAGCTACTTTATCCTGTGTAAAAATAGGTGTGTCATAATTATCTAAAAACTCGGTAAAAGCAGTTATACGGTTATCGCTTAAAGCTATGTTACCACTGGCTTGTAGCCATTTGGCTAACTGATAACTACCTTGCAGTTCCATACCTAAACGGTAGCTTTTGGGTACATTTATACGGGTATAAGCACCTACATCGTTTACACGGCCCGTTAATATCAATTGGTTACGGTACCACATGCCATACACGGTGGCGGCAAAGCTGTACGTTTTGGTTTTTTTCTCGGCACCAAGTTCCACATTTACTAGGTTTTCATGCAGAGGTTGCTCGGTGCTGCTTACCTC
>RDXK01000270.1 GCA_004292605.1 Bacteroidota bacterium
ATCAAATAAATCGGAAAACAAATTACATACTAGCACCAAAGCAATATCGCTGATAGATACACCTGCAATAAAAATAAAACCGCCTCTATGGCCGTTTACCAAGCTTTGTTTTAAAATAGTAAATATTACAGGCCCCACGCTAATGCTAAGTGCTATGCCTAGCGCCAAACCTTTCAATAGGGCTTCCCACATGCGGTAAATGTAAAGTATAGCGGTAAAAATGCCAATTTAATAGGCATAACACATTGTTAATGAACACTGCTGAACATAAAAAAAGGCTACCGAATTGGTAACCTTTTGCTCCCCCTGCTGGACTTGAACCAGCGACCCTCTGATTAACAGTCAGATGCTCTAACCAACTGAGCTAAGGAGGAATTTTCCCTGAACGGGCTGCAAAAATAAGCACAGCACTTATACTGCCAAATATTTTTACTTAAAAATTGAAAATATTTACCTCTACCACAAAGGCATTTACCTCAGGGCTATTTGGGTTGGGTATTTGCCAGCCACCAATTAGCTGAAACTGATCGGTTACATTATAAGTGGCACCCAATACCGATACACTGTTTTTGTTATTACCCGAAATATGATCGAACAGCAATAGCCAGCGTTTGTGCACATGCCACTCTATACCAGCCATATAGCCCACTAAATTACCGTCGCCCAGCATTCGCCTATCACTTACATAGGGCCCGGCTAAAAACTTCAAATCCTTATTGGGGTTAAAACGTGCTAAACCGTATGTAAAATGTGTAAAGCGTTTATTTTCAATACTTCTGGAGAGGTTAGTACCCGCTTGTGTACCTACATTAATACTCCATTTGTTATTCACCTTCCATTGCTTTTGGGCGGTAATTACCCCTACTGGGTAAAACGGAGTAGGTTTATTGGGCGGTGCACTTGTGCGTAAAACGGGCCTTGCAGTGGTATTAAAACTCATGTTTAGCAAATTGGCACCCACTTCCCACCCTTTGCCTAAGCCCCATACAAAATGGGTTTTAGAGGTAAAGGTTTGAATATTGGAGAAGTTTACTTGCTGCTGAAAAAACCACTTGTTTTTAGGCGTAATGTCGCCAGATGGTACGTTCACCAAGTTTTGCTGTGCATGTATATGGGCACCAGCTAAGCAGAACATACACCCCAAAAGCCATCCCTTCACACATTTCATGCCTTAAAAATTGAGGTGCAAAGCAAGTTAAAAATGCTATTGAATATGGCTAACTCACTGATTTTTAAACAACTTTAACGTACCAGCTACCAGCCCCATAAACTGGAGCTATTTATTTGTACATACCAACCATCGGTTCTAAGCTCGGTAGGGTAGGTTTTTAGGTAAAATCCTTCGCCGCTGGTGTTACGGCCGGTTTGTAAACTAAACTTATAACGGTGTAGTGGACAAACAATATTGCCCAACGCATCTATAAAACCTTGTGCCATAATACCACTAGCATGCGGGCATTTATGTGCCGAAGCGTATATTTTTTCCTGATAGTAAGCCAAGGTTATTTTTTTGCCTGCTACTTCTACTACACACAATTGGTTTTGCCAGGGTAGTAGGTTTATATGTTCTGTAATTTTATGCCATTGGCTGCTCATGAATAAAATACCGATTTGTAGGGGTAACGTATATGATACATTTTCTTTACTCGTTCTAATAATGCTTCTCTAAAAGCGGGCACATTTTCCTTTTCTTGAGCGGAAATAAAAATACAATTACCATCGGTTAGGTTCTCCCACTTTTCCCGAATTTCTCTTAAAATATCTTCTTTAATATCCTCACCTAACCATTTATCAAAATTGCGTTCGGCATATAAATCCAGCTTATTGAATACGGTGAGTATTGGTTTTTCAAAGGCTTTCAGCTCCTGTAAGGTTTTGTTTACCGTGCCTATATGGTCCTCATGCTGTGGGTGTGCCATATCTACCACGTGTAACAATATATCTGCCTCACGTACTTCATCTAACGTACTTTTAAAACTTTCTACTAGGTGGTGGGGTAGTTTGCGTATGAAGCCCACGGTATCGCTTAATAAAAAAGGCACATTATCAAACACTACTTTACGGGTGGTGGTATCAAGCGTGGCAAATAATTTGTTTTCCGCAAAAACCTCGCTTTTGCTTAGTAGGTTCATAATGGTGCTTTTGCCCACATTGGTATAGCCTACTAGGGCTACCCGTATAAATTCGCCGCGTTCCTTACGCTGGGTAAAAGCTTGCTTATCTATTTCCGCTAATCTTTTGCGTAGTAGGGCTATTTTATCTTTTACTATACGGCGGTCGGTTTCTATTTCGGTTTCTCCGGGGCCACGGCTACCAATACCACCTCCTTGACGTTCCAGGTGGGTCCACATACCACGTAGGCGGGGTAAAATGTATTGGTATTGGGCTAGTTCTACCTGTACTTTGGCTTGGGCAGTTCTGGCACGCCTAGCAAAAATATCTAATATTAAATCGCTTCGGTCAATGGTTTTTACACCGGTTTCCTTGGCTATATTTTGTAACTGGCTACCTGTAAGTTCATCATCAAATATTACTAGGTTTACGCCTTTGGCTTTTACGTATTGGGTTATTTCTTCCAGTTTTCCTTTACCCACAAAGGTTTTACTATCCGGGTGGGCTAGTTTTTGTGTAAAAGTTTTTATGGTGGTAGCCCCTGCGGTTTCTGCTAAAAAAGCTAGTTCATGTAAATATTCTGCTACTTGTGTATCGGTTTGGTCTTTATGAATTACGCCTACTAAAACGCAAATTTCCTGGCCGGCAATGCCACTTTTTTTATCAATCAATGTGTTCCTAAATTTTTACAAAGGTAGGGTAATGCATGCCCCACATAAAAAAGCCCTGCATTTTTAGGGCAGGGCTACTAATAAGGTTTGGGTTTGTTTTACAAACCGCTAATCATTAAACCTATACTATAGGGTCTAATATCGGGGCCCACACCTTCGCGTAAAAAGGTGTTTAGGCGGTAGCTAGCGTGTAGGGAAAATATACCCACGCCTGCACGTGCCGTAAGCGAAAAGCTAGTACCGTTAATAAACTTTCTATCTTGTTCTTTTTGAATATATCGGTTACCAAAAACACTTCTATCGTTGGCATCTACTAAATTTTTCCCCTTGGTGTATGCCTTTAATATGGTACCAATTTTTACGCCTATGGCTGCCTTAAAACCTTTATCGGGCCTTAAAGGGTTGCTTGCATATCTTAATTCCAACGGTATTTCAGCAAAAATGGTAGTGAGTTTATATTTTTCAAAATGGTTGGTATTGGCCACATTGGTAAAAGGTAAACGAGCTGTATTGGCCTTTAAATCAATTTGTTTATCGTCAAAAAACATATTGCTAGTGGTAAGTCCTAAACCATAACCCAAACTAAAGTGTGGATTTTTTTTGAAAGGCTTATCTAGCATAAAATAAAAATTGAAATGCCTGCTAAACCCACTGGGGCGGGCACTATCGGCATTTACGTTCCAAAAATCGGCACCATATTGAATCATGAAATGATCGTTGGCTCGGTTCTTTAGTTGTGCAGTTAATTGTTTCAGTTGCGAAGCCTTTGCAGAGTCCTGACTGTAGCCTACTAGGCTAGCCGCCATGAAGAGTATTAAAACACCAATTTTTCTCATAAAAAATTATAAAACTTTTGGCAATATTAGTTAGTACTTGGCACACTTACCCGGAAACCAACGGCTAAATGGTTAAAAAAAAGTAAAAGCATAGTGGTGGTGGTTGTGTAAAAACGTCCGTTCGGGATACAGTTTTTATCGTACTCACTGTAGTTGAGCCATATTTTTTTCAATACTTTAGCAAACATTTTAATCCTTTCAACATGAACGTTTTAGTAGCCGAAGATGATAAAGACATACAAGAGATTGTAGTAAATCATTTACACAGTTTAGGAGCTACTGTACAGCTATGTAGCAACGGACGAGAAGCGATTCAGCAATTAGATTCCTTCAAAGCTGATATTATTATTACCGACATTGTAATGCCCTATACTTCCGGGTTAGAATTGCTTGGAATTATTAAGCAAAAAACAAATAACAAAGTTCCTGTAATTGTACTTTCTGCTATTGATGAGGAGGATACGGTGATGATTGCCTTTAAACTAGGGGCCGATGACTTTATTACCAAACCATTTGAACCGCAGGAGCTAACTTTACGCCTAAAGCGTTTATTACAGCTAAACGCAAAAGTGGCCTAAACCAACGAATAAGCTTATTTTATTATGACAATACTTGTGGCCGAAGATGAGGCCTTGATGCTGAAAACTATCCAAATTAAACTTTCTAAGGAAGGGTTTACTGTGGTGCCTTGTGCCGACGGGGCCATTGCCTTAGAAAAAATAGCTGAGCACAAACCACAAGTAGTATTGACCGATTTAAACTTACCCCACGCAAACGGCGAAACCATTATTACGGCTGCCAAAGCTGCCAACCCCGATGTAAAAATTTTGGTACTAACCGGTATGGAGGCCACGGCCGCAAAAGAAAAGGTGATTAACCTTGGCGCTACCGATGTGCTTATAAAACCATTTAGTTTGGTGGAGCTTTTGAAGCGAGTAACCGCTATGGGTGCCACAGCTGAACAATGATATTTTACAATAATTTTCTCTGAAAAGGGTTCGATATTTTTAGCTAATTCAGGTTTGTACATATTTTAATTCAAAACTTGGCTGAATTTAATGTGGAAAAAACATGAACAACTTTATATATGCTTATTTTTACCCAAGCTTTTGGCTTTAATCCTAAACTAAATTGTACTTTATGAATTCTTTTTCCATACTAAGGAGCTGTTTGGCTACTTTACTACTAATGGCAAGTTTGACCACCCTTGGACAATACAGCTACATGGGTACTTACCAAACTCCGGGCGGTAAACCAAATTACCTGGTAAACCCGTCGGATGTTCTAACGGCTTCCTTTAGAAACAGGATTGCGGTAACCCTACCAGAATCTATTAGTGTTCCCGTAAACAATCCACAATACCTTCAGGCCACGCCTACCAACTTAGATATTACTACCAACGCCCAAGTTTGGGTAACGTTTGTAAGCGAAGGGGCCGATTTTCAAAA
>RDXK01000034.1 GCA_004292605.1 Bacteroidota bacterium
AAAACAGTGCCTTTAAATCCTTTTATTTTGTGGGCCACCCAAGCACCAAATAAGCAACCATCGGTGGTTACTTTCATGGCATTATTAGCCTGCTGTATGGTAAACTGTTTACAAGCAAAATAGGTATTGGCCATAAGGGAATTAAAACGGTAAACCAATACCCAACTGAAAGGCAAAATTGTTACGTACGGGGCGGGTGGGTGAGGCAAATTCATAGTTTTGCCAAGTAAAATCTTTAATACTCATCCAGCCATTGTTGGCCAACCGGGCAGGGTCTTTTACCTTGTAACCAAAATCCACCCGAATCAAGAAATAATCAAAATCTAACCGTACACTAGTACCCATGGCAATCGCCAAATCCTGGTATAATCGGTTAAAATTAAATTCTGCATTAGGGTTGCCAGCAGTGCGTTTGAGGTTCCAAATATTACCGGCATCTATAAAAAAGGCACTACCTAATTTCAATCCACCAATATTGGCCACCGTGAAGCGATACTCGGCATTAAACTCTAATTGCACATCGCCAAATCTATCCCGAAACGTCGATGATGTGTCCGACAGCAAACTGCTACCCAAACCTAGTTGTCGCAAGCCCCAAGCCCGCATACTATTGGGTCCACCGGCTACAAATTGTTTAAAAAAGGGTAGGGAACTATCTTTACCCGCTAGGCGATTATAATTGTAACCTATACCCGCCATAGCCCTAAATGCTATACTAGTTTTGGGGGTTAATACTATGCGTTGGCGGTACTCCGCTTCTAGTTTTAGGTACCTATAAATTTGCCTACGCAGGGCGGGCACTACACCCGCTAGCGTACCAGCTTCCTCTATAAAAATTCGTTTAAAATGATTGATGTTCGGGTTGCGTTTACCCGTGGTGTTAATGGTAAGACTCAAATTTTGGCTCACTACACTACCCGTGTTAAAAGCGGTACGTAAAAATGGATTCGATAAAAAAGCGTCTCTCAATAATTGTAGCGTATCTAAGTTATACACTTCAATATTTAACGGTGTGTATTTCCAAATTTTATTCTTCACTCGCCATTCATAACCCCAGTTAGCAGTAGCCACACTTAGCACATAAAACTGTCGCCTATCCGTGTAAGCATAGCCCA
>RDXK01000271.1 GCA_004292605.1 Bacteroidota bacterium
CCATGTGGGGGTGTACCTAACCAACAATAAATTTGTACATGCCAGTACTAGTATGGGTGTTACCATCAGCGATTTGAATGAACGCTACTGGGCACCACGCTTCAGGGGTGGCCGCCGATGGGTGAGGTAGAGGATGGAGGTAAAAAATGCTCATGGTCTAGTTTTCAGCAGTTTACATTGACGTGGTAAAATTCCCTGGGTGGGTTACATGGTGTGCTCTTCTGCAATCGATAGCTTTAGCAAGGACTTGTGCAGTTTTTCAAACATGTACGCCAGTGCGTTGCCTAAATGTCTTTTATAATGTTTAAAAAGTCTTCCAATTTATATGCTCCGTCCACTGTTCGCCGTTCGTAAACCATGAAGTAGCGATAATTGTTTCCTGCTTTACTAGCCCAAAGCCCGCCAAGCCTTATCTTTTGTTCAGCATCCAAATGGTCGCCTTTTGTTTCCAGCAAAATGGTCTTGCCACTTTTTGTTTGAATAATAAAGTCGGGATAATGATTGACAAAACCATTAATTCTAAATCCTTTTCGTTCAATATTTCTTGTCCAGAAGGCAATATTTGTCATGTTACCAATTTCGTTGATAACACGTTCTTCAAAGCCGTTCATGGTTCCTTCTTTCTCATAAAGCGATTTGGTAATGTCCTTTGCTGTATCGCCAGGTGAAATGCTTTTTGGCAAGGTGAACGATGATTTGATAAACACTTTGTCGGTGTCTAAGAAGTCTTTAAACTTCCTTTCAGCAAATGCTTCTGAAAGTGATTGTATTTTCTTTTTAATCTTATCGGTGTAGGTGTATTCATTATTTGAGAAATCACCAAACTGTTCATCTTTGAAATCTTCTAAAATTCGATTGATATATTTCTCAATTTCCTTGTCGGGAATTGGATACATGTTTCCGATAATATTCATTATACGGCTTGTGAAATTTTTTACCCTACTATCTTTTCGTAAAGGATCAAGCATATACGCCATTATACTTTCTTTCACCTCACCGTCGAGCCTAACAAATGTTGGCGTGTGTTCTTTTTTGGTTTCGTCTAAATCCACTTTATAGAGTTCAGAACTAATGCTATCAAAAGCAATATTGGTATCGGCTTTACTCAAAGCAAACCCTTCTAACAAGCTTTCCTTCTCTAAAGGCACTTCTTCCTCTTTTCTACCAAACAAATCGTTGGCAGGAACTTTTAAATAAAACTGTGGTAAATTAATTTGTTCTGCTTGTTCTCTAAAAATATCTTTAATACTGTATGTTTTCACGAGTTGTTGAATTTCGTTTGGCATATTGGCTTCCAATTCAGTTCTGCTTATGCGGGATTCAAAGGCTGCATTTTGTTCTATTGCAGTTTTCTCTAAATGATGAATTATGAGTGATGAATTATTTTCAGAGTTGGGAGTTATAACCGATGAATTATGAATTGTTTCCGTATTCCAATTTTCTATTCTATTTACATCAATATCATCTGCAATGCTTTCGTTAACAACATCTTTTGGCTTTTCAAATCCTAACTCATAATTTATAACTTCTAATTTATCACTTTTAACTTCTATGTCATCACTCGCCACTCTATAATCTTTATCACTGAAACCTGCTTTGTTTAAGCCTTTTACAATATTATCTAAAGTGTCAAGGAATTTTGATGATGCCGTTAATACATAACTCACATTGAGTAGCGGAAAATGATGTTTCGTTACATAGGGCTGACGTAAAACCCTACCCAAAATCTGCTCCACGTCCACGGCTGAACTCTTGTCTGCCAAGGAAGCTAAGATATAAGCAAACGGACAGTCCCAACCTTCTTTTAATGCGTTAATGGTAATGATGTAGCGAACTTCACTGTCTTTGCTCATCAAGTCAATGCCTTTTATTTCATTGATGTTGGCCGTTTTAATTTTGATTTGTTCGGCAGGTATTTTTAACTCAAGCAGCTTTTCTTTCAGTTTTTGAACATTTGATTTTTCTTCTTCCGCATTCAAAAAATCTTTCCCGTTTTTGGGTTGTGCTTGAAACAATACGATAGGACGAATGTACTTACCGCCTTTGTTTTCTTCTTCTATGGCTTGCAGTTCTAATCGTTTTTGCAATTGCAAAGCCGAATTGATTACTTCTGTTTTA
Organism: Bacteroidota bacterium; assembly: GCA_004292605.1. Classification (GTDB taxonomy): domain Bacteria; phylum Bacteroidota; class Bacteroidia; order Chitinophagales; family Chitinophagaceae; genus UBA10646. The sequence goes on from RDXK01000271.1 coordinate 2,119, forward strand.
TCCTGATGGTTGTAAACAATTACAGGTAGTTTCACCATGTTTTCCCTTTTCAATTCCAAAGCATCAATAAAACTGATGATGTTACTGTTTTTACGTGGCGTGGCGGTAAGGTCCAGAATGAAACAGGGGTTAAACTCTTTCAACATATCTACACTTAACTCCGTTTCTGCGTTGTGGCTTTCATCCACTACTATCATCGGGTTTAGGTATTGCATCACTTTCATTAGAGATATTTCTTCGTCTTTGCCCAACAAGGCTTCAAATGATTGTAAGGAACCGTTTTGCTCAAATACTTTTCTGCCTTCTTTATTGGCGGTGCGTATACTATCGAAACTCAATACAAAAATGTTCAACTGTTCCTTTACTGAAGTGGCGTTAAAGCCGCTTCCTTGCAATAGTTCGGCTTTGTCGAATACTTCCACCTTATTGCCGAAATGAGTATTTATTTTTCTGCGATAAGGGTGATTAGTATCTTTTAAATTCTTAATGGTTTGGTCTAAAATGGTAATGGACGGAACTAGCCAAACTACCGCCTTGGGTTTATCGTAGGTAAAAGCATCAAAAATGGTTTTAATGGCATTGCAGGCAATAAATGTTTTACCGCCTGCAGTAGGTACTTTTATGCAAATGTGCGGAACACGGGGAACATTGTTTTTGTAGGGTTCTATGGCTGTGCCAGCAAAAGGAAATAAAGGGGTTTTTGGGTGCTTTGCCCAAAAATTATAAAATGCGTCTTTCACGTCTTTGGTCTCCTGTATGTTTTCCAAAAACAGTGCAAGGTCGTTGATTACTTGTTGCTGGTATGGTTTAAGTTCCACTTTTTTAGTTATGAGTTATGAATTGTGAGTTATGAATTGTGAGTTATGAATTGTGAGTTATGAGTTATGAGTTATTGATTATGAGTTATGAGTTATGAGTTATTGATTATGAGATATGAATTATGAGTTATGAGTTATGAATTGTGAGTTATGAATTATAAGTTATGAGTTTTTGGATAGTTTGTTTTTTGATGTTATGATGGCACTTCTTGTCATTTTTAATAGCTCAACGGCTTCGTTGTTTATGCTTGCAAATTCTTTGTCGGTTATATAGTCTGTTGCTTTTAATAATTCAAGCCAATAGCTTGTTTCATCACATTCTTTTTGGGCAATGCCTAGTTTATGAACAAAATCTTTCAAACTTTCAGCGTTTTGTGCTTCACGAACCAACGCCCCTACAGCTGTACCACTTCTTAATAATTGTTTAGTAATCACATATTCCTTTTTTTCAGAAACCAAATATTGATACAATTTTACAATACGAATTGCGAAGGCAAACGACTTTATCAACAATACATTTTCCCTTTTTTCATTTATAATTTCTTAATCCATCATTCATAATTCATCATTCATAATTTGTCATTGATCATTTTCACTCATAATTCATAACCTCTCATTTATCACTTTTCAAAAATTAATGATTGCGGAAGCATCAGCAAAAATGGTATGGATTTTTCGTATTCTAATTTCTCATAAAAAAGCCCTAACCTGGCGAGGTTCCTGTAATAATCATTTATATGTTTGTAATAATACTTCTCAGATTTTATATACCAGGCTCGTTCACCAAGCTTTTCTGCTAAAAACCATTTTTCCAACAGGCGAGAAATTCTACCGTTACCATCGCCAAAAGGATGAATGTTTACAAATGCCAAATGAATAAAAGCAGCATAGTAAAATATTTCTTCAATAGTTAAATTTTTATTTAACAGCGTCTTAATTTCATCCCACAAAAGATTGTATCTTTCTTTTACAATTGCAGCAGGTGCTGCTTCATATTGTATCCTGCCTGTTTTATGCTCTAGCACAACCATCTCTGATGTGCGAATACTGCCCCGTTGATTTTTGGGTAACAAATGAGCAGCAATAAGTAGATGTGCTTGCAAAAAGTTATCTCTTGTAAGTTTGTTGTCTCTTGCAAAAAGATATGCTTTATACAAATCGTTTGGTTTTTCTGTAAGTTCAGACAGGTATTCAATATTTAATACTTTATGTTTCACATAGCTATCAACCTCCATTAGTTCACCTTCAATTTTTGAGGATGACATTACGGAAACAGAAGTATAGAATGTAAAACTGTGGGGGTCTAATTCCATTTTTTGTATGGCGGCAAATTCTTCATGGATATTTACATCCAGCATGGCTTTCCACTGTTCAAAATACTGAGGTTTTATTATTTCTTCCATTTGTCAGAATTTGGATTCATTAGATTTTTGGATTACTAGATTGACTATTAGGAATTTTATTGGGCATTTTATTCAATGGGTGTCTCAATCTTTTAACTTCTAAACTTTTTGCTCCAAAATTTATGAGCAATCCTTTATGTAATTTATAAGCTACTAAATAATTTAGTCCTTGTGCCAAGTGAACATCTTCTAATGCTACCAACGCTTTTAACTCTACCATTACTTCATTTTCTACCAAAAAGTCAACCCTTCGTGTTCCGATCTCTTCGCCTTCATAAAAAATTTGCATTTCTAATTCTCGAGCAAACCCGAAGTCAGACTTTCGCAATTCAATAGCCAATGCTCTTTGATAAATTACTTCCTGAAAGCCATTGCCCAAAGTTGAGTGCACTTTCATGGCACAGCCAATTATCTTATAGGTAAGTTCGTCTTCTATTTTTTCTTTTTCCATGTTATTATCCTGTAATCTTTACTTCCACAAATCCCAATTCCGACACTCAAAATTTAGTGATATCTCTTGGTATTTTCTTGAAAATGATATTGTGCTTCGTCATAAAATCTTTGGTGAGCAAACAGTTATCGGCATAAATTACATAT
>RDXK01000272.1 GCA_004292605.1 Bacteroidota bacterium
GATAAAATAAACCGCAAAGGCTTTTTTGCCATCGGTAATGGCACCATTACATTCAAGCAATTTGTGGGTGTTTTAAAAGTGGGCGACTTAACTATTGAGGTATTACCCAAAATAGATTTTAAAACACCAGACGATAACAATACGAGTATCTGGCAGCAATTTTTAATTGAGATGCTGCAAGCAACAAAAAAAATAGAAGTAAAAACATCCACGCTAGCGGCCATCAACCTATCAAAAAATACTGTTTTAAACTTATATATCAATTGGTTTTTACAAGAGCTCGAAATTTTAATGCACCGAGGATTGGTAAAAAAGTACCAACGGATTTCCGAAAATAAAAAATCGCTTTCGGGTAAATTAGAAATCTCGAAACAAATAACTACCAACTACATCAACCTTGAGCGTTTTTATGTAACCTATAACCAATACAATAGAAATAATATTTACAATGCTATTTTGTATAAATGTTTAAGAACCATACAAGATTTAGGATTGGGCCTCGCTACATCCGCAAACGTGGGTAACCTACTAAACTGGTTTCCCGAGTGCGATAATATTAAGGTTACGGAAGCTTTGTTTGAAAGGCTGGTATACGACAGAAAAACTACAGCCTACAAAACCTGTATAGAAATTGCAAAAATTATCTTGTTAAACTATTACCCAAATATCAAGGGAGGTAAATCGAATGTTATCGCCATTATGTTCGATATGAACAAGTTATGGGAGGAATATGTATTGGTTAAGTTACAACAAGTAAAGGTTCTTGAACATAGCATAAAAGGGCAGGTAAAGAAAGATTTTTGGACATCAAAGAATAAAAAAATTATCACGCCCGATGTATTTGTCCAAAGCGAGAAAGGAAGTTTTATTATTGATACGAAATGGAAGGTGTTAGATGAAACAAATACCAATGTAAAAGATGCCGACTTGAAACAACTTTTTGTGTACAATCTGTATTTCGACTGTCAGTTTTCGTTCCTGGTTTATCCCAACAATGATGTAGAAAAGAATCAAATAATTATAGAGAAAGGAACGTTTTGCGGGAAATACGAGAAATACCACTGTTCCATTGTAAAACTGAACTTGATAAAAAAAGTAGATAATACGTATACGATAAATGACAGCATTTGGCGTAAACTGTATACCGAAATCGATAACATTCAAAACCGAACCCGTGCCACACTCCTACCTCACCAAATCGAAATTTAAAACGCTAACAAGCTGTCCACGCAAATTGTATTATACCCAAATGCAATATGCCAATAGCAATACAGAAGATAGCTTTTTGCAACAGCTAGCGGAAGGCGGTTTTCAGGTAGGAGAATTGGCAAAGGATTATTATCCTAATGGCATATTGGTACACGAAAGGCAACACGAAAAAGCTGCGGAGCAAACTTTAGCCCTATTAACGAATGAAAATATAACCCTATATGAAGCCGCTTTTTTATGGAATAACTGTTATGTATTGGTAGATATACTGGTGAAAACCAGCAATAGCATTGAATTAATAGAGGTAAAAGCCAAAAGCTACGACGGAGATAACGATAGTTTTTTTCAAAGAACGGACAACAACAAATTAAACGCTAGTTGGCAACCTTATTTGTATGATGTAGCATTTCAGCACTATGTAGTTACCCAAAGTTTGGAGCAGCATCATTTACCAATAAGGGTAACACCCTATTTACTATTGGCCAATAAAAAATCCTATGCCACGGTAGATGGTTTAAACCAATTGTACCAACTAACAAGTGTAGATGGCGAAACGGGAAGAAAACGTGTACAAAAAAATGCGGATGCTACCAAGTACATCCAACCCAACTTAGGAACGGAGATTTTGCTCCGTCAATCTGTAGAAAACGAAGTAAAAAATATTTATGACTTTGGCACGGTAGGTAAGTATAGTTTTAAAGAAGGTATTATCCACTATAGTAAAGCTTTAACCGCATTGGCCGATAACGATTTGTTTACAGGAAGAATTAGCAAAGCCACTTGCAAAAAATGTGAGTTTTCTGGCATAAATGCCAATGGAAAAACGGGTGTACAAGAATGTTTAGAACGGTATCAAAATTTGAAGGAAACCGACTTCAAAAAACCCTTTGGTTGGGATATTTGGAATTTTCGGGGTTTTGATAAATGCCTAGCCGACGGAAAATTTTTAATGGAAAGTTTTACCCGAGAAGATCTTACACCCAAAAGCGGTGAAAAAACGCCTGAGATAGGCATGAGTAGTTTAGATAGGCAAGATGTACAACGAGAACTAGCTTTATCCGGAAGTAAAAGTCCATACGTTTTAAGAGAACAGCTTGCCCTAGAAATAGCCACTTGGAAATTTCCGCTTCATTTTATTGATTTTGAAGGCACTAGAACTGCTTTGCCTTTTTATAAAAACATGCGGCCGTACCAGCAAGTTGCCTTCCAATTTTCGCACCATATAGTGCACCAAAACGGCCGTATAGAACACGCTACGGAATGGATAAATATGGAGCCCGGTTTTTATCCCAACTTTGCCTTTATACGAGCATTATACAAGGCCCTAAAAAACGATGACGGCACTATTTTTAAATACTCCCATTATGAAAACACGGTGCTAACAGCCATTAAGCTAGAGCTTGAACAAAGCAAAGAACCCGATGCCGAGGAACTCATCCACTTTATTAAAACTATTACCAATTATACAGAGGGCAAGCAAAAAATTAGCGGCGATAGAGATATGGTAGACTTATGTACCGTGGTAAAAAAATACTATTACAATCCACTTACCAATGGCTCCAATTCTATTAAATATGTGCTACCCGCTGTGTTAAATACCAACACACAGCTACAAGCAAAATATAGCCAGCCTATTTACGGCACCGATGCCATGCCCAGCAAGAATTTTAAGAATTTAGTATGGGTGCAAAAAGATGCTGAAACAGGCTTGGTAAAAGACCCGTACAAACTGCTAAAAAACATTTATGACGGCGTGCTAGACATTTGTGCCAACGACGATGAGAATGAATATGGCGAACAAGTAGCCAATGGTGGAGCCGCTATGGCCGCCTATAATGAAATTCAGTTTGCCGCCACCACCGAAGAACGGAAACAAGAACTGAAAGCACAACTATTAAAGTACTGCGAGCTAGATACGCTAGCCATGGTAATGGTTTATGAGGAACTGGTACGGCAAGCAAAAAAATAGTGACTTGATTCCCCCCTTACCTATTCTCCACCAATAGCACGGCGGGAACGGGGCGTTGGCCTTCTTTATCGCTTACTTTAATGGTTTCCTTGCCGTTGATTAATAAACAGCTGCTACCACCGCCATCAAAATTCATGGCTTCTACACAGCCTAAATCCATCAGCATTTTGGCCAATTGCACCAAGCTAGCACCGTCGGCAACGCCTTTATGTCGGCCTTCTACCACCAATAAAATAAGTTCGTTTTTGGGCGTATACCCTATGGCCGTTCTGGGGTGCTTATCTTTCACGGCCGCTCCGGGAAACAAGCTTTCCTCATTATTGGTAATAGCTATACTACCGCCCTGTACCAAAACTGGTCCGCCACCAATAACCGTTTTATACTTTAACCACCGCTTATCGATTGGGAATAAATAGCCATTCACTAGTGCATTGCTCGTGCCCTTTTCATAGGCAATACTGGTAAAAAATTTCTCATCTACCAATGGCTTTACGGGCGACTGCATCACCATCATTTTAGGTAAACTTGTATCGGAAAAAGCCCAGCCAATATCGGCCCTGTTTCGTTTATCAAAACCAATCACCGCACGGGCATAATGCCGATATTTATAGATACTATCGCCATAACTATTGACCGACTTAAACCGCACATTGGCCAAATTGTACGCCACAGGTTTCCCATTTTTTACCACGGGATTGATGCTTTGGTTAGTTTGGTAATTAAAAAAAGTAGTATTCATTACTATCAGCGGCTGAGCATTTCTGTCGTAAAATGCCTTGGGCGTTAACCTGCGTTTATCGCTGGTATCTACGTTTACCATAAGGCGACTGTGACGCAAATCTACCCGCACATAAAAAGCCCTGTTTGGGGCACCATCTAAACTATCCTCGGTAATAAATACCTGTACCGTGCCGGGCAAAGGCTTGTACAAACTGTCAATATTTTTCCACTGTATTTGAGCCTGCACTGCCATACAACCCAAACAGCATAGTGCCACTAAAACTAATTTACTCGCCTTCATATTTACAATATTAAGCCATGTTCGGTACCCGTTTGTATTGCTTTTTCGTAACCAGCATCGGCATGCCGTATTACACCCATACCACAATCGTTGGTTAATACACGCTCTAGTCGTTTTGCAGCAGCGTCTGTACCATCGGCCACTATTACCATACCACTATGTATGCTGTAGCCCATACCCACACCACCGCCATGATGCAAACTTACCCAGCTAGCGCCACCACCAATGTTTACAAATGCATTTAAAATAGGCCAATCTGCCACTGCATCGCTACCATCTAACATGGCTTCGGTTTCTCTATTGGGCGATGCTACGGAACCTGTATCTAAATGATCCCGACCGATAACTATGGGGGCTTTAACTCGCCCTTCTCGTACCAATTGGTTAAACGCCAAACCCGCCAGTTTTCGTTCGCCTTGGCCAAGCCAACAAATACGTGCCGGCAAACCCTGAAAACTAATTTTTTCGTGTGCCAATGTGAGCCAGCGTTGTAAACTAGCATTGTGTGGAAATAGGTTTCTAATCACTTCATCTGTAACGGCTATATCGCTTGGGTCGCCGCTCAATGCTACCCATCTAAATGGGCCCTTTCCTTCGCAAAATAAGGGGCGTATATAAGCCGGTACAAATCCCGGAAACAACTGAGAGGTAGTACCCTTGGGCGACCGATGCAACAACGTCTTTTCAAACTCTTTCACGGCTGCAGAAGTGGAATTTTT
>RDXK01000273.1 GCA_004292605.1 Bacteroidota bacterium
GGTACTATACGGCCCATAAACTCTACTATGGTCACTTTAGTACCCATGCTATTGTACACGTAGGCAAACTCTACTCCAATGGCCCCGCTACCCACTACAATCATAGATTTTGGTTGCTCTGGAAGCACCATAGCCTCCCGGTAACCCAATACCTTTTTACCATCCTGCGGTAAGTTAGGAACAGTACGGCTGCGGCCACCCGTAGCAATGATGATGTATTTACCGTCTACTATTTTTTTGCTGCCATCTGCTGCGGTAACTTCTACCTGACCTTTGGCTTTAATTTTACCGTAGCCCATGATAACGTCAATTTTATTTTTCTTCATCAAAAACTGAACGCCTTTGCTCATTTTATCGGCTACGCCACGGCTACGTTTTATTACGTTTCCAAAATTATGTTGTACACCAGTGGCCTCAATACCATAATCGGCACTGTGCTTCATATAATCGTACACTTGGGCGCTCTTTATTAACGCTTTAGTGGGTATACAACCCCAGTTAAGGCATACACCACCCAAACTTTCCTTTTCAATAATAGCTACTTTTAAACCCAACTGAGAGGCACGAATGGCGGCCGGGTAACCACCCGGGCCACTACCTATTACTACTACATCGTATGCCATAATTTTATTTTTATTTTAAGCGTTGCGAAAATACATGCATTCACTGATATTGCCAATGTACATGTTACATACGTTCCGGCATTTCAATACCCAATAAACGCATCCCTTTTTTCAGTGCATCGGCAGTTTGCCAACTTATGGCCAATCTAAACTGCTTTTTCTCAGGCGTTTCAGCATTGGCTATGCTGTGTGCCGCATAAAAACTATTGAACACCTGTGCCAATTGAAACACATAAATAGCTACTTTACTGGGATCGTGTGTGGTGGCCGCTTCCTGCAAGGTAATAGCCCACTGATCGATTTGTTTTACCACTTCCTTTTCCAGCGGTAACCACGGTAAGGCTTCGGTGGTAAAAGGAGGTAGCTGCTGAACTTGTTCCTTGCGTAAAATGCTTTTTATACGGGCATAAGTGTATTGTACAAACGGTCCTGTAAACCCTTGAAATTCAATGCTTTCTTCGGGATTGAATATCATTTTCTTTTTAGGATCTACCCTTAGTAAGAAAAACTTCAAGGCACCCAACCCGATGGTTTTATACAACTCCTGAAGCTCTGCCGAGGTAAAATCGTTCACCTTGCCTAACTCCTTTGTTTTTTCCTCCGCTATGGTTAGCATGCTGGCAACAAGATCGTCTGCATCTACCACGGTACCTTCCCTACTTTTCATTTTACCGGTGGGTAATTCTACCATACCGTAGCTTAAATGGTAAATGCCATCAGCGCCAGCAATGCCTAATTTCTGACAAATTAATTTTAGCACTTTAAAGTGGTAGTTCTGTTCATCGCCCACTACATAAATGCTTTCATCGCAGCCAAATTCTTGTTGTTTGGTTTGGGCCAAACCTATGTCTTGGGTAATGTACACGGCCGTTCCGTCTTTTCGCTTTACTAATTTTTCATCTAACCCGTCGCTCGTTAAATCAATCCAAACACTACCATCTTCTTTGGCATAAAAAACGCCTTTTTCTAGTCCGGCATCAATAAACTCATTTCCAAGCTTATATAACTCACTTTCATAATAGGTTTTATGAAACGTGGCGCCAATTTGCTGGTAAGTGGCATCAAAACCTTGGTACACCCAACCGTTCATGGCGGTCCAAAGCTCCCAAACTTCAGGGTTTCCGGCTTCCCAATCTACCAGCATTTGCTGGGCCGCCTTCATAATGGCTGCTTCTTTTTCCGCTTCCTTTTCAGGCATACCGCCAGCCACCAGTTCTTCTACTTGTTGTTTATAGGCATCGTTAAATTTTACATAGTAATCGCCTACAAAATGATCGCCTTTTTTACCAGTACTTTGTGGGGTGGCACCTTTGCCAAAAATTTGCCATGCCACCATGCTTTTGCATATGTGTACGCCCCTATCGTTCACCACACAGGTTTTCACTACACTATTACCTTGTTCGGTTAAAATTTCTGCTATACTGCTGCCTAAAAAAATATTCCGTAAATGCCCTAAATGCAAGGGTTTATTAGTGTTAGGGCTAGCATATTCTACCATCACTTTAGCGGTGGAAGGCGTAGTAAAAGAGCCGTTTTGCAATATTTGCAACCAGTAATTAGGGTGGATAACCAAGTTTAGAAAGCCTTTTACCACATTAAAACTGCTGTAGGCGTCCGGGTAAGTTTGTAGCAATGCTTCGCCGATGGTTTGGGCCAATACATCGGGTTTATTTTTTACATATTTAGTAACACCAAAAACCACTAAGGTGTAATCGCCCTCAAACTCCGGCTTAGTAGCGTTAATGATGATTTCATCCACCGTCATCTGTACTTGAAACAATTGCTGTATTACGGCGACGGAGTTATTTTTTAATTGCGAAACTATATGCATACAAAATGAATAAGGCTGCGAAATTAAGAAAACCATAAAAAGCGAATGGTTTAATATACAAACCTACTTTTACGCAAAATTGCCCACATGATAATAGACGATATTTCCCAGCACGAAAAGTACCATAGCCTAAACCGCCTTTTTGAACACGCATTTCAATATTTAACTACCACCAATTTTGAGGCGATGCCCTTGGGTAAGGTTACTTTAATACCTGATCAGTTATACGCCATTGTAAACGAATACACCACAGTACCCGCCGAAAGTGAACTAAGCGAAGCCCACGAAAAGTTTATAGATATTCAGTATTTGGTAAGTGGTGCAGAAAAAATTGGGGTAAGCTTTTTGGCTAATTCCACCAAGCATACGCCCTACCAACCAGAGGAGGATGTAACACTTTTTCAAAATGAACCATCTTTTTTCGCGGTACTACACCCTTATCAGTTTACCATTTTGTTTCCTACAGATGTGCATTTACCCAACATCATTTATCAAGAGCCTACTGTAGTGCGTAAGGTGGTAATGAAAGTAGCGGTACATTAAACATTTAGCACTCAGCTTTTGTAGTAATAAAAAGCAAATGGAAGAGCATGGTTCAAGCATATAATTTTTTAGCCAGTTGGCAGCTGTTTCCCGAAAAATGTAATTATGAAATGGGTACGGCAGCCAAATCGGGCAATTTTAAAATAGAGAGCACCCAACAAAAAAACGAGTTACTGATAACCCAAAACTGGGTAACGCTTGACAATGAAGCTTTTTACACACAATACACTATTAAAGTAAATGAGGAGGTTCACCCATTTGAACACCAAGCCATTGCCGATAGCTATACGGCTACTATAAAAAACGCAAGTAGTTTGGTAATAGAATTGTTCAAAGCGGAGAACCTTGTACAATCTATTTTACACGAAATACTATCGAACGGGCACTTACGCATTACAGTTACCAACCATGTAGATAAACCGTTTACCAACGTAGATATTTATTACAAACAATTGAGCGTATTACCCTATGCAAGCAGTGTAGGTAGTGTGGCAGTACGCCCCACCGAAGAGGGTGTAATAAAACACAAGGCCCTACAGGCAATGGAAGAGCAAACCAATATGCACCTTAACCAAATAAAGGAACAAATAGAATTATTGGCCCGCCAAGCACAAGAAATAAGAAAACGTAGGGAATTGAGCATGATGGTGTATGATGCAAAACTGAGCTTTCAACCTGTGATAGGCCAAACCTATTATTTGTATCAAAAACGGGATGATAGCTTTTTGTTATCCTTAGTGGCACCTAAGGAATGGGGTGGCACCGGGCCTTTTAAACAATTTATTTCTGCCGTGAAATTATTGGCCGACCATACTTGGACTGAAATTCCGCAATAATATGAGCATGACTACAAAACTTAGCGTAAACATAAATAAACTGGCCACTTTACGAAACAGTCGCGGTGGTAACAATCCCAACTTGGTGCAATGTGCAAAAGATGCTGAAAAGTTTGGCGCCGATGGTATAACAGTGCATCCACGCCCCGATGAGCGACATATACGCTACCAAGATGTGTACGATTTACAAAAAGTAATTACCACGGAATTTAATATAGAAGGTAATTGCCAAGAACAAAAATTTGTGGATTTAGTATTAGACGTAAAACCCACACAAGTAACCCTAGTGCCCGATGCCATAGGCCAAATAACCAGTAATCATGGCTGGGATACCGTTACACACCAAGCCTACTTAAAAGAAACCATTGCCATATTTAAAAATCATGGTATACGTGTAAGCATTTTTGTGGACCCTGTGGTAGAAATGGTAGAGGCCGCTGCCACCACAGGAACTGATAGAATAGAACTGTACACGGAAGCTTATGCACACCAATTTACCCAGAATAAAGTGGCTGCTATTGAACCCTACTTAGCCGCTGCCACCAAGGCCCAAGAGGTGGGTTTAGGCCTCAATGCCGGACACGATTTAGATTTACAGAATCTAGCCTATTTCAAACAGCAAATTCCGTGGTTGCAGGAAGTAAGTATCGGTCACGCCCTTATTTGCGATAGTATTTATTTAGGTTTTGAAAATACCATTCAATTATATAAACGCCAACTACAATAGTATGTACACGGTTTATGGAATTCCGAATTGTGATAGTGTGAAGAAGGCACTGAGCTTAGCAAAAGAAAAAGGTGTGGACGTGGTATTGCACAACTATAAAACCAACGGCATTGACAAAGAAAAGCTCAAAGCTTGGATAAAACATTTCGGGGTAGATAAGGTGCTGAACAAACAAGGCACCACCTACAAAAAAATGAGCGATGAGGAAAAGCAATTACTTATTACCAATACTCGCATTATTCAATTTTTGTTACAAAATACTAGTGCCATCAAAAGGCCCATAGTAGAAAAAAATAATATTCCGGTAGCTAT
>RDXK01000035.1 GCA_004292605.1 Bacteroidota bacterium
GAGTATGTAGGTGCAGCCTTATCGGCCAGCAACTAGCATCATAACTTTTATACTTAGTAAAAGCCGTTCCCGCAAGGAGCGGCTTTTTTGCTGTGTAGGAATTGTTTGAAATACCAAATGGTTGCCTACCTTTGCGGCCGCCATGCAAATAGAAGTATTAAAAAGTAAGATACACAGAGCGGTAATTACCGAAGCCAATTTGAATTATGTGGGAAGCCTTACCATAGACGAAGATTTAATGGAGGCCGCCAACATGATAGAGCACGAAAAAATTACCATTGTAAACGTAAACAATGGCGAACGTTTAGAAACCTATATTATCAAAGGCAAGCGTGGCAGTGGTACTATGTGCTTAAATGGCCCAGCCGCCCGTAAAGGAGCTGTAGGTGATGTAATTATTGTAATATCGTACGCTACTATGGACTTTGAAAAAGCCAAAACCTTTACACCTTGGGTAGTTTTTCCAAAAGAAGGTAATAGATTGTAAAGAGGTTTTAGGTTTTTTATTACGTCGGAACTGTTTAAATAACTGACATCTGAGGAGAAACCTGGTTTCTTAAACAATGCGTCGAGTGAATATTACACATCTATTTTCGGTTCGGAATTATCGAAGCTCCTATTAATTTTTAGAAACTAGAAATTAACTTACCTCGGTCTTTCTCGAATCCAGCCCTGTCTGTGTAGAAAATACTAGTACCTGAATATATTGACGTTAATAAATACTGACTAAAACGTCGATTGAATAGAATTTTCTTGGTATATAAATCGTAATCGTCCAAGTAGAACAATCGCCTACCACTATTGATTTTCGTTACTGCCTCATCGCCAAACGGAGCAAAACCATAGTCGGTTGAATCTAGGGCGATATAATTGGTCCGGCGTGGGGGTTTGGTGCTATCAATTACTTTGATAAGCACAAAACGCATAAAATCTAATTGATAGGCTCCTCCATTATTCCCAGCCCACAAATCATATCCTAATGAGTTGTGTAGTTTTCCGTCTACTACTTGCTGGTACAATATCGGGGCAAAGTTATACTGTTGATTAGGCCCATTATTTTGATGAATGATAATTGTTGTAACAAAGGGAATAGTATAG
>RDXK01000036.1 GCA_004292605.1 Bacteroidota bacterium
GCCCAAAAATTATCATTAGGAATTAAGCCGTCACTATCTTCAGAAAATTCAGGTTTTATTCTATCCACAAAATAAGCATTGACTATGCCTATATTTTTTGCTTCTAATTCTCCTCTGAATGTAAACTCAAAAAAATCTTTGGTTACATTTTTAGTAAATTCGGTAGTATTTACTTTGCCTACTTCGCCACCACTTTCCATACGTGAGGCAAGATTAACCGCACTTCCCCACACGTCATACGCAAATTTAGTTTTTCCAATCACACCTGCAACCAACTCGCCTGTGTGTGTACCTAAACGTACTTGCCAAAAATTTCCACCTCTTGCTTTTCGTTCATCATTCATCCATTTTTGAATACCTAAAGCCGCCAAAGTAATATCCACAGGATTCGAAGCATTGACTTCGGGAATACCTGCCACCGCCATATAACAATCGCCAATCGTTTTGATGCGTTCTAAACCATATTGCATACTGATTTCGTCCATTTTGGTAAAAGTAGCATCTAATTCTTTAATCAATTCTTGCGGTGTAACCTTCGCTGCCAAAGCTGAAAAGCCTTTGACATCGGCAAATAAAATAGACGCATTATCAAAATGTTTTACCTCTGTGATGCCTTTTTCTTTTAATTCGTGTGCCACTTCCGCAGGCAAAATATTTAACAATAATTTTTCTGATTTACCTCTTTCTATGTCTGCTGTCTTTTTTTCTGCATCTGCAATTTTCTTTTGTTTGCGTGCTACATTCATTTGATACAAAGCAAATATTCCTAATAACAAAGCCAAAATACCTATGCTAATGGCATAATTGCGTTCTTTTTGGGCTTGTTTTTTGGCTTTATTGGCTTCTTCTTTTGCTGTTTGTGCTTTTTTTTCTGAATTTTCTGCCTTTGTTTTATCTTCTTTTGCTTGTGCTTCTGCTTTTTCTGCACCCTTTCGTTTCTCTTCCTCTAATTTTGTATTTAATTCTGCTTGTTCTTTGGCTATTTTTTCTGCGTTAAGCGTTTTTTGTTCGGCTTTGATGATAGCAATGATGCTTTCTGCTTCTGTTCGTGGGACTTCTAATTTTTTTTCTTTGGCTATGCTCAAGGCTTTTTGTG
>RDXK01000037.1 GCA_004292605.1 Bacteroidota bacterium
GAAAAATTGAACCTCAATCTAGGATTGCAAATCCTCTTTATCTGTGATTCGGCATTCCCTGCAGAACATGTGGGATCACGACTGAATTCCTTGCTATTGAGTCTATTATATGTTGTATCGGTACTAGTATTTGTTGCTCAAATTTAATTAACTCGACTTCGGTTTCTTTCTTCGATAAATCAAAATTTAGGTCTTGCCAAGTACCAAGGTTCAAACCTTTATTAACACTTACAAAGGCAAAACTCGTTACATCACTGTTTTGAGGTCGAGTATAGGTATAAGCAATTTCATTATCAGCAGCGAAATAAAAATATGCTACAAACCAGTGACTGGGGTTCGAAGTTTGTTCGTCTTTCAACTCAAAAGGTTTACCACCGCCAATTGTTACATTCGGGATTTTGAATTCGGGATTTTGCTGTTTGAAAATATCAATGGCTTTTTTTACTTGTGCCTCGCTCGCATTTATTTTGTACACCTCGGCGTACGGGTAACTGCCTGCGGATATATTACATGACAAAATGCCAAAACCTACGATTAAAATAATAAATGTCAAGTAATGGAATTTCATAAAATTTCTTAATGCTTGTGAATATCTGGTTTGTTGGTAACGCCCGTGTTACTAATCTCGTACCACTTCATAATATTTGCATTTTTACCAAATGGCACATGTAGTTGAAACAGCGTCTTAGGTAAAGAACATAAACCAAGTCCAATTCCTAAAAGTCCTGCATGTAACCTATCCTTACTTCTTAGTTGTGGGTTAATTGCTATAGACAATTCTTCGTACACAAAACGCCAATCCGCCCCAATTGATTTAGTATTGAGTAATAAGCCCGATGCACCTGTTATTCTAAGATTGTCATATCTTCTATCATGACCAATAGCAGGAAATTCAGATAAATCGGTTGGAAAATAGGAATAACTATAATTCCTATCAAACGAACGTGGATTATTGCCGCCCGGATAACTCAATCCATCGATATTATGACCAATTGTTTCTGGATTTACACATTTCGAGCACGTAGTTCCACCCTTTTTAGCATACTCCGCTTTACTTGCAGGCTCATTACCACCGCCTTGCCCGCCTTG
>RDXK01000038.1 GCA_004292605.1 Bacteroidota bacterium
CGCAGATTTCGTAGATAATCTACCAATTGCCACTGCACCACGTTGTTTTTTAAATTGGTTTCCACCACAATGGTGTTTTTGAAGGTATGGTTTACCTTTAGCGATGCCTGCTGCTGCTTGGCCACTAAGGGTCTGTCCAGCGATACGCCGTGTATATGCCAGGTAATTTTTTCTACATTTTCTGGCAAGCCCTTATGTATGGGTTGAGCCGTAAAAACTAAGTTACCCTGTTTGGGTGCCACTTTCAATTCTAGCAAATTATACTGCTTGCTTGTTAGGCTATTTTTCTGCACACCATCATCATTGTACAATTGAAAAGCATGGGTATTTTTTTCATCTATATATACATGAACTTCCAATGTTGCATAATGACAATCTTGTGTGGTTTTAATACTACGTTCGGCGGGTATCATGGGTATTATGGCACCAGCCCTGTAAAAAATTGCTGTTTGGTCCAATGGTACATCTTCCGTGTAAGTACGGCCACCTACCAGCATTTTACCTTGGCTGGTGTACCATTTGCCTTGTGGTAAATACACACTACGTTGGTAGGTATTAGCGGTAGTTACAGGAGCCACTAAAATATCTTTGCCCCATAAGTAGGCATCCTGCACTTGAGCCGCTTGCCTATCAAAAAAATGATGGTGGTACAGCGGACTCATCAACGGTTCGCCTTGCGTGGTTTGCAAGTAGCCAAGGGTATAATTATAAGGCAACATGCGGTACCTATTCAGCACAATATTTTTAGCAATAGCCGTGTAGGGTTCACCTATTAAATGGGGTTCGCTAGGGTAGGAGAAAGCATTGGGGTCTTTTTCAAACAAGGCCGTGCCATGTGGCCTAAAAATAGGTGTATAAGCGGCCAATTGTAGCCAGCGTATATATAGTTCTTTATCGCCATTGCCACCAGCAAAACCACCAGCATCGCTGTGTATAAAAGGTACTCCACTCATGCTCATTCCTAATAAAATGGGTAGCTGTGCTTGTAAACCTGCCCATGAGCGACTAACATCGCCCGTCCAAGGAATAATACCATAGCGTTGCGTACCCGCAAATCCACTTCGGTTTAAACTAAATAAACGGGTG
>RDXK01000274.1 GCA_004292605.1 Bacteroidota bacterium
GGTACAAAAGACGTAGCTGCCGATACCCGTGGCGACGATAGTGTAGCAGGAGAATAAACAAACATGACAGCAACTTTTTTGACGGATAGCATCAAGCGATTCGAATACTACAAGGAACTAGGCGATAAAACCTTGGATTTATTGACTACCGATGATGTAAACTATAGTCCACACCCAGCTACTTGCAATTCCATAGCCACCATAGTGGTGCATTTATATGGCAATATGCTTAGCCGATGGACTGATTTTTTAACCACCGATGGAGAAAAAGATTGGCGCCGCCGAAACGAAGAATTTTTAGGTACCACCTATACCAAAAACGATGTAATGAGCTTTTGGAACGAAGGCTGGAAAATTTGCTTGGACACACTCAAAAAATTAGAGGCAAGCGATTTAGAAAAAACAATCTACATACGCCAAGAACCCTTAACGGTGTACGATGCCATTTTGCGTCAGTTAGCCCACTACCCGTACCATATAGGGCAAATGGTGTACCTAGGTAAAATGATAACCCAACAGCGCTGGATAAATTTAAGCATACCCACCACTAAATAACCCTACATGTTAGCAGCCGCAATTTTTGATTTAGATGGCACTATGGTAAATAACAATCCTTACCATATACAGGCATGGCAGCAGTTTTATACACTTAGAAATAGGCATATTAGCGAGGCAGAATACAAGCACCATATTAACGGAAAAACAAATGCCGATGTATTAAAATATGTATTTGCTGGTGAAACATTATCTGCGGAGCAAATAGCAGCGTATACCGATGAAAAAGAGGCACTCTATAGAACCCTGTATGCACCACATATTCAACCGCTGAAAGGCTTATTGCCATTGCTACACAGCTTACACGCCCATGGTATACCTATAGCTATGGCCACCTCCGGCATACCCGTAAATATTGATTTCTTTTTTGAACACATTCCTATACGTCATTTGTTTACTGAAATTGTAAATTCTACGCATATTAGCTTTGGTAAACCACACCCAGAAATTTACCTTGCCGCAGCTAGAAAATTAGGTGTATCACCAACGCACTGTGTGGCATTTGAAGATGCTGTGCCTGGTATTGCCAGTGCAAAAAATGCTGGCTGTAAAGTAGTAGCTCTTACTACCACCCACGCCGCCGAAGATTTGCAGGAAGCACACGCCATAGAAGAAGATTTTACCACCGTAAACCTTACTTATTTAGAAAATTTAGTGGGAGCCACTACTTAAAAATAGCAACGGAGATTTCACCATTTTTTATAGAACCTCTATACATACCTGCAGTGTTAAATGGCATAGCAATATTGCCGTTTTTATCTACAGCTATTAAACCACCATCACCGCCGAGTTTTGGCAAAGCGTCCATCACCAAAGCATCACAAG
This sequence comes from Bacteroidota bacterium, assembly GCA_004292605.1. GTDB lineage: Bacteria > Bacteroidota > Bacteroidia > Chitinophagales > Chitinophagaceae > UBA10646. Next base: position 1,381 of record RDXK01000274.1, read on the forward strand.
CTTTTGCTAAACTTTGTCTGCCAAACTCCATTCTATCACTAATAGATTTAGCCATTACCAATCGTATAAAATATTCGCCCCAACCAGTGCAACTAACCGCACAAGTAGCATTGTTAGCATAGGTTCCAGCACCTATGATAGGAGCATCGCCTACCCTACCAAATCGCTTATTGGTCATGCCACCGGTACTAGTAGCTGCTGCTAAATTCCCCTTGGCATCAAGGGCTACGGCTCCCACCGTACCATATTTTCCATCTCTATTTTCTGGCTGTAAAACGGCACCCGGAGTATTATGATCTAGAATAGATTTTAAACTATCCGCTTCCTTTGCTTTTAACAATCCCTTCCAGCGCTCAGGTGTATAAAAATAACTGGGCGACACTACTTCGCAGCCCTGTGCTGCCGCAAACTTGTCCGCTCCAGAGCCCGTCATCATTACGTGTTCGCTCTTTTGCATCACTGCCAAGGCTGCTGTAATCGGATTTTTGATGGTGGTGATTCCAGCTACTGCACCTGCCTTTAAATTACTACCATCCATTATGGCAGCATCGAGTTCGTTACGGCCTTCATTGGTAAAAACCGCTCCCTTACCCGCATTAAACAAGGGTGAATCTTCCATCAATTTTACAGCGGCAGTAACAGCTTCCAAAGCGGTTCCGCCAGCATTTAAAATAGCATATCCTGCTTGCAGGGCTTGTGTTAACGCATCTTTATAAGCTTTCTCTTTTTCCGGGGTAATATGTTGTGGCAATATAGTGCCGGCACCGCCATGAATTACTAGCACGGGCTTTGTGGCTTGCTGGCCCATTACAAACTGGTTAGCACAAAAAACACCTAACAACAATAGAAGAAGTACACGCATTGGTCAAATTTTGGCACACAAATAGATAAACAAGTATCTTTAACCCCATAAAAATAGGGCATTCGTTTGAAGAAATTTTTTGTATGGATAGGTAGGTTGTTGGTACTGCTTGTGGCATTGATGCTGTTGGTAGTAATTGCCATACAAATTCCCGCCGTACAAAATTTTGCTGTACAAAAAGCCACTACCTTCTTATCAAAAGAGTTAGGCACCGAAGTTTCCATTAAAAAAGTATCGCTAGCATTTTTCAACAAAGCTAATTTGGATGGCATTTTAATACGCGACCAACGAAAGGATACTTTACTATACGCAGGAAAAATTCAAGTACGTTTAACGGATTGGTTTTTTATTAAAAATAAAATCAACCTTACCTATGTGGGTTTAGAAAATGCGAATATCCACCTACATAGGCGGGATAGCGTTTGGAACTATGCCTTTATTGCCAATTATTTTGCCACGCCTAAAAAACAAAAAAAGCAACCTTCGCAGTTGGCTTTTTCCTTAGAAAAAATCGACTTAAAACAAGTAAGATTTTTTAATGAAGATGAATGGGTAGGCGAAAACATGATAGCCGATATAGGTAGTTTAGTGGTTCAAGCCAAGCAATTGAATTTTGACAAGTTGGATTTTCACATACAATCTATATTGGTAGACAAGCCCAAGTTTACCATAGAAAACTACGATGGCAGGCGACCGCCCAAAAAGAAAACTCCCAAACAAAAATTTAGCGAACTATATTTTAATGAAGCTGGCTTAGCCCTACAAATAGACTCTATTAAAATTACCAATGGTGGCTTTTTCAATGAAATAAGAGACGGTGAAAAACCCATACCCGGCGAATTTAGTGCCAACCATTTGGCACTGACCAAGCTTCAAGCAACGCTTAAAAACCTACGATTTATTCAGGATACCCTATCGGCCAATATACAGCTGCAACTACAGGAACGATGTGGATTAAACATCAAGAAATTAAATGCAGGTTTACGACTTACTCCACAGCAGTTAAGCCTAAAAAACTTGGAACTACGTACCCCAAAAAGCTCCTTAACCAATTATTATGCTATGCAGTATAATGATTTTAACAAGGACATGAACGACTATATAGATAGCGTACGTATGGTGGCCAATTTTACTAATACTACCCTGCATAGCGATGATGTAGCCTATTTTGCTCCCGAGTTAAAAACTTGGAAAAAGTTTATACAAGTAAGCGGAAAATTCAATGGCTTTGTACGCAATTTCAACATCAACCAAATGGTGCTGAAAAGTGGAGGAACCAGCTATGTTACTGGTAATTTAGCCATGAAAGGTTTGCCTTACATAAACAATACCGAAATAGCTTTTACCAACGGATTTATAAGTACATCCTATAACGATTTAGCCGTATACGTACCTATCATAAAAACTATCAAGGAACTCAACTTGCCAGCCTTAGGCAATATTTTATTTAACGGTAGCTTTAATGGCACACTAAGTAAGTTTACTACTACTGGCACTGTGAGTACACAAATTGGTGCAGTGTATGCCAGCGTAAATATGCAGTTGCCTAAAAACCGACCGGAGATTTATAGTGGTACCGTAGAAACACGCCAATTTAATTTGGGCAAACTGCTAAAAAATTCTTTGTTAGGAAACACCAGTTTTAAAGGTGCCTTGAGCGGCGCTAGCTTTAATACGCAAAAAGCCATAGCCAACATCAATGGAAATTTTAGTAACCTTTACCTAAATGGATATAACTACACCAATATATCCGTAAATGCGGCACTCAATAAATTGATGCTAAAAGGCGAACTAAAGGCCGACGATCCAAACCTTGATATTACAACAGAATTTAATGCGAATTTGACTAAACAAAATCCGTCTATCAACCTCTTGGGCGATTTGGTACAAAGCGATTTAAAGGCACTTGGTTTTACAAAACAAGCCCTTACTTTAACAGGCTTTCTCGATTTGAATTTTACGGGAAACAACATCGATAATTTTCTAGGATCTGCAAAGTTTTTGAATGCCGACTTAAAGAACGGCGATCAACGATTAGAATTTGATTCCTTAATACTACGGGCCGATTTGGATAGTAGCGGACGCAAAGTACTCACCGCTAATAGCAATGGTTTTGAGGCCGAAGTGGCAGGCACATTTGCTATAGAACAACTACCCAATACATTCCAATTATTTTTACACCAATACTACCCTAGTTTAGTAAACGCCCCTAGCAAAAAACCAACCAAACAAAACTTTGAATTTATTTTCAAAACAAAGGGGTTTGATAGCTATGCCCGGCTGATAGATAAGAAATTTAGTGGTCTAGATTTTGCCTCTATTACTGGAGCGGTAAATACGGCAGACTCTGGAACTTTTTATGTGCAGGCCAATATACCTACGGTAAGGTA
>RDXK01000275.1 GCA_004292605.1 Bacteroidota bacterium
TAGTGTAAAATACGGGCATTATCGCCACTAGCAATAATACAGTTGTAGGCAGGGCCTGCTGCACGTCTACTTAAAAAACCATGGTGTATGGTAGCTTCCACTTGGTATTCCATTACACCCGGCTGCATCATTTTAAGTACATCGGTAAATGTTTGTGCAGTAATGTCTATGGCTTGCTGTAGTACTGCCACTTCCCAACTAGTTTTTACAGCTCGTAATTCGGTTAAAATTTTGGCGGCACGGTAGTAAGTATGTAAAGGGTATCGCTGCTTCATGGAAGCAATAAACCTGTCGTCTGCGGTAGGTATTAAGGTAGCTTTGCGGTCGTTTTCATTCGAATCTAAATAAATGCCATCCGCCAAATGTATAAGCTGCTGTAAAACAGCATCGGCACTATCGGCCCAAATCACGGTTTTTATACCAGAAATTTCAGTGGCTTGATGGGCACGTAAACGTTTGCCATCCCATTTTTCTTTTAACTCATTGGGGCGGGTAACTATTACAATTTCTTGGTAAGTTTTATCGTACGCATCAGGGTAAAGAACCACCATGGTACCTTCTTGTTCTATGCCCGTAAGCCAATATACATCGCTGTTTTGCTGATAAGTAAACAGTGCATCGCCATTTACAGGAGTTTCATCGTTACTTACAAAAATGGCAATGGTATTGGGCAACATTTTAGCAGCAAATCGTTTGCGATTTTCTACAAAAAGTTGATTGTGTATAGGAAGATGTTTCATACAAAAAAATGCTGCGGCAATATACATAGGTTTGGTTCCAAAAAATAAAAAACCCTTTGTACTTGGTACAAAGGGCCTTTATGGTAAATATGTTACTAGTAACGATTGTATCCACCACCACCGCCTTCACGGTTACGGTTGTATCCACCGCCACCGCCTTCACGGTTACGGTTAAAACCACCACCACCGCCGCTTCCGCCGCCGTATGGTTTCTTCTTGTAGCCACCGCCACCTTCACCAGCTGGACGAGGATTACTTTCGTTAACAACTAATTTTCTGCCACCCATTTCTTGATCGTTCAAAGCAGCAATAGCAGCTTTTGCTTCGTCATCATTTGCCATTTCTACAAAACCAAAGCCTTTGCTACGGTTATTGTTAAACTTGTCAGTTACTATTTTGGCACTAGCAACCTCACCATAAGGTGAAAACAAATTTTCCAAATCGTCGTTTGTTAACGACCAGTTCAAATTTCCAACGTAAATGTTCATTTTACAACAATTTTGTTTATTTAAAAAAACCAATAAAAACAGAGAACCAATAAAACAAAACATTTACGAAAAACGCTTTTGACTATTGAAAACCTGCGTCTTGGAATATCGAAGATACTTATTGCTTGCATTTTTTCAAATAATCGAGCAACTTTTTTTAGGTGTTTACGAAAACTTTACTTAAAACTGCACTTCTAATTTCCATAAACAGGTTTATAATGATGAGCAATATACCGTACATAGCTGGTACCATGCGTTGGGGTACATGGGGTGCCAATTTTTCTACAGCCCAATACTGTAAAGCCATACAGCATTGTTTAGAACAAGGAATTACCTGTTTTGATGGTGCCGATATTTATGGCCACTACACCACCGAAGCTGCTTTTGGGAAGGCTTTGGCAGAAATGGGTTTAGAGCGAGATAAGTACCAAATAATTTCAAAAGCAGGCATTTTACTTCCCAATGCCGCCCCCTACTTTGCCCAACTAAAGCATTACAATACTTCCAAAGCCCACTTAATAAGTGCAGTACAGCGATCGTTACAAGACTTACAAACCGATTATTTGGATATTTTTTTGGTGCACAGACCAAGCCCGCTCATGCACTTGCAAGAGGTAGCAGAGGCTCTTACTTATCTGTTACAAAATGGACTAGTAAAAAAAGTAGGCGTTAGTAATTTTAGTTTTGAACAGGTAGAACTACTTTCCTCGTATTTACCACTGGATTGCCATCAATTTGAATGTTCGCTTTGGCGGCCGCAAGCTTTTACCAACGGTGTATTACACCAATGCCAGCAGAAAAATATACAAGCCATGGTTTGGGGCCCGCTTGGCGGCGGTGTACTAGGCCAAGAGAATCAGGAGCAACTTTCCAAAGCAATCGCCCAAATGGCCCTTAAATACAAGGTTTCAGCAGCTCAAATAGCCTATTTGTTTATTCAATCCCATCCCATTTCCATGCAAATTGTTACGGGTACTACGCAATTAGAAAGGATAACAGAAGCAGCCAATACCACCGCTTATACGTTGGCGGAAAGCGATTGGTTTACCCTATACGAAGCCGCCATGGGGCAGGAAGTACCTTAAACCACTAAAAGACTACAACCACGTAAATCGCTATTATCTCTACGACCTAAAATTTCAAAATCGCCATTGGGTAAAATATGGGCTACATCATCGGTGGCAATAAAACTGCAGCTAAAAACATTTGCTAAATCTACCAAGTTTAATAAGCCCCTGCCCGTGCTGTGTATTTGAAGCGGATCATCTTCTTCTCGTAGTAAAACCTGCAACAAATTGTTTTGCGAAAAAATGCCGTTGGCAGTGGCATAAGCTTGGCTTAGTAGTTCCGTCATACCATACTCACTTCCCACATTGGCAAGGCCTAGACCCGTTTGCAAGGTTTGGTACAGTTCCATTTTGGTTAGCTCCTTGCCCCTACCCTTCATCCCACCAGTTTCTATCACAATAGTGTTTTTTAACGTCATGGGAAAGGCGGCGGCAAACTCCAACAGAGCGAACGTAACGCCAAATAAAATAGTGGGTACATTGGCTGCTTCGTTCTTTTGTAAAAGAGCCGCTAACGCATCAAAATTGTGTAGATAAAACCCACTATCGGCGTGCTGCGATTGTTCTATTAAATGCTGCACCATATACACCAAACTGCTACCCGTTCTTTCCAAATAATTGGGTAATAAACCTACTATACAATATTGCGTGGGATCACCATATTGCTGGGTAAAATGGTGCAGAAAACTTTGCTGGTACAGCTGTAAGCTGTGCACATAATGGCTGCTGGTAGTAACACCTGTAGTGCCACTTGAGGTAAATATTTCTTCCACACTCCCATCTTTTACAAGAACTTGGTGTGTTTTAAAAAATTGGATGGGCAGGAAAGGAATTTGATGCCAATGGGTAACATCGGCCACCGTTATTTGTAAATGCTGGCACCATTGTTGGTAAACCGGCACATGGTGGTACTGAAATGCAAACAGCTGCAACGCCTTTTCCGAAAAGGAAAGTTCGTTATTCCAAATATTATCAATTATTTTGGTAGCCGTTTGGGAGTAAGCCATTGAATACATTTACATTTGAAGTATGATAACAGTACAACGCACAAAGTTATTATTCGCCAGTTTAGTTTGCATACTTTCCTTGGCATGCAAAAAAGATACGTTTACCACAAAGCCACAGTTAACCTTTGAATCGGTTAATACCACTACACTTAGGCCTAGAAGCATACTTACGTTTAGCATAGGATTTACGGATAGAGAGGGCGATGTAGAAGATACCCTTACCATACGTAAAATTACACGTAACTGTGCCCAAAGCACTTTTACCGCTCGTTACCGTGTGCCTAGCTTTCCGGCGGTACGCAACACCCGTGGTACTTTTGAAATTTCTTTCGATTATAATTTAGGTTCTGGCTTGCCCGGTTTACCCGGCCCACAATGCCCAGGCCGTAACGATAGCAGTGTATACCAATTTATTTTAAAAGATAAAGCCGGTAACGTGAGTGATACATTGGTATCGCCAGAAATAGTACAAACACGTAACTAAACGGCCCGTTCGGGTGTTTAGCTAAGCATAGCAATACATAACTTATGGCAAAAAAAGTAAAAGCAAAAGAGAAGAAAGGAAAATCTATTCTTACTCCAGCATCGTTACAATTTTTAGAACAGTATATCAATAACGCTTCCCCCGTAGGTTTTGAAGCCGCCGGGCAGCGTTTGTGGCTCAATTATTTGAAGCCATATATTGATACTAGTTTTGTAGATGCGTATGGTACTGCAGTAGGTGTAATAAACCCCGATGCCCCGTTTAAAGTAGTAATAGAAGCACATGCCGATGAAATAAGCTGGTTTGTAAATTATATCACCGATAGCGGTTTGATTTATTTGAAGAGAAATGGTGGTGTAGACCATCAAGTAGCACCTGCAAAACGTGTGTGGATTCATGGTAAAAAAGGACCGGTAAAAGCCGTTTTTGGCTGGCCAGCCATCCATACCAGAATGTCTAGCGCCGATGCCAAGGAACCCACGCCAAGAGTAGATAATTTATGGCTGGATTGTGGAGCAAGAACGAAGCAAGAAGTGGCCGACTTAGGTATTCATATAGGTGCGGTAGTTACTTATGAGGAAGGATTTGACGCATTGGCTAACGACTACTATATTGGCCGTGCTCTAGACAACCGTGTAGGTGGTTTTATGATAGCGGAAGTAGCCCGACTATTGAAGGAAAGCAACACCAAACTGCCGTATGCATTGTACATAGTAAACGCAGTGCAGGAAGAAATAGGCCTGCGTGGTGCAGAAATGATTGCCCGCCGAATAAAGCCTGATATAGCTATAATTACCGATGTTACGCATGATACTAGTACACCGCTA
>RDXK01000276.1 GCA_004292605.1 Bacteroidota bacterium
TCCGCCGTTGATGGTGTTCTTCACCAGCAACATAGAAAGCTTTCTATTCATGAGATCTCTCCCTCGTTTCACGATGGTCGAGATGACGGTTACGTCGTAGTTGGTTTTGTTCATCAGCAACATAAAATGCCTTGGTTCTTCGCACACGAATCCTTTTTAGACTTTCTGCTTACTGGATTGTTTCGCTGTACTAGCAATGACCTTGCTCCCGCCGTTACTTTTACCTAAATACCTGCAACCAACCCGTTACCGTAGGTATTCCATTGCCAGGTTCTATATAATAATAATAGGTACCGGCGGGTACTGGCTGACCAGTATTGGTAGTGCCATCCCATGGTTTTTCGTAGCCAAGCGTACTATACACCAAGGTGCCAAACCTATTAAACACCTGCACATTGGCATAAATATAACTTGCTATTAGCGGTATCTCCCACTTATCGTTAATACCATCGCCATTGGGCGAAAAAGCATTGGGTATAAAAAAGTTCGGGTTAATTTTTACCAAAATGCTGTCGTTTTGTACACAGCCATCTTGCGAGGTTACTTGCAGCCTGTAATACATTTCCTGCTTGGGCGAAGCTATGGGGTTAAAAACCGTATCTGCACTTAAATGCAATCGTGGGCTCCACCTAAACCTAGCGTTGTTAGCACCACGGGTAGCTACCAAGCGGGCATAGCCACCACGTAAAATAGTAATATCTGCTGGGCCAGCATCAGCCACCGGCATACGTTTAGCGGCCACCAATATAGTATCGGTATTGGTGCAGTTACGAGCCGTAACAGTTACAAAATATCTTCCCGGTTGGGTGCCATATACGGTAATAGCACGGCTAGTATCGCCCGTGCTCCAGGCATAAGTACCATTTCTAAAAAAAGCGTTGAGCGTTAGGCTATCATAAGCACAAAGGGCCGTATCTCTACCAAGGTTTATGCGGGGTACTACATTAAATACAGCATGGGTAGTATCGTTTAGTATACAGCCTAGCGGCGTGGTTACCTTTACATGGTACATACCCGTTTCCCGTACTGGAATGCTGGGTGTAACATCGCCTGTGTTCCATAAAAAGCTATTACCATTGGTGGTATTGCCAGCCGTGAGGGTAAGTATTTGACCACGACATAAAAGCGTATCGGGCGGACCAATGTTTACCTGTGGGTCGCCACTGGTTACTAAAAACGTATCCTTATTAAAACAATTAGCGTTGAAATAATGCCTTACCCAGTAGGTACCCACCGTGTTTACTTGTATACTACGTGTAGTGGCACCCGTGCTCCAAACATAAGTATTGGTAGCATTGGGCTGGGTTTGAGCGGTTAATGTGCTAAAATTTCCGCTACATACTTGCCGCTCCTGTGCACTGTATAAGCCAAAACTATCCCGTACTTCCAGCGTAATACTATCACTAAAACGCCCCACACAGGCCGATGTGGACAGGTAAATAGTTAGTGTTTCGTTCGGTTCGGGTTGGTTATCAGCCAAGGCATTGATGATAATGTTTTTCAATGTATCGCCCGGGGCAAAGAGTATGCTGGTAGGTGCCGGACTATAATCTACGCCATAAGCGGCCGTTCCGCCATACGTTAAAAACACTGTTGTGGAACCCTGGGCTATAGACTTTGGTCGTTGTAACTGTACTATCGCATTTCGGCAACCCTCCACCGCTAGCAAGGTGGCATTGGGGCCATCGTTATAGCCATCACCTTTTGTTAAGGATATACCATTACTACTAAAACTATTCGATTCTATAAAAACACCGCTATCGTACCTGTCGTCAAATGCATCGGCAATGGCTAGTTTTATATGGTAGCTTTGGCAGGCTTGTACCCTAGCTTTGGCAGTTAATACGGTGGTAAAACCGTCGTATACTATTTGCGTGCTCGCACTATTATCTACGTAAAACCTAGTAAAGGGTGCTCCCGGGCCAGCACTGGTACACGAGTCTAAGTTCCCGTTTTGGCCTGGCACACCGTTGTTAATAGAATTGATGGTTACAGGCACATTGGTTCCTGGTACTAGTGCTATATTGGTAGGGCCGTTAAAGCCGGGGCCACTAATTAAAAACCCAAATACATCGTTAAACCGGGTACAGTTAAAATCGGGGTATTCCTCGCTGGCAAATACAAAATTTACGGATATAGAGTCGCCAATTGGCACAAAATCAAACTCCAACACACAAGCGTCTCTGGTGGGCTTACCACCGCTTAGTGCACTTAAATCGGCATCCTGCCATGCCGATCCTCCATTGCCAGATGTAGCTAATATGGAGGCTTGATTGGCTATCCCAAACCCACCACCATTTACCACCCGGCCCGTGGTAAGTACTATACCGTTGCCAATACCCACAGTTTGGTTATTACCAGAAAAAAAACCTGCAGAAGCACCATTGCCTCTAAAAGTAGCGTTAGATATGGTTACACCTGTACCCACAATACGCTGAGCCAGCGCTTGAGCGTTTGACTGCACAGTAAAGTTTAGCTGGGCATGGCCGCTTACTAGTGTTATAAACACCAACACTAACGTACTAAAGGTGGAATACCATCGATACATATTACGTGCAATTTAATCTAAATTGTAGCTATACAAGCTATTAATGTGGGCCAAAAACGCTATACAGTGGGCTAATTAGGCGGTAAGCGGTACATTTCGCTACATTTGCACATATTTTTTCGAAACTAAGTATGCACAATATTGATAAGGAAAGGCTGCCACAACATATTGCCATCATTATGGATGGTAATGGCCGCTGGGCAAAGGAAAAAGGACAGGATAGGCTGTACGGGCATTTTCACGGTGTGGAAAGTGTACGCAATATTGTAGAAGGCTGTGCAGAACTAGGTGTAAAATACCTAACCCTATACGCTTTTAGTACCGAAAATTGGGACCGCCCCCAGCAGGAAGTAACCGGCCTTATGGAGCTTTTGGTAGATACCATACGTAAAGAAGTACCGGTTTTAAATAAGAATAACATAAAACTACACGTGATAGGCGATGTAAATATGCTACCCGCTTATGCACGCCAGGAGCTACAAGAAGCACTAGACGAAACAAAAACCAATACTGGCTTAAACCTGGTAATGGCCCTGAGTTATAGCAGCCGCTGGGAGCTGGTAAATGCCGTAAAAGCCATAGCACAAGATGTGAAGGATGATAAGCTGCAACCACAGGAAATTAACCAAGATACCCTGCAAAGCTACCTTACCACCAGTGCCTTCCCCGATCCGGAACTGATGATACGCACAAGCGGCGAATACCGTATAAGCAACTTTTTATTGTACCAACTGGCCTATGCTGAACTTTATTTTACCAATACCCGCTGGCCCGATTTTAGAAAAGAAAATTTGTACGAAGCCATTCAGGATTTTCAAAACCGCGAAAGGCGTTTTGGCAAAACCAGCGAACAAGTAAAGGCCTAAAAAGTTGTACCCCATATTTATTAAAGGGCTATTTAACAAACACTTTTAAATAATACTGTTAATTTGCCCAACATTTACTTAAAAAATTCTGCCGGAAAACGTAAAAAACTTCCCAAAGCAGTCCAAAATACTAATAGCAACTTGCATGCAGCAAATGTTTAATAAGTTTTTTCTGGTGTGTGTAGCAATGTTTGCTGGAACACTGTGTTTACAAGCTCAAATCCAAACAGATACGGTACCCGTGGCAGTCAATGCCGAGTTGGTGAATATTTTCAACCAAAAAAACCCGAAGAAATACAAAATAGCCAGCATTAAAGTAACCGGTAACAACTACTTTGATGAAGCATTATTGATAAGCGTTTCTAACCTATCTGTGGGCGATGAAGTACAAATTCCGGGTGGCGATAATTTTGCAAAAGCCATCACTAAACTTTGGGGTCAAAACTATTTTAGCGATGTAGAAATTTTTATTACTAACCTGGTAGATAAAAACATCGACATAGAAATACACGTTACCGAACGCCCTCGTTTAAGCAAGTTTTATTTTAAAGGGGTAAAAAAGGGAGAAGGTGAAGACCTTACGGGTAAAAGCGGTCTTGTTACAGGTAGGGTTATCACTAGTAACATGAAAATTAATGCCATAGAAGCCATTAAAAAATATTACTCCGAAAAAGGGTACAGAAACGTAAAAGCAAAAATTGAGGAAGTAAAAGACCCTACGTTTGATAACTCACAAATTCTAAATATCTACGTTACCAAGGGTAATAAAGTAAAAATTAGCCAAATAAATTTTGTAGATGTTACGGTAGACCAAGCCAAGCTAAAAAAGGAAATGAAAGGTACCAAGGAAATGAGCCGCCTTACCCTTTTCCCGGCTAGCGATAAAGGCGGTTTTGCACCACCTAAGCGTTATACTTTTAACCAATACTTGGCCGATCAGGGTTTGCTATCGCTTTCCAAAACCAAGCGTGTGCTTGACCCTTATGTGCGTATTAAATTTAGCTCAGCCAAATTCAACGAGAAAAAATACGAAGAAGATAAAGAGAAGTTGCTCGACTTTTACAATGCCAACGGTTACCGCGATGCTGGTATAAATAAGGATACATTTTATTTTAACAGCAAGGGCAATATGAATATAGATATTGCCATGAACGAGGGTAAACAATA
>RDXK01000103.1 GCA_004292605.1 Bacteroidota bacterium
GTAGCTACTAATGTATTGCTGCTGCTCCATGTACCTCCACTTGTGGGTGATAATGTTGTTGTAGAACCTACACATATTGCTGATGCACCTAGTATGCTTGATGATGGCAACGCATTTACTACTCCTGCTACCGCAATATTTTGCGTAGTGGCTCCTAAGCTTACTAAACTTATATTTCCACTAAGTGTACCTGTTGCATTGGCAGCTATTCTTACAAAAATATCTGTAGCATTTACAACTCCACTTACTTGTGTAAGCGTAATAGTATTTGTGTATGTACCTGTACTTGTAGTACTGATTTCAAAACCACTTGGAGCGGTAATTACTATATTGTTTTGCAAATTGATACCGCTGGTGCTAAAACTTTGCGATGCACTGGTACTACCTAAGCAATTACTGAAATTATTCAATGAACCAGATGTAGAAATAGTAGCATCGGCTACTTGTACCGTAAAATTATTATTGGCACTTATACAACCAGTTGTAGTATTTGTGACTTGTAATATAAAATTATAAGTGTTTTGTGTACTAGCTGGAATGCTCACCGATATTGGGCTTGTAGATAAAGTGGCATTATTAACAGGTACAAAATTTGGCATTGAGGTAGGAGAACCAGTTACAATACTATATTGATTGGGCAACCCTGTTGTATTGGTAAATGGCAAGCTAAAACTATTGGCATTTGTTCTTACCGATGTAACATTACCCAATGTAATAGTAGGTAATGTATTTACTGTTCCACTTACCAATATGTTTTGTGTGGTATAGCCAGGAGTGGATATTGTGATATTTCCTGTGGGTGAACCAGTAGCAGTGCTAGCTAATCTTACATAAACTAAAGTGGCAGCTACATTACCAGCGATTTGTGTAAGAATAACCGATGAAGAAAACCCACTTCCGCTAGTTGTGCTTACTTCGTAACCTACAGGTGCAGTAATAGTAATATTATTGTTTAATGAATTACCACTTACTGTAAAACTTTGTTCTGCACTTACAGTACCAGCACATGTATTAAAGGCAGTAGGATTTGCCGATACAATTGGACCTGTTTGACCTACAAAAACCCAAGCTGCTCCTAATTGATTATTATCGGCAAAGCCACCTACAAGTGCAGTATTTCCATCCGCACTTAATGCTACAGCGGCACCTTGATACGCAAAACCTGTGTTACCTGTTCCTACCAATTTATTGCCTTGTTGTGCCCAAGTAGTATTTGTTCTTCGAAATACCCAGGTAGCCCCTTGGTTATTGTTATCGGTTGATCCGCCAACAATAGCGGTATTACCATCGGCACTTATAGAAACGGTTCTTCCCTGACTGTTTACACTACCTACACCTCCTGTACCCACTAATTTATTGCCTTGTTGTGTCCATGTGGTACCACTTCGTGTAAATACCCACGCTGCTCCAATACTGCTATTATCGGTATCGGCTCCAATAATGGCTGTATTACCATCGGCACTCAATGCTACAGATCTTCCTATACTTGCTGCACCTGTATTACCAGTTGCTACCAATTTATTACCTTGTTGTGCCCAGGCAGTACCTATTCTAGTAAACACCCAAACCGCTCCTTGACCGCCATTATCATTGTAACCACCTACCATGGCTGTATTACCATCGGCACTTAAGGCTACCGATATACCTTGAAAAGCGTTACCGGTATTACCTGTTCCTACCAATTTATTGCCTTGTTGTGTCCATGTGGTACCACTTCGTGTAAATACCCATGCTGCTCCTTGATTACCGTTATCATTCAAACCACCCACTAAAGCCGTATTACCATCGGCACTTAAGGCAACAGAATAGCCCTGAGATGCATTACCCACATTTCCTGTTCCCACTAATTTACTGCCTTGTTGTGTCCATGTAGCACCAGTTCGTGTAAATACCCATGCTGCTCCCATGCTAGTATTATCTACATAGCCGCCTACTAATGCTGTATTTCCATCAGCACTTAAGGCAACCGACCATCCTTGAAAAGCATTTCCTATTGCACCAGTTCCAACTAACTTGTTGCCTTGTTGCGTCCAAGTGCTGCCATTTCTGGTATATATCCATACTGCTCCCTGAAAATTATTATCCTGATTGCCCCCTACTATAGCGGTATTTCCATCGGCACTAATGGCCACTGAGTAGCCTTGTTGTGGCGTACTACCGCCACTACCTGTACCTACTAATTTATTGCCTTGCTGAAGATTTGGCGTATTGGGTGCTGTTATGGTAAAATTAGCTGTACTATTACCTGTTCCACAAGTTGTGGTTACACTTGCTATGCCTGTAGTAGCCCCTGGCATCACCATAGCAACTATTTGTGTGGCTGTACTATTAACAATTATGGCGGAAACACCACCAATATTTACGGTTGAAAGATTATTAAAATTTGTACCTACTATAGTTACCAAAGTACCAATTGGGCCAGCACTTGGGGATATTGAAGTAATGGTAGGTGCCGATGTAACCGTACCATTAACAGCTATATTTTGCGTAGTTGCACCAGTACTAGTACATGCCAAATTACCACTTGGAGTGCCCGTAGCAGCATTCGATAATCTTACATAGATAGTTGTTGAAGAAACTGAACCACTACTTTGTGTTAAGGTTACCGAACTACCAAAACCACTACCACTTGTTGTACTTACCTCAAAACCCGTGGGAGCTGTAATGGTAATATCATTTGTAAGGGTACTACCACTTACCGTAAAACTTTGCTTAGCACTTGCACTGCCTACACAAGCAGTAAATGTAGTTAATGTACTGGTAACTGTAATAGTGGGTGGCGGTGCATATACAAACACCCAAGCTGCTCCTTGGCTGTTGTTATCGATTGCGCCTCCAATTATGGCTGTAGAAGCATCGGCACTTAAGGCTACAGAAGCACCTTGAAAAGCATTTCCTACATTTCCTGTACCCACTCTTTTATTGCCCTGTTGATTCCAAGTGCCACTACTTCTTGTATAAATCCAAGTAGCTCCTTGGTTAGAATTATCGTTTGATCCACCTACTAACACTGTATTGCCGTCGGCACTTATCGCTACTGCTCTTCCTTGCTGTGCAGCACCTGTATTGCCAGTACCTACCAATTTACTACCTTGTAGCGACCATGTAGTTCCAGTTCTTGTATAAATCCAAGCTGCACCCTGACCGCTATTATCTCCTGAGCCTCCTACAATGGCAGTATTGCCATTGGCACTTAAGGCTACTGAAACACCTTGTGCCGATGCTCCTGTATTACCTGTGCCTACTAATTTTGCACCTTGCTGTACCCAACTAAATCCATTGCGAACAAATACCCATGCTGCACCAATTCCACTATTATCTAAATTTCCTCCAGTAATTAAAGTATTACCATTAGCACTAATAGCCACAGAAGTTCCTTGATAAGGTGTTCCGCTAGAACTACTGCCTACTAACTTACTTCCTTGTTGTGTCCAAGTTGTGCCTGCACGTACAAATACCCATGTAGCACCAATTTGGTTGTTATCAAAAAAACCACCCACTACGGCTGTATTACCATCGGCACTTAAGGCTACTGCACTTCCTTGCCTTGCTCCGCCCGTATTGCCTGTGCCTACCAATTTATTGCCTTGTTGTGCCCAAGTTGTACCTGTTCTAACAAACACCCATGCGGCACCTTGATTGGTATTGTCCTCATTCCCTCCTACCAAAATAGTATTACCATCGGCACTAATAGCCACAGCCGCTCCCTGACGAGATTGACCTACATTACCTGAACCCACTAATTTAGTACCTTGTTGGCTCCATGTATTACCATTTCGTACAAACACCCATGCCGCACCCAAATTGCTGTTATCCGTAAACCCTCCAATAACAGCTGTATTACCATCGGCGCTGATAGCTGCTGAAGAGCCGGCTACCGCTACACCTGTATTGCCTGTAACGGTTAATTTATTGCCTTGCTGAGCATTCAGCACTTGCGAATTATTGATAGTAAAGTTTGTAGTGCTTAATATCGACCCATTGCTAACGGTTACACCAATACTACCTGTAATGGCACCTGGCATAACCATAGCTACTATTTGCGTTTCTGTAGTACTTAAAGTAATAGCACCAACACCTCCAATAGTTACCGATGTAGGACTGGTAAAATTGGTTCCCGTTATTGTTACCAAACTACCAATAGTACCAGACGCAGGTGAAAATGAAGTAATAGTAGGTGAAGGCATATTGGTTAAAGGCCATGCAGCACCTAGTTGGCTATTATCTACATGCCCACCAACTAAACCAGTATTGCCATCGGCACTAATAGCAATGCTAACACCTAATTGTACAGGGCCACTAGTTTGAGCACCCACAAATTTATTACCTTGTTGGCTCCAAGTGCTGCCAGTTCTGGTATACACCCACAGTGCTCCAATACTTGCATTATCTAAATTTGCACTTACCAGTGCTGTATTTCCATCGGCACTTAAAGCTACAGCGTTGCCCTGTGCCGCATTACCCACTGCACCTGTGCCTACCAATTTATTGCCTTGCTGCGTCCAAGTATTACCCGTTCTGGTAAATACCCATGCAGCACCTTGATTACTATTATCACCGGTACCACCTACTAGTAATGTATTTCCATCTGCATTTAAAGCTACAGATATACCTTGAAGAGCAGGACCAGTATTACCTGAGCCTACTAATTTAGTGCCTTGCTGTGTCCAAGTTCCTGCGTTGTTTATAAAAATCCAAACGGCTCCTTGGTTTGAATTGTCGTTTGCACCGCCAAGTGCAATGGTAGTAGCATCGGCACTAATGCTTACTGATCGTCCTATTGCTGAAATTGCACCTTGCCTACCAGAACCCACTAGTTTAGTACCTTGTTGTGTCCAACTAGTACCGCTACGGGTAAATACCCATGCAGCACCAACAGAGCTATTATCGCCATTTCCGCCAACAACAATTGTATTACCATCAGCACTAATACTTACCGACGTACCCTGCTGTGATGCACCTGTATTACCTGTACCAACTAGTTTAGTACCTTGCTGGGTCCAAGTGGTTCCTGTTCTTATAAATATCCACGCTGCCCCCACACTATTATTATCTGTCCATCCACCTACAACGGCTGTGTTGCCGTCGGCACTAATATCTACCGACCAACCTTGCCTTGCAGCTCCGGTATTGCCAGTTCCAACCATTTTAGTGCCTTGCTGACTCCAAGTTGAGCCACTTCTAGTATAAAACCACACAGCTCCTTGATTGGTATTATCCAAAGGAGCACCTACAATGGCTGTATTACCATCGGCACTTAAAGCTACTGAATAGCCTTGTTGTGCATTGCCAGTATTACCTGTACCAACTAATTTATTGCCCTGTCCTGCATTGGGTATGGAAGATGCTACAACGGTGAAACTGCTATTGGCTGAACCACCTACATTGGTGACGGTAACCCCACCTGTTGATGCACCTGGCATTATCATGGCTACAATATTAGTGCCTGAATTACTTAAAATAATGGGTGCTACACCACCAATAGTTACAGTAGTATTGGTAGTAAAGTTGGTTCCAGTAATGGTAACCAAACTTCCAACGGATCCGGTGGCAGATGAAAGTGCGGTGATGGTTGGGGGTGGTTGTGCTACAAAAACCCAAGCTGCTCCAATATTATTGTTATCATTTGTACCGCCTACAATAGCTGTGTTGCCATCGGCACTTAATGCAATAGCCATACCCAGAGTTGCATTGCCTACTGCACCTGTTCCTATTAAGGTAGCAACTTGCTGTACCCAAATACCATTTATTTTGTTAAAAACAAAAGTGCCACCTTGATTATTATTGTATTGATGAGCACTTGTAATAATCCTATCTCCATTAGCACTCATTGATAAAGAATAACCACTGTTTTGGCGATTTGAGTTTTCTACTGTTTCAATAGATGCACCATCTTGCTGCCATATTCCTCCAATTTTTGTAAAAATCCACATTGTACCTGAAAAATTGGAAGAAGCAATAGTAGTTCCATTTCCGTTTACGGCTATAGAAGAGCCTTGTTCGCTTGTTGCACTAGTTAAAGTACCTACTAACTTATTACCATCTTGTGTCCAAGTATCTCCGTTACGTATAAATACCCACACTGCACCGGTAGTGTTGTTATCAGCTCTTCCAGCAATTACTGCAGTATTACCATCGGTACTTAAAGCAACTTTGCCACCCTGTCGAGAACCACCTACATTACCTGTACCCACCAACTTATTACCTTGTTGAACCCATGTGTTGCCAATTCTGGTAAATACCCATGCTGCACCTAACCATGACCCTTGTGACACTGAATTATCGCCACTTCCACCCACCAAAATGGTATTACCATCAGCACTTATAGAAACTGATTCACCTTGTTGAGGATTTGCACCAGAAGAACCTGTTCCTACCAATTTATTGCCTTGTTGAGTCCAAGTACTTCCAATCCTTGTAAATACCCAAACAGCACCTATACCATTATTATCGCTATTGCCGCCTACTGCTAAAGTATTGCCATCGGCACTTAACGCCACAGAACTGCCTTGCCAAGCCGCACCTACACTACCTGTACCAACTAATTTTGTACCCTGCTGTGTCCATGTGTTACCATTTCTAATGTAAATCCAAACTGCCCCTTGTTCTGAATTGTCTCTAGGACCACCAACAGCCGCAGTATTTCCATCAGCACTAATAGCCACAGAAAAACCTTGAATTATATTGGTACCAATACTACCTGTACCTAATAACTTATTGCCCTGTTGCGAATTGGGTGCTTGAGACGCATTAATAGTAAAATTAGTACTACTATTCACTGTTCCACTACCGGTAGTTACACTTACCACACCCGTTGTTGCACCCGGCATAACCATGGCTACTATTGTTGATCCATCGTTACTAATTGGGATAGCTGATACGCCACCAATGGTTACTGCCGTAAGATTATTTAAAGTGGTACCAGTAATGGTTACTAAACTACCTATTGGGCCAGAGCTAGGACTAAAATTGGTGATAGTTGGCGGCGGCGGTTGCACATAATTATAACTCCAAAAAGCACCTTGATTAGAATTATCAGTAGGTCCACCCACTAATAAAGTATTACCATCGGCACTTATTGCAGGGTTATAACCTTGTTGTGCTGCACCTATATTACCTGTGCCTACTAATTTGTTATCTTGTTGACTCCATATTGTTCCACTTCGTGTAAAAACCCATACAGCTCCTTGATTGCTATTATCCAGCACACTGCCTAATACAGCAATGTTACCATTGCCACTTATAGAAACAAAATTGGCTTGATAAGCCGCCCCAACATTACCCGTGCCCACTAATTTATTACCTTGTTGACTCCATGTTGTTCCACCTCGTGTAAATATCCACGCTGCTCCATTATTGGTATTATCACCAGGCCCCCCAATAAGAGCCGTATTTCCATCAGCACTTATGGCGACAGATGTGCCTTGCTGTGCCGCACTTGTATTTCCTGTTCCTACTAATTTATTGCCTTGTTGGGTCCATGTTGTTCCGCTTCTTGTAAAAACCCATGCCGCTCCTTGCAAGGAATTATCTGCCCAACCTCCAACTAATAAAGTATTACCATCGGCACTTATTGCTACGGAAATACCCTGTTGTGCCGCACCGGTATTTCCAGTTCCTACTAATTTACTGCCCTGTTGGCTCCATGTTGTTCCGCTTCTTGTAAAAACCCACACTGCACCTTGATTAGAATTATCTCCATACCCACCAACAATTACGGTATTGCCATCCGCACTAATATCCACTGCTCGCCCTTGATATGTAGTACTTCCCACACTACCACTACCCACTAATTTATTACCTTGTTGGCTCCAAGTTGTTCCTGTTCTTACAAATATCCAAGCAGCTCCTCGTGAATTGTTATCAAAATTACCGCCAACTACTGCTGTGTTTCCATCTGTACTAATAGCTACTTTTATGCCTTGTTGTACGAATGAGCCTATTGCACCAGTTCCAACTAACTTGTTGCCTTGTTGTGTCCAAGTGTTTCCACTTCTTACAAATATCCATGCAGCTCCTAAACCACTATTATCATTAAGCCCACCAACAATGGCTGTATTACCATCTGCACTTACATCTACCGACCAACCTTGTAGCGCTGCTCCTGTATTGCCTGTACCTACTAGTTTATTACCCTGTTGGGTATTGGGTGCTTGAGACGGATTAACTGTAAAATTCGTACTACTATTAGTTGTTCCGCTGCTGGTAGTTACACTTACCACACCCGTGGTTGCACCCGGCATAACCATAGCCACTAACTCCGTACCAGAATTACTTATTGGTATTGCCGCCACACCACCAATATTTATAGTTGTTGGGTTACTTAAATTGTTTCCACTAATGGTTACTAGAGTACCAACACTGCCAGAACTTGGTGTAATGATAGTAATGGTAGGGGCTTGGGCAAAAAGGCTATTGGTACTAAGCAATAAGATAGTGAATAGTAAACATACGTAGTTTACTACAGTGGGTACTTTGGGTTGCATACTGTATGAAATTGTAGCTGTTAGTTATTCTCTGACACTAAAAATATTTATATACGATTTAGTAGCTATTTAAATGTTACCAAATAGCATTTAAATGTTACTAATTGGAACCGGTTAGCCCTTGCATATTGCTAATTAGTGTTTGCTGATGCGATTTACTAAGCGGAAACACTTTGTCTTTTATCCATACTGATTCGTTATTAAAAGAATCTACGTAGTACAGGTTTACTATATAGCTTCTACTGATTTTGCAAAATCTATGGGAACTTAGCTGTTTTAAAAATTCATCAACAGTTGAGCGTATGACTATTTTTTCTGTTTTAGTATGTATATCTAAATACACATGGTTACTTTCTATATAAACAATATCAGTTTCAAAGACCTTTTTAAACCTATCGCCCACTTTCAAAAATAAAAACGGTATAGTATTGTAAGTGGCAATAGCAGAATGTTTACTTATGGCTACTTCAATGGTGGCATACAAATCGGCCTTGGTAAAAGGCTTTACTAAAAAAGCCTTGGGAGCCGTTGCCTTGGCTTTATCTACGGTTAGCTTATCGGCATTAGCTGTTAAAAAAATAAACGGTATTAAATATTTTTGATTAATTAACTCGGCCAAGCGTATGCCCTCGGTTTTTCCTTCTCCTAAACGGATATCTAAAATCATAAAATCGGGCCGATGTTGTTCAATTAACTTTACGGCATCTATGTAGCTAGCTACAGGCTCTAGCACATCGTAGCCTAGGTTCAACAGTAACTGCCCAATACTCTCTGCTATAAGGGCGTCGTCTTCTACTATACCTATTCTAACGTTTACCATTGTTCAATTTTTTTCAAAAATGATTTATAGTAGTTTTATTAAAAAAAGCTTGTTACGAACGCCTTATTTTTTGTTACGAATAGGCATTTACTTTACGGCGAATGATACTGAGAAAATGGAACCGTTGTTGTACTGATAGGTACTTGCCCCCTTGACCTGTTTTGCTAATTTACTTACAATCCGCAGCCCTAAACTTTGGGCCTTTTCTAAACTAAAATTGTTAGGCATACCTACCCCATTATCGGAGTAAATGAGCGTATACATTTTTTCTTCGGTTTGTTTTAAACTAACTTTTAATTGTAACTCATTGTTGGTGGGCTGAGCATATTTAAAACTATTAGTGGCCAGTTCATTTATTATTAAACCTAATGGCAAGGCTATTTCTATATCCACATAAAATTCGTTTAAGGCATTAATAATGTTTAATTGTTGATCAGGCTTCTTAAAGGCAGCGGCAATTTGTTTGAATAACTCGTCGATAAAACGACTTAATTCAATGGTGCTTATATCGTCGTGCTGGTACAACTGTTGGTGTAAAATAGCAATGCTTTGTACCCTGCTTTGTCCTTCTTCGAAAGCTTGCTTGGCAGTATCGTTGGTAAGCCGCATACTTTGTAATTCGAGTAAAGAACTAATAAGTTGCAAATTATTTTTTACACGATGGTGTAGTTCCTGCATCAATATTTTTAAATGGTCGCTTTGTTTGGCAATTTGTATGTTAGCCAATTTTTGTTTTCTGTAGTTGATAAAATAGGTAACCGAAAAAGTAATTAAACTAATTAACCCTAACAACAACAACCACCTAATTAGTTTTTCGTTTTTTCTATTTTTCAGCATTAGTTCATTTTCCTGAGCCAATACCTTGTTTAAGGCGAGTTGGTTTTTTTCTTTGGCATCAGCGATAGCAATTTTTTGGTTGTATTCTAAGTTTATTTTTTGTTCTTTAATCTGTTGCTCAAATTGTAGTTGCTGTTTTTCCTTTTCAGTTTTTGCAGCTGCTTGCTTTTGCTTGTATTCAAACTCTAAGACTTTTAAGGCCAATTCTTTTTGGTAGGCTAATTCTTTTTTTTCTTGTTCAGCCTTGGTAATGGCTTCTTTTTTATCGAAATCATATTGCATTTTGGCCTTTACCAGTTGCTCTGTATTGTCGGCATTAATCATACTATCGTTGTACTTAAAATATTGGTTGTAGTGTGTAAATGCATCCCGCCAATTACCGGTTAGGCTATCTAACACTATGAGTTGCCCATAGCATTCTACAATGTTCTCTTTCGACCCTAATTGATGGGCAGTAACCAATGCTTTATCTAAATATTTTTTGGCGTCGTCGTATTTTTTTAATCGCATACAAATACTTCCTAAAGAATACATGGCTCTGTTGGCTCCATGTTCATCACCAATTTCTTCACTCAAATTCAAAGCAGTGGAATAACTTACAAATGCACTGTCGTGTTGATTATGATTTTCGTAAATGGTTGCTAAATTGAAATGGGTTACGGCACACCCTTTTTTATCGCCAATGGCTTCTTTTATTTTCAATGCCTTTCCGTAAAATACAATAGCTTCAGGATAGTTTCTTTGCTTTTCATACGTTATACCAATATTATTGTAGCAAGCTGCTATGGCTTTTTTATCGCCTAGTTCAATATTGTATTGCAAAGATTTTTCATAGTTTTTACGTGCATCTTCTAAATTGCCTTGCTTATCGTAAATAATACCAATGTTTAATAAAGAAGATGCAATGCTCCTCACCTCTTTAATTTCTTCACGTATTTTATATGCGGCTAAATAGTTTTGTAAAGCACTTGGATAATCGCCTTTATAAAAATTAGCAATACCAATATTGTGGTAAGCCATAGCTGCACCAGATTGATCGTTAATTTGTTTTTTAATAGTTAGTGCCGATGCAAAACTTTCAATGGCTTCATTATATTTCCCTTTGTTTATTAATAAGAGTCCCATCATTATATTGGCATCTGTAATTCCTTTTTTATCATTTAACTCGCTGCGTATTTTTAATGCTGTTTCAAAATATTGTAAGGCTTTATCGTTATTTCGTTTAATGTAGTATACCAAACCAATATTATAATTACTAGTAGCTTCTAAGGGCTTACTATTAATTTTTTTTGAAACTTCTAATGCTTGCTCACCATATTGTAAAGCCTTATCGTAACTACCTATATTTCTTAACTCGTTACATAAATTGGCCAATACTTTAGCTCGTACGGTATCACTTTTATCGTAACTGGTTTTGTTTATTTTTGTTCTTAAAACATCATCTTGTTGTAAGGCATTTAATAACGAGTCCACTTTTTTTTGCTGTGCAAATACAACGCCGGTAAAACCAAGCATAAAAAACAATAATATAAATTTAGCGTACATAATATTTTTCATTTTTAAATTGGGAAAAAAAGCTCACTCGCTTGTTCAGGCCTATGTAAGTAATACAAGCTCGCCGATTTGCATAGTAGGTAACTAATGTATTGATTTGGTAGTAGATGTTCCAAACCGTTTTGTTCAATGATATTGATGCAAAAATCTTGGTATAGTAAGGTAGAATCGTAGTCGTTCTTTCGTATAAATGAATGGAATACAAAGGTGTAGCCCATTAACTTTTGTACAGGTGTTAATTTATTCTTACCACAAACATCGGCAAACCTGTTGGCTACTTGATCTAACTTTCCGGCATTAAAAAGTACAATAATTTCTTTGGCATACTGTTCGCCAGATTTGTATGCTTGTTCGGCCTGCGTTTTTGTATAGCTACCGTTTTGCATGCAGCCCACGCTTAACAGAATTACCCATACTATTTGCCAAACCCTATACAACGGTTTCATGCATTACAATATACACCGTCATTTTCACCAAAAAATAATTCTGTTTAAAAAAGATGGTCAAATAATTTTCTACTAAGGGTACAACTGGTGCATCACCCATATTGCTGAAACAGACTACTGCAAATTATTACGAGCTCTGTTTAGGCGAATGATTCATTAGGGCGAATGATTCGTTAGGGCGAATGATTCGTTAGGGCGAATGATTATTCGCCCCAACGAAAAGCCCCACCAAAATGGCAGGGCTTTTTATAATTGGGCGAATATTTATTCGCCAATACTAATCTTCTACTTTTACTTTTCCTTTGTTTTTAGCTATCACTTCCTCAGCTACGTTGTTAGGAGCTGGGTTGTAATGACTAAACTCCATGGTAGAAGTAGCACGACCGCTAGATAATGAACGCAATTGCGTTACATAACCAAACATTTCGCTTAATGGTACTTTGGCTTTAATCACCTGTAAGTTGGCACGGCTATCCATACCTTCTAACATACCACGACGGCGGTTTAAATCGCCTGTAACATCACCCATGTACTGGTCTGGTGTTAACACTTCTACTTTCATAATAGGCTCTAGCAAAGTAGCTTTTGCTTTTCTACCCGCTTCACGGAAGGCTGCACGTGCACACAATTCAAAACTCATAGCATCACTATCCACATCGTGGTAGCTACCATCAAATACACGTACTTTCATATCACGTACTGGGTAACCAGCCAAAACACCATTGGTCATAGATGTTTCAAAACCTTTTGTAATGGCCGGTACAAATTCCTTAGGAATAGAACCACCAAACAAATCGTTTACAAACTGGAAGCTCTTACCCTCGTTGGCTGCTAACCACTCTTCATCGGCAGGACCTAAATCGAACTGGATATCGGCAAATTTACCACGGCCACCAGATTGTTTTTTCAATACTTCACGGTGAGTAACCGTAGCATGGAAAGCCTCTTTGTAAGCCACCTGAGGAGCACCTTGGTTAACTTCTACTTTAAACTCTCTACGCATACGATCGATGATGATTTCCAAGTGAAGCTCACCCATACCACGTAAGATGGTTTGTCCGGTATCTTCATCGGTATTTACACGCAATGTAGGATCTTCCTCTACCAATTTAGCAATAGCCATACCCATTTTATCTACGTCGGCCTGGGTTTTAGGTTCTACTGCTATAGCAATTACTGGCTCAGGAATAAACATATTTTCTAAGGTGATAGGGTGCTTTTCATCGCACAAAGTATCACCAGTTTTAATTTCCTTGAAACCTACCGCAGCTGCAATATCACCCGCTTCAATAAAATCGATGGGGTTTTGCTTGTTAGCAAACATTTTCATGATACGGCTGATACGCTCTTTTTTACCAGAACGTACGTTCAATACGTAAGAACCAGCATCTAAATGACCAGAATAACAACGGAAGAACGCTAAACGACCAACGAAAGGATCGGTCATAATTTTAAACGCCAAAGCCGCAAATGGTTCTTTAGCATCTGCCTTACGAATAATTTGAGCACCAGTGTCTGGGTCGGTACCTACTGTATCTTCAATATCTACAGGACTAGGCAAGTATCTACAAACCGCATCTAAAGCAGTTTGTACACCTTTGTTTTTAAAAGAAGAACCACACATCATTGGTACAATGCTTAAGTCGATACAGGCTTTACGAATAGCTTCATGCATTTCTGCCTCGGTAATGCTGTTAGGATCGTCAAAGAATTTTTCCATCAAATTCTCATCGTATTCAGCTACAGCTTCTACCAAGTTCTGGCGCCACTCGTTGGCTTCTTCCACCATATCCCCGGGCACTGGAATTTCATCAAAGGTCATACCCTCGGTTTCCATATGCCAAATAATACCTTTCATTTTAATCAAATCTACCACGCCTTTGAAGTTATCTTCAGCACCAATAGGTAATTGTAAAGGCACGGCTTTAGCACCCAACATTTCTTTTACTTGGTTTACCACCATTAAAAAGTCGGCACCGCTTCTATCCATTTTGTTTACAAAACCAATACGTGGTACTTTGTAACGGTTGGCTTGGCGCCAAACAGTTTCACTTTGTGGCTCCACACCATCTACGGCACTAAAAAGTGCAATCAAACCATCTAACACACGCATACTACGTTCTACTTCCACGGTAAAATCTACGTGGCCCGGAGTATCGATGATATTAAAGTAATAACTTTTTGTATCGGCTGTTTTTACACCTTTATCTGTAGGGAAATTCCACTGGCAGCTTACAGCAGCAGAAGTAATGGTAATACCACGTTCTTTTTCCTGCTCCATCCAGTCGGTAGTGGCGGCACCATCGTGTACCTCACCAATTTTGTGAATCATACCTGTGTAGCGTAAAATACGCTCGGTAGTAGTGGTTTTACCGGCATCAATGTGTGCGGCAATACCAAAGTTGCGTTGAAATTTCAAGTCCGCCATAATAGTCGGGTTATTTGTATTTAATATTAAACAAGTAAACGAAAAACGGAAAAACCCATTTTTTCGAGCCGCAAAGGTAATAATAAACGGCTACTAAATGCCAATTAAAAATTTATTTGAAGTTGGCGGTAGCTGGTAGGTAAACTAGCGAAGAAAACCCTACAGTGTCAATATTTTGTAAATATTTTACCGTGTAAACAACCTTCTATGGCCCATTGCGTTGTTTTGAATGTATGAACTACTTAGAAAACTTACAGGAGCAGCTACAGCCCTATCGCCAGCAATTATTGGCCCATCCGCTGTACCCCCAACTAAAAACCAAGCAGCATTTACAAACCTTTACACAGCACCACGTATGGGCCGTGTGGGATTTTATGAGTTTACTAAAATCGCTTCAGCGGCACCTTACTTGTGTACAAGCACCTTGGGTTCCGGTAGGTAGTGCCAATACTCGATTTTTAATTAACGAAATTGTTGTGGGTGAGGAAAGTGATGTGGATGAAGAGGGTAATCGTATCAGTCATTTTGAACTCTACCTACAAGCTATGAAGGCTTTGGGTGCTAGCACAGCTGCTATAGAACAATTCATTGTATTGTTACAAAAAGGTACGCCCATAACGCAAGCTTTAGCCCAAGTAAGTTTACCCGGTAATACCCGAGCGTTTGTAAACTATACATTTGCCGTAATAGAGCAACCGGTGCATGTGCAAGCTGCGGTATTTACGTTTGGCCGCGAAGATTTGATACCCGATATGTTTACACAACTGCTGCAACAACTTTCTGCCGAAAACCCAGCGGAATTGGGCATTTTAAAATATTACATTGAGCGACATATAGAAGTGGATGGCGGCCACCACAGCCAGCTTGCATTACAAATGGTGGAGGAATTATGTGGCAACGATGCGGAAAAATGGCACCACGCTACCGAAGCCAGCATTAAAGCATTGGAAATAAGGTACCAATTGTGGAGTGGAATATTACTTGCTTAGGGGGGGTGAATTGGTTCTTGCCACCCGAACTAGAGCGTTTTCAATATAATGCATACACCTAAAAAATAGTGGTAGACGGTTGATTATTGTATTGGCAATTAACTAGTCGTTACAACATTAACTATACAAAATGGGAATTAACCCAAAAAACTTGTCTGGCTCAAATAAAAATAAAGGTGTGCATACCAACTGAAATACTTAAAACGTAGGCTGGCCAATTGAAACTAAATGTCATTTTAAGTATAACAATAATTCGGCTAACTCTTTGCTAAGCAATGGTTGCCTCACTGGAACTTGTGTTAAACGATTAACAAAATTTTCGTACTGGTCATCTTTTTTACGTAAGTAGTGCTGAGATTTTTGAGTTGACAAATGAGCGAGTTGCATGATGATAACACTGCTTTGGAATGCCGATTCTGATAAATTGTAGGTAGAATATGCAGGAAAACAGCTTGTTGAATCTCTGAGCGGAAGCTTAATATTTAAAACATGCTTATTAACGTTATTGGATAACGGAACAATAATACCTCCTTGAGCAAAATGGAATATTTGAATTGAGGTAGGCTGCAATTCTCTAACAGTAACTATTTTGAAAGCACCTAAACTATCAGAAATGACAAATAATTTGTTATTAAGCGTAATAACAAATCGAAAATCGTTCGCTCTTCTTGGTTCTATTTGCCCATTAATGAAAACAGAATCGTACGGTTGAACGAGGCGATAAGATACAGAAATACCAGCATTGGTTAAAAAAAGGGTATCATTTGGTGCAAAAGCAAATTTTATGCTACCGCCCGGCAATTGTGACCATTTACCATAGCCAAAGGAAGTTAGGTAACTATTCGAGAACCTTGTATAAACAAAAGTAGAATCTGGTTTTAAGTACCACCACTGTTCTTCTTCAGTATAACTTTTATTAGTGTACAACCCTGCCATCGACGATTAAGCGTACACACCGTGGCTCAAAGCTATTAACAAAGTACAAGCAATAAATTGTCTTAAATTTTTCATTGTTGAATATTAATGGTTACTCAAATGGTTTCCCAATGGTGTCAATGTCGTTTACAGTAAGCACATTACAACCGCATAGTTACCTCACCTCACAAACAATATATTGGATTCTTTCCGCGTCAGTTACTGTAAAGTTATAAACATTATTCTGTCCATTGTTCTTACGAATATTATATTTTTACAATGTTTTATAGCGTAGTTCAGCACCAATCAGGCAAAACAACTTAAAAATGAAAATCCCTACTTTTGTAGTATGAAGTTAGCGTTGCAATATTTGAGTGACACAAGTGGTAAAACACTAGCCGTTCAACTGCCTTTTACCGATTGGGAAAAATTATTGAATAAGCTCAGCAAGTATGAGCAAGCGTTACAATTGAAGAGTGATCTAATAGAAGCTTATAAGCAAGCAACTATTCTTAAAAATTCAAAAGGGCAAAAACAAACATTGAAAGAATTTTTAAATGAGATTTAGCGTTATCCCAACTGATAAATTCAAGAAAGAAGCTAAACGACTCATTAAAAAATTTCCTTCCTTAAAAGCTGAGCTAGTTAGTCTTTCAGATGCACTAGAAAACAACCCTAGCATTGGAACTCCTTTAGGTAATTCCAGTTTCAAAATAAGAATAGCTAGTAAAAGTAAAGGGAAAGGGAAAAGTGGTGGTGCAAGGGTAATAACCTATTTGGTAACGCAAAATATGGAAGTATACCTTCTTACTATCTACGATAAATCTGAGTTTGAAAATATTGATGACAAAACCATTAAAACCATAGTGGAAGGTTTGCAAGTAAGGTAGATAGGCGAACCACCAACACAAGGTTTTTTAAAAGTTGGGTATAGGGATGACGCCCCGCCTATCTGCCTCCTATTTTACCCGCCGTTCTAGCTCGCATGTATGCTAAGAAGCAACCTACTAAGTATAATACTGGAATAATATTTGTCCGCTATTCCAAATATTCCAAAGGGCATGTGGAATTAAGAATGAAAGGGATTTCTAGATCCCCCTAACGATATTTTATACGAAACTTACCTTCAGCAAACCATTACGTGTTCAGTTTTAATCAGCACAACTACCTAAAAAGTAATCTTCTTTTTTTCTACTAAAGCGGTTAATCTTTTTGGAAGGTAAATTGTTTTTTAGAATATGAACAAGTACCAATTGTTCGCTTTTAATTATCAAATCAAGATGATTGCACATAATTACCCAAGCAAATATCTTCGGTTTTTTTTCGCGTTGGCAACATTCAAGGCTTTCAAGTAGGATATCGAGTATAACTTACCTGTAAATACATCTAGCCATTGATTCACGGTAAATGTTACAAAATACAATGCAAACTGGTCTTTAATAATATAAGCAAAATCCATTATAACGAATTATGATTACGTAAGATATATTAAAAATCGATTTTTATCCATCATTCTACATGCACTGCGGAACACATCGAATAACAAAATACCAAAGGACAGATTGACTAGAAACTGTCGCTTTTACTCTGGTTTTATTTTCATAACCTTACCATCACGAATAACAACAAGTACAGAGTTCTTCTGTTTTTTATATTCAATTAGTTTTTCATATACTTTTTCAAGTCCCACCAGTATTTTATCCCTTAACTCTAATTGTTTTTCTACAGTTGTCATAACGTTTTTTTTAATTCGTTAAATTTAATTTCATCAAGTATTGATAATTTTCCATCGACTGTTTTCTGTGCAGTTAATTCATGTTTTCCAAATGAATTATCAAATAACAATGCACCATCAACAATGGGTAAGTAAATGTCGACTAGATTCTTGAGACCCCTTACATATCGTCTTTCAATTACATCTTGGTCAATATTATGTCCGCCTTCCATAACCCTTGTCTTTACACGCTCTTTAGCTAGTTCTACATTTTGAAGCCAAAAAAAGAGCAATGTTGTAGTGTAGCCTTTCTCTTTTGCACTAATAACCATACTCTTATAACTTTTCGTTGATAGGGTTGTCTCGAAAGCGAAACTCTCACCGTTTCGTAGTAATTCATTCACACGGCGTAGCATGATTCTACCAGCTTCAAAAGCCACTGTTTCCGGCTGAAATGGAGACAGACCCCTTGCAATTTCGTCTGCATTTACAAACTCTTTGCAAAAAATAATTTCAGGTAATATTGTAAATGATGCCGTTGTTTTACCCGCACCATTACAACCTGCGATTATATAAAGATTCTTCTCCTTCATACCACAATTTTACAGGTTTTAGCCCACTTGTTTGTTAACTACGGCGAAAATGGCGTTATACCTAACACTTACTATTAGCACAGAGCAAATACGCAACTTTAAAGCCTTTACACTACGCTAAGTGTTAAAGGAAACCATTCACGGAAAATCCGATGTAGCAACAGATCATCACCGGTTATATCAATACCTACAAAAAGGCATGAGTATTAACACCCTACTATCCAACAAAAGAAAGTAGTAGTACAGCAAACTAGCAACGAACCAAGACAAAAAATCCCGCTATTCCACATGTTCCTGAGGGCATGTGGAAATGCTATTTATGAGGTTTCTAAAGGAAGCAAGCTCCTTGCAAAAGCACTCGCTACACGATGGTTAGAAGTGACGCCAACTTTCTTGTAAAAATTCGGAAAACAGTAAACAGCTGCAAACTGCTACTAGCGTTCTATTTCTCCTCGACTTCGATAGTATTATTTCCGGTTTCGGCATCATCTATCAATTGCTGCCGCAGGGCATCGTTGGCTTCTTGGTTTTTGGCAAATAATTCTACCATTTGTGCCATGCTATTGGGTTCTACCAGCTTTTCGCCTTCTACCTCTTTTATCTTAGGTAAGTCGGCCGTACTGTTGATGCCAAAATAATCCATAAATCCTTTGCTAGTACTGTATAGAAGGGGTTTTCCCGGTAATTCTTCGTTGCGACCGCTGATGACAATCAATTCTTTTTCTAATAATTTTTGTACGCTGTAATCGCTGTTAACCCCACGTATATTTTCAATTTCGCCTTTGCTGATGGGCTGTTTGTAAGCCACAATGGCCAAGGTTTCCAAGGCAGCGTTGGAAAGCTTTTTAATGTACTTATCGGCGTTCAGTTGGGCAATGGTGCTATGAAAATCTTTCTTAGTAAGAAACTGCCATCCACCGCCACTTTGCTTTACTTCAAAAGGGTAAAAACTAGCATTGTATTTTTCTACTATTCCTTCCACAGCTGTATCTACTTGCTCCTGCGTAAGGCGTTTTTCCATAAACCCAAACGCTGTATTAATGAGCTCGCATAACTCGGCATTGGTTAGCGGTTTATCGCTAGCAAAAATTAGTGCTTCAATGTGCGGAATAATATCTGATAGTTGCATAAAAGTTCTTAGCCTTGTAATGCCGCAGCACCGCTTACAATTTCCGTTAATTCCGTAGTAATAGCAGCCTGGCGAGCACGGTTATAGCTTAGTTTCAAGCTCTTTAATAGCTCATTAGCATTTTCGCTAGCCTTATCCATAGCCGTCATACGTGCACCATGTTCGCTAGCATTGGCATCTAACACCGCTTTGTATAACTGAGTGTTTAAAATTTTCGGTATTAATTCTGCAATCAAAATTTCTTTGGCAGGCTCAAATATGAAATCGGTTTTCTTGGCCGATTGTGTATTTTCTACTTTTGGAATAGGCAAAAATGGTTCTGACTTAAACACCTGCGATGCAGCGTTTTTAAACTCGCTGTATACTATCTCCACCACATCAAATTCCTTGCTTTCAAAAGCCTGCATTGCCGCCTTAGCAGCCGATTGCACATTTTCGAAAGTTAGGTTTAGGAAAATATCTTTAAAGGTATCTTTTGTGTTGTAGCCCGATTTGGTAAGACTTTCAAAACCTTTTTTACCAATGTTCCAGATGGTAACTTTACCCGCCGCAAACTGCGAATTGTATTTCTCCGCTATACGTGCCTTGGCAGCTTTAATTACATTGGCATTATAGGCACCCGCTAATCCACGGTCGCTCGTAATCACTATTAACAATACATTTTCCACGGGGCGTGCAGTAGCCAATGCCAATTGTGTTTCGCCTTCTAAAGTGCTTACAATATTGCTAAGCATTTCCTGCAATTTTTGGGCATACGGCCTCATTTGCTGTATAGCATCCTGTGCACGGCGAAGTTTTGCCGCACTTACCATTTTCATGGCTTTTGTAATTTGCTGAGTACTCTGTACGCTTTTTATTCGGTTTCTAACCTCTTTTAACTGTCCTGCCATAGTAATTGCCTTATGTGGTTGTTGCGTTTACGCCTCTACCCTTTTATGGGCTGCAAAACTAACACAATTTCGCCGATAATCATAGCAATAACCCATAAGTTCAGCCAATGCTACTAGAAAAATTCATACAAGCATAACCCATATTTTACCATGCCTTGACACTAGTACAGCAATTTGCCCTGCATGGATAGAAAACAATTCCTATGCGTGTGTTTGGGAGCTACTGCGGTAGGTAGCTGTTCCAAAAAAGCTAGCACGCCTACAGTGCCACCCGTAAATTTATTCACCTTTATTACGGCAAATTTGGGGACCGACTTATTAACCATCGGCAGTTTTATGCAAAACACCACACAAGGGGCTTTTGTAGAAAGAATTGCCATTGGCAATACACCCGCTGCGTTTAGGGCATTATCGCTTAGGTGTACGCACAGTGGCTGCACCATTGCCCACCAGGCCAGTTTGCAGGAGTTTCACTGCCCCTGCCACGGAAGCAAATTTTTACAAAACGGACAGCTATTGCAAGGCCCAGCACCAAGAAATTTAGAAACGTTTGAGGTACGAATTTCGGGCAATGTGCTTACCGTAGTAGGATAAAAAAACCTCCCGATAAAGGAGGTTTCACATACAATGAGGCGATAAAAACTAACTTTTCTTTCCCTTCATATCTTGTAATTTCTTCTGTGTATCTAGCATTTCTTCGTATTTACTAGCCCACTTACTTTTGGCCTTGGGCTGCTTACGTTTAGCTTCAATTTGTGCCAAAATATCATCGTGATTGATAATGAATTTTTGAATAATAAACTGTATCACCAAGGTAACCACGTTAGATACGGTGTAGTACCAAGTTAATGCCGATGGAAGTTTATTAAATACAAACAATAAAATGAACGGGAAAATGTACGGCATATACTTCATCATAGGGTTATCCTGTGTAGGTGTACTAGCCATATTGTAGATAGAAATTAAAAAGCTGGTAGCCACCGCAGTAAGCGTAAATAAGCTAACATGATCGCCAAAGCCAGGAATGGCAAAGGGCAAAGTAGCAATACTATCGTACCTACTTAAATCGTCGGCCCACAAAAAGCTTTGTCCGCGTAGCTGAATAGCACTATTAAAAAAGCTATACAACGCAAAGAAGATGGGAATTTGTAACAATGCTGGAATACAGCCACCAAGTGGATTTACACCTGCCTCTCTAAATAATTTCATTTGCTCCATGGCAAACCCTTGCTGATCATCGCCTAGGCGTGCTTTTATTTTATCTAACTCGGGCTTTAAAGCCTTCATTTTTGCACCGCTTAAATAACTGCTATAAATTAACGGCGATGTTACTAACCTAATAAATAAAGTAAGTAGCAAAATTACCCAACCATAATTGCTGATGAATTTGGCAAAAAAGTCGAACACGGGCATAATTACCCAGCGGTTAATATATTTTACAAACGAGAAAATACCTGAACCTAAATCAACCATATTATACATATCGTTGCCATAGGCTTTTAGTACATTATAATCGTTCGGGCCAAAGTACAGTTGCAAATTTGCATTGCTATTTACGCCAGCGGTTATAGGCAATTGTAAACTAGTAACGGCCGCAAACAAATGCTTGCTACTATCGGGCTGAGAAGTAACATCTACCTTACCGCCAGAAAAGTTTGCTTTTGCCAGTACCGTAGCGTTAAAAAACTGTTGCTTTAAACCCACCCATGGTGTAGGCTTATCAAAGCTTTTTTGCACACCGCTTAACATGGTTTCATAGTCGAACTTACCATCCGTTACAAAGTTTAATCGGCTTTGCTCTTTTTCGTATTTAGCATCTTTTTGTTGTGGATTTAGCAAGAAACTCCACTGTAGGTTTATTTGATTGGCAGAAACCAACTGATTGGCTCCGTTCAGTTGAATACCCCAGTCGATCATATAATCGTCCTTACCAAGGGTGTATTGGTGTACAATACTTTTGCCATCGGTGCCAGTAATGCTGAACAATACGGTTTTGCTACCATTAGCATTGGTAACCACGGGGTTGGTTTGAAAAAATAAATCTTGCGTAGCTGCTGTGCTATTGTTAGCAGTGTTAATGGGGTAACCCATGCTGCTAGCGTTAGGCCCACCTAATACCACGGCATTACCATCGGTAGTGGTGTAATTTTTTAGCACCACTTGCTTTAGCTGACCACCGCGACTACTAAACAACGCTTTTATGACGTTATTTTCTACTTCTACCAACCGTTCTGTACCTAAGGCGGCAGCTTCAAAACCACCTGCTTGGGCTACCCTTTTGGCACTATCAGCTTTTAGGCTATCCAACTTAGCTTCGGGTGTATTTTTAAGGGCTACTTTTTTAGCGGCTACTACAGCCAGTGAATCTTCCACTCGCTTTTTTTCCGTAGCAATGGCCATTTGCTGCTGGTTATTGATGTAAAAAAAGCCTGCAAACAAAATGGCTAAAAGTACAAACCCAATGACGGTATTCTTATCTGCTTTCATGTAATTATTATCAGTTCTTTAAAAACGGCGCTAGTAGCTCGTTGTATTTTTTTTGAGCCGCAAAGGTAAGCGTTCACCACTAAAATAGTTTGCCAAAAAAGCCCTTCCGTTTTTGGGTGAAAGGGCTGTGCTTTATATGAGTTCGCTTTGCAAAAGTGGATTTTTGAAACTGCTATTTTTTTCGTGATAGCGTTTGGCAGCTGCTACAAAGGCCGTAAACAGTGGTGCCGGTGCTTCTACCGTGCTTTTTAATTCGGGGTGATACTGCACACCAATAAAAAATGGGTGACTAGGAATTTCCACTATTTCTACCAAACCCGTGGCTGGGTTGGTACCACTGGCCACCATGCCATGCTGCTGAAGCTGCTCTAAATAATCGGAATTAAGCTCGTACCGGTGGCGATGCCTCTCGGTAATATGTGTAGTTCCATAAATTTTATGGGCTAGTGTACCTTCCTGAATTTCGCAGGGGTAAGCACCTAAACGCATGGTACCGCCCATTTTGGTAATTTTCTTTTGCTCCTCCATCATGTTAATTACAGGGTTCGGAGTATTGGCATCCATTTCTATAGAATGGGCTTGTGGCAAGTTAAGAACATTTCGGGCAAATTCAATTACACTCATTTGCATACCTAAGCAAATTCCAAAAAATGGTAAACCATTTTCACGGGCGTATTGCACAGCGGTAATTTTACCGTCAATACCTCGGTTACCAAAACCAGGAGCCACCAATAAACCATCTAAAGTACCTAGCTTTTCCGCCACATTTTCTGGTGTAATGAGTTCGCTGTGTACATTGACCACCTGCACTTTTGTTTCATTTACAGCGCCGGCATGTATAAAACTTTCCAAAATGCTTTTGTAGGCATCTTGCAACTCAATATACTTGCCAATTAAGCCAATGGTAACTTTTGCTTTGGGGTATTTTAGTTTGTTCAAAAAGCCTTTCCAAGCATCTAAATTGGGCTCTGGATAAATAGAAATACCCAGCTTTTTCATTACTATTTCATCTAGCTTTTCGTTCAACATTAATAAAGGAACCTCGTAAATGGTACTAGCATCCATGGCCTCAATAACAGCATCGGGTTTTACATTACAAAAAAGAGCTATTTTTCTTTTCAAATCGGTGTTTAAAGGTTCTTCCGTTCTACACACAATAACATCGGGGTGTACACCACTTTCGCTCATTAGGCGTACACTGTGCTGGGTAGGTTTTGTTTTCAGTTCCTTGGCCGCTTTTAAATAAGGTATCAAGGTTAAGTGTACTACGGTTACATCTTCGTCGGGCAATTCCCATTGAATTTGCCTTACCGATTCTACAAACGGCGTACTTTCAATATCGCCAACAGTACCCCCAATTTCGGTGATGATGATATCAAAACGGCCATCCTTTCCTAGCTGCAACATTCGGCGTTTTATTTCGTCGGTTATATGCGGCACTACTTGTACCGTTTTACCCAAAAACGCACCTTCTCTCTCTTTATTAATTACATGCTGGTAAATACGGCCGGTGGTAACATTGTTATCCTGACTGGTATGGATATTTAAAAAACGCTCGTAATGGCCCAAATCTAAATCGGTTTCGGCACCGTCTTCGGTTACATAGCATTCGCCGTGTTCGTAAGGGTTTAGTGTACCTGGGTCAACATTGATATACGGGTCAAATTTTTGAATCGTAACTTTAAAACCACGGCTTTGGAGCAATTTGGCTAAGCTAGCCGCCACTATTCCCTTACCTAAACTACTAGTAACACCACCCGTAACAAAAATATACTTGGCCATAAAACATGAAAATTTGGAATAATATTAGCGACCGACAGAATCAAACACCCCTTGCACGATGAGTAGTGGGCTTGCCGCTGGTGGTCGGGCAAATTTAATTGCTTTGAACGGGTATAGCAAATAAACTGTCTGCAGTTTTTGGTAATTGGTACACAACCTTTCCGAGCTAACATACAGACTGTACGAAGAGCAATTGAGAAAATAAGAATCAACATTCCGAATCCGATTGTTACTAAAACAGTAAAACTTACAGCGTTAGCTGTACCTTTAAGCAACAATTGCAGCAGCATGAAAATTATTTTCCGTTTTTTAAGTGTGGTATTCATTGCCTTTGGCCTTGCCGCCAGCATTCAAGCATTCCAAAAACAACCTCCGGCGGCTACCCTTACTCCGGGCTGCTATGTAAGCTGTTTTAATACACAAGTAACTGAGCAATTTAGAACACACGATGTAACTGCCGAATTTGCCCAATGGCACCCTACACCCACCGCCCTAGTGTTGGAAAATACCACGGGTAAAACTATTACTTACGCTACGCCAAGTGGCACCACTGCACAAGGCTATTATATAGAGGCACAAAAAAAATCGAACAACTACATTTTTGTTATTCAAGAATGGTGGGGATTAAACAACCACATAAAAAACGAGGCGGAAAAGCTAGCTAAAGAATTTCCCAACACACATATTTTAGCCATTGATATGTACGATGGTAAAGTGGCCGCAACACGTGATAGTGCCATGGTTTACATGCGAGCCGCTACAAGCGACAGATTACAAGAAATAGTAAAAGGTGCCATTGGTTTTGCAGGTGCCAAAGCCAATATTTATACCATCGGCTGGTGCTTTGGTGGTATGTGGAGTTTACAAACTGCCTTGCTAGCTGGCAAACAGGCAAAAGGATGTATCATGTATTATGGCCGCCCGGAAAACGACCTAGCCAAACTTCAACAATTGAACTGTGATGTGATTGGTTTTTTTGGTGCCAACGATCAAATGCCTAACACAACAGTGGTGAAACAATTTCAAGAAAATATGGCTACTGCTGGTAAACAATTAGTAGCCCATAGCTATCCCGCCGGTCATGGCTTTGCCAACCCAAGTAACCCAAACTTTAATAAAGAAGCTACAGAAGATGCGTACGCCAAAACTTTGGCTTATTTAAGAGAAAAGTTAGCGGCAAAGTAGTGTACGCTACATATCCTGACTTTTGATTTTTTTGTAACTAGTAACCACGCCTTTTATAAGGCTGCTACTAAAACCTTGGTGCTCCATCTCGTTCAAACCGGCAATGGTGCAGCCTTTGGGTGTAGTAACTTTATCTATCTCCTGCTCAGGGTGTGTATTACGCTCTAGTAGTAGCTGTGCTGCCCCTTTAATGGTTTGTGCAGCAATTAAGCTAGCAGTAGCGGCACTAAACCCTATTTCAATACCACCTTGAATATTGGCCCTGATAAACCGCATAGCATAGGCTGTACCGCAGGCACCTAGTACGGTAGCTGCATCCATTAAATTTTCCTCAATAAATACGGTTTTACCTAACTGGTTAAATAGGCGGGTAACAAACGCTTTATTAGCATTACTCGCATTGAAGGCTGTAATGCAGGTCATGCTTTGCTGTATAGCAATGGCCGTATTAGGCATGGCCCGAAAAATAGTAAATTCCGTACCCAATATTTCCACCATATCCTTTATCCATACCCCTGTTACTACACTTATAATGGTATGCTTTTGGGGTGTTAGGTAGGGCTGTATTTGTAGCAATACATCCTTTATTTGAAATGGCTTAATTGCCAAAATAATATAATCGGCATCGGCTACCGCTGCTGCATTATCGCTAGAAATATAGGCGCCTTTAGCAGCTAGATATTCAATGGTAGCTACGGTACGCTTGGTGATGGTAAGATGTGCAGGATGAATAAACCCACTATCAAGCAAGCCCTCCGCAATAGCAGAACCTAAATTTCCGCCACCAATAATGGTAATTTTCTCACTCATGCTTTAGTAGTTTTTTGTGTGATAGGGTATATAATTTGCAACACCGTACCATGATAAGCTGCTAATAAATTTTCAAGGATTGTAGGTAATTGGCCACATAATCTTGCACACCTTCTTCTAGGGAATAAAATTGGTGAGGGTAACCTACACTCCGAAGTTTTTGCATATTTGCCTCGGTAAAGTATTGGTATTTTTCTCTAATATCTTCCGGCATGGGTACAAACTCAATATTGGGCGATAAGTTCAGTGCTTTAAAAGTATTAGCAGCCAAATCATAAAAACTTCTTGCCTCACCAGTACCTAAATTAAACAACCCACTATTAACGCTATTCCAAGTAGCCGCCAACATGTTACTTAATAGCCAAGCAATCACCTGAACTACATCTTTTACATACACAAAATCTCTTAGTTGTTGTCCGTCAGCAAAATCTGGTTTATGGCTTTTGAACAACTTCACTAGCCCCGTATCGTTGATTTGATTAAAGCTATGCCAAATTACACTCGCCATTCTGCCTTTATGGTATTCGTTAGGGCCATACACATTAAAAAACTTTAAACCTGCCCAAGCTTTCGACGATGCAGATTGTTGCAAGGCCCATTTGTCAAATTCATTCTTACTTACTCCGTATGGGTTCAGCGGTTGTAATTGAAAAGGCACTTCATGATCGTCGTTATAACCCAAACTTCCATCGCCATAAGTAGCGGCGGAAGAGGCGTAAATAAACGGAATATCGTTGCTGCTACAGTAACTCCATAGCATTTTCGAATAAGCAACATTTAGTTTTTCATGAACCGAATAATCAAACTCGGTAGTATCGGTTCTGGCACCTAAATGTATAATTGCACCAATGGGTGAATGGTTATTTTGAAGCCAAGTTTCTAAATGGGCTCTATCTACTTTTTCGGTATACGTTTTCTGGCTCCAGTTGGCTTGCTTTGCTTCCTTCAAAAAATCATCCACTATCACCAAATTATTGTACCCCAACTGGGTAAGATACTCCACTGTGCAGCTACCAATAAATCCTGCTGCACCGGTAATTAGCAAAAGCGTGTTATTGGGCTGTGCCATTGTTTAGTTATTTTGAAAATGTTTTTCAATAGCGGTATCGTATAGGTTTTTCCAAGTATCTATATTGCCCCAGTTTTGCTGGTTTACAGTAATGGCGCCGTTAGTAACAGTACCTAAAATTTGTGTAACTATACCTGCATCCGTAGCTGCTAATAGTAATTCACTCACCTTATTTTCTGGCAAGGAAACTACTACCCTACTTTGGGCCTCGCCTAACCAAAATGCATCGGTTCTTACATCATTGGTATCCGCTGATACAGCGAAGCCTAAATTTTTGAAAAAACTCTTTTCCAATAATGTAGTAATTAAACCACCCTCACTTACATCATGGGCACTTGTAATGAGTTTTTGTTGTATAATTTTCGCAATGAATTGTTGTAAATTGTACTCCTCGTCCAAATCGAAATTGGGTGCTGGTGAAAACTCTACTCCTTTTATTTTATGCAAATATTCTGAGCTATTAATACAGTTTTTTGCCTCGCCAATTAATACCAAAACATCCCCTTCGTTTTGCGTATAAAGGGTCATTTTATTTTCTACATTCTCTAACAATCCTACCATACCAATAGTTGGTGTAGGATATACAGCACCATCCGGATTTTGGTTATAAAAACTTACATTTCCGCCAGTAACAGGTGTATTGAATTTTCTACATGCATCGCCCATTCCGGTAACGGCGTGTACAAATTGATAATACACTTCCGGATCGTATGGATTACCAAAATTTAAACAGTTGGTAACTCCTAACGGCTCACCACCACTACATACTATGTTTCTGGCTGCCTCGGCCACCGCTATCATACCACCAGTGTGTGGGTTGGCATACACATACCTACTATTACAATCGGTAGTTACAGCTAGTGCCTTGCCCGTACCATGTGCCAATACTATGGCAGCATCGCTAGGGTTATTGGTACTTACATTCGCTGCTCCTACCATACTATCATACTGGGTGTATACGTAGCGTTTACTGGCAATATTGGGTAATTGCACCAGGTTTTGAACCGTTGCTTGTAACTCATTAGCATCCGTAATATCTGGAACTGAGTTTATATCAAATGCATTTATTTTTTCAAAATAGGCTGGCTCCTTGTAATCTCTCGTATACTGCGGTGCACCACCACCCAATACCAATTCGTGGGCGGGCAAGGTAGCTTCCAATACACCGTTCATGTAAAAGTTTAGCGTTCCAGTATTGGTAACCACACCTATTTCGCTACAGCTTAAATCCCACTTTTCAAAAATGGCCAATACCTCTGCCTCTTTACCACGTTCTACCACCATCAGCATTCGCTCCTGGCTTTCGCTCAATAGTAGTTCCCATGCTTTCATATCTTTTTGGCGTGTAGGTACTTTATCTAACTGTATATCCATACCCACACCACCCTTTGCACTCATTTCAGCAGTACTACAAATAATACCTGCAGCACCCATATCCTGCATACCTACCACGGCTCCGGTGGTAATTACCTCCAAGCAGGCTTCTAACAATTTCTTTTCTTGAAATGGGTCGCCCACTTGCACCGCTGGTAACTCTTCCACACTATCACTAGTAATATCGGCGCTTGCAAAACTGGCTCCACCAATACCATCTTTCCCGGTAGCGCTACCTACAAAATATACAGGGTTGCCTTCGCCTTCTGCTGTGGCACTAATGGTTTTACCGTTTTCTACTATACCCACACTCATGGCATTCACTAGCGGATTGGTGTGGTATTTATCTTCAAAATAAATTTCGCCGCCTACGGTAGGTACGCCAAAGCAGTTGCCATAATGACCAATGCCTTTTACTACGCCGTTTAAAAGCCACTGTGTTTTTTTATCGGTCAGTCGGCCAAAACGTAAACTATTTAAGCTGGCAATAGGGCGGGCACCCATAGTAAAAATATCGCGTTGTATACCGCCCACACCCGTGGCAGCCCCTTGAAAAGGCTCTATGGCACTGGGGTGGTTATGACTTTCAATTTTAAATACTACACCAAAACCGTTGCCAATATCCATTAAGCCTGCGTTTTCTTCGCCAGCGGCTACTAACATACGGCCACCTTCTCTAGGTAAGGTTTTTAACCACTTGATACTGTTTTTATAACTACAATGCTCGCTCCACATGGCGCTAAAGCAACACAGTTCGGTAAAATTGGGTAAACGACCGAGTTTTTCGTGTATTAATTCAAATTCTTGAGAGGTTAAACGAAGCTGTTCGGCGGTTTTTACTGTTACTTCCATAAATGTTGGGCTATAATGCGTGGCAAAAGTAACAATACGGCACTAGATGCCATAAAAAAAGCCCGCCATAAATAGGCGGGCCATTCATTTAGTGAACTATTAATCAATTTTTCTTAAGGCGTTTTTATGGC
Organism: Bacteroidota bacterium; assembly: GCA_004292605.1. Taxonomy (GTDB): domain Bacteria; phylum Bacteroidota; class Bacteroidia; order Chitinophagales; family Chitinophagaceae; genus UBA10646. Next base: position 30,492 of record RDXK01000103.1, read on the forward strand.
TCGATTTCTCGTTGATATTTGCTGGTGAGCCCTTGTAGCGTACGTTTCCGCTGCCGCTTACAATAGCGTTAATGGTTTTGGTAGCGTGAACACTAGCATTACCACTACCGCTTATTTTTACATTTGCCTCACTAGCTATCACATTCACCGCATCAATATTACCGCTGCCACTAAGCATAAGATTTAGGTTGGAACAGCTAGTAGCATCACCGTTGGTTTTAATGGTTACATTTCCTGAACCCGACATGAGTATATTAAGATCCTGACTGTTTCCCACGCTGGTGGTTACATTTCCTGAACCTGAAATAGAAATATTCACAGTACCGCTATTGGTAAAAGCCCCTTCAGCTACCACGTTTCCACTACCAGAGAGTGCTATGTTGTTTAATTCAGTAGTATATAGTACCACTTTGATAGCATCGTAACTCCAGGATTTTGTTTTTACATAGTCGGTACCAATGCTAAGTTTATTGCCTTTTTGCTCAAACACTATTTTTTGGTTCTCACTTTCGCCGGTTATTACGGCTTCATTCTTGGTGCCGTACTGTATGGTAACATTGGCACTACCCTTTAAATTCAATTCATTAAATGCGGCGATAGATTGTGTACGCTGAGCACTAACGGCGTTTACAGTACAAGCGGCTATCAATGCGGTAAATAATACTTTCATGTTCATTTGTTTTAGTGTGGTACGTACACCCAAAACAATTGTTACAAAAAGTTAAAAAAAACTTTCTCATTAAACTTATTTCTCCACGCTACATCTACTATTACAACAATCATTTTTTACAATTTTAAAAACACACATTATGAAAAAGGTAGTAGTATTATTATTAGTAGTAGGTAGCACATTTGCTTTACAGGCACAAGTAACACAGGAGCCCAAAAAGCAAGTTCAACGGGAAGAACGACGCAAAGAAATAAATGAAAAACTGAACCTAACGGAAGTCCAAAAAGCGGATGTTAAAAAAATTCATGAGGAGCAAAAAACCAAACGAGAGGCTATTAGTAACAATGCCAGTTTAAGTAGGGAAGAAAAGCAAGCCGCCATGAAAAATTTAAAGAAAGACGGAGCAAAAAGAATGGACGGTGTACTGAACGAAGAACAAAAGAAAGTAGTGAAAGAGGAACGCAAGGAGTTTAGAAAAAGAGACGGTAGAAAACCTCATCGCCGCCACTCAGCCATTGGCCGATAAGGTATTTATAGAAGCAAAAAATCCTCCATCAAGCACCGATGGAGGATTTTATTTTGATCTGTGTCTACTGTATTACTTAGCTTTATCATCACTTTGAACTAACAAAGGTGTTTTACCATCGGTAACAATAATTTTTGTGTTATTGCTCTTGCTAAGCTCCTTAAAAGCTTCAATGGTACGCCAGCTAATGAGTAGCGGGTTTAAACCTTCAGAAATTATTTTCTGAGCGTCGCGTATACCAGCGGCTTCAATTTTTTTACGCTCAGCTTCTTGCTTTTCACGGTCTAGTACAAATTGCATTCTAAATGCCTCTTGTTCAGCACGTAATTTTTGCTCAATAGCACTAGAAAGCTCAGCGGGAAGTTTCACACTTTTCAACAGCACGGCTTCAATAAATACCCCCCGCTGGCTCAAATACTTATCCATTTCCTCCTTAATTACTTTTTCTATTTTGGCACGTTCGCTAGTGTGTAAATCCTTTGCCATAAAGCGGGAACTTACATCTCTCACTACGCTTCTAAATACGGGTAGTATGACCACGCTTTCATAATCTTCGCCCACATCCTTTAATAATTGAGGTATTTTTTTGGTTTCTAGATGGTATAAAATACTCATTTCGGTATTAACCGTTAAACCTTCCTGCGTGGGCAAATCGGCATTAATAGGTAGGTTTACCGTACTGGTGGGCACCTTAATAATACGGGTAAATAAACCTACGCCGTACATACCACTATTAAGGGTATAATCTTGCAGGCGACCAGCTTTGCGGCGAACACCTACTTCGGTTTGGTTTACGGTAACACAACTAGCTAAGCTAATAGCAATGAGGGCAGTGAGTGATACTATTTTCATAACAATCAATTTTATAATGCTAAGAACAGCAAAACCTAAATAATTGATTGTTAACTAAATGTAATTAGGAATAGTTTAACAGCACTAGAGAACAGGCACCCAAATACTTTCGTCGGGGGCTTTTGCAGTAGCTTGTTTTAGTAACTGTAATACCAAGGCATCAGTTTGTGCACCGTTGCCCATCGATTTACCAAAAACAGCCGTGGTATGTTGCATAGCACCGGCAAAATCAAGTTTCCAAGCGTTATTTTCAAAAGTCAAAGGCATTTGAATAAGGCTATTTTTTTCCGCAGCTGGTGTTAGGTAGGCTTTAGTACCGTTTACCACCACTTTCATACCGGTGGCGGTAAAAGTAGGCATGCTCATACCTTTAGAATCGAGCAGAGTTTGCATTACTTTGTAGCTGGAGGCTGCTTTTAATTCGGCATCGCTCATATTATGCCGGAGCGACAGAACAAAGAACTTGTCTAATAAAGGTAAGTTTTGAACAACTTCCTTTTTGGCTGTTTTAGCGGTTTGTAAAATTTGGTTAAAATATTTTTTGGAATCGGCTGAAAGCATACCCCAAGCCATCGGTGCATTTTTGGCACGTACATGCGTGTTGAACTGAGATACTGCCACTAAAACTTGCCCTTCTGCATTGTTCTGGGAAAATCCAGCAATTTCCACTAGCAGAAAGAACCCTATATTGATTATGAACTTCATGTTTATTGTGATCTTGTGAAACAATCACGCAAAACTCGACTATAAAAATGGATTTTGTTCGATTAACAGATTATATCCTACTTAATTTCTTGACAAATTTCAATTAAAACACCATTTGTATTCTTCGGGTGAACAAAACAAACCCATTTGTTGTCCGCACCTTTTTTAGGTTCTTCGTTTAACAAAGTAAATCCCGCCTCCCTCAAACGCTTCATTTCAGCCTTAATATCGTCTACAGCAAATGCGATGTGATGAATTCCTTCGCCACGCTTCTCCACAAATTTCTGAATTACACCACCCGGCTGGGTACATTCCAAGAGTTCAATCTTGTTATTGCCAGTGGCTAAAAAAGCGGTTGTAACACTTTCAGTGGGTACTTCTTCCAACTTATATACTTCTGTATTTAACAATTTTTCGTACAACGGAATACTGTTTTCCAAACTTTTCACTGCTATTCCTATATGCTCTATATGTGTCATTGAATTGCTTTCGTTTATAATAAATAGAAATTAACTATACTATGGCCATACCGAATTTTACAACCGTTTGACGTATTTTTGTGTTATTGATTAGAACAAATAAACATAAACATGCTTAAATTACCGATTTACTTAGATAATAATGCCACCACACCCATGGATCCGAGGGTATTGGAAGCAATGACGCCTTACTTTTTACAACATTATGGTAATGCGGCCAGTAGAAACCACCCTTTTGGTTGGGAAGCGGAAGAGGCGGTAGATTATGCTCGTGAACAAGTAGCACAGTTGATTGGTGCCGACCCGAAAGAGATCATTTTTACCAGCGGTGCCACCGAGGGCGATAACCTAGCCATAAAAGGTGTGTACGAAATGTATGCAAGCAAAGGTAACCACATAATAACGGCTACTACGGAGCATAAAGCGGTTTTAGATACTTGTAAACACTTGGAAAAATTAGGTGCCGAAGTTACTTATTTAGAAGTTGGTGCCGACGGCTTGGTGAATTTACAAGAGCTTGAAGCTGCCATAAAGCCTACTACTATTTTAGTAGCTATTATGTATGCCAACAACGAAATAGGCGTAATACAGCCGGTGAAAGAAATTAGTACGATTGCCAAAAAACATGGCGTATTATTTTTTACCGATGCTGTGCAAGCTGTGGGCAAAATACCTGTAAATGTACAAGCCGACGGTATAGATATTATGGCATTTACTGCCCATAAAATGTATGGACCTAAAGGTGTAGGTGCCTTGTACGTGCGTAGAAAAAATCCACGTGTAAAAGTTACTGCCCAAATGGATGGCGGTGGCCACGAACGTGGTATGCGTAGCGGTACTTTAAATGTACCCGGCATTGTAGGTTTTGGTAAGGCTTGTGAAATTTGCAGATTAGATATGGAAGCGGATACGAAGCGAATAGTAGCTATGAGAAACCGCCTTGAAAATTCCTTGCTTGAAATAGAGGAAAGCTATTTGAACGGTCATAAGGAGCATCGCCTACCGCATGTATCTAATATTTCGTTCAAGTATGTGGAAGGTGAAGGTTTGATGATGGGTTTCAATAAAAATATAGCCGTATCATCGGGTTCTGCCTGTACATCGGCCTCTTTAGAACCAAGCTATGTATTGAAAGCTTTGGGTTTGGGCGACGATTTAGCTCACAGCAGTTTGCGTTTTGGCTTAAGTAGGTTTACTACCGATGAGGAAATAGACTATACGATAGAGCATGTACGTACTACAGTATTAAAATTAAGGGATATGAGCCCGCTGTGGGAAATGTACAAAGAAGGAATTGATTTAAACTCAATAGAGTGGGCTCATCATTAGTTAACATTTTTTTTCTAACAATTAAATATAAATTTTTATGGCATACTCAGAAAAAGTAATCGATCATTACAGCAATCCCAAAAACGTGGGAACATTAGACAAAAGTAAAACCAACGTAGGCACCGGTTTAGTAGGTGCTCCCGAGTGTGGCGACGTGATGCGTTTGCAAATTGAAGTAGATGAAACTACCCACACAATAACAGACGCCAAGTTCAAAACTTTTGGATGCGGCTCGGCCATTGCATCCTCTAGCTTAGCTACAGAATGGTTAAAAGGTAAAACGGTAGACCAAGCTTTGGCTATAGATAATATGGAGTTAGTAGAAGAATTAAACTTACCTCCAGTAAAAATTCACTGCTCGGTTTTAGCGGAAGACGCTATTAAAGCGGCCATTAACGATTACCGTGTGAAAAACGGTATGGACGCCTTGGTTTTTGAGGAAAGAATTCACTAATACAATAGTATAACTATGGTAGCAACAGATAACGGAATATATATTAGCGCTAAAGCAAAAGCGAAGGTTCAGCAGCTGATGCAGGAAGCCAATGTAAGTTCCGACGATGGATATTTTTTACGGGTGGGCGTAGTGGGTGGTGGATGTAGCGGATTAAGCTACAAGATGGATTTTGATAATGAGCAAAAGCCCATGGACCAAGTATTTGAAGACAAAGGAATAAAAATTGTAACCGATTTAAAAAGCTTTCTATACTTAGTAAATACCGAGTTAGAATTTAGCGATGGTTTAAATGGTAAAGGGTTTTATTTTGATAATCCCAACGCTAGCAGAAGCTGCGGCTGCGGTGAAAGTTTTGCAGTGTAGACGCCCCATCTGCAATAATATTTTTAGTAGAAAGAGCTTTGACCATTAGGTTGAAGCTCTTTTTTATTACAGATAACTAAGCCGGAATTCCAAACGATCCATCAATCACTCACCCCAAGAGGTAGTTCCTATTGGGTATTTACAGACTTGACATTCCTGGCATAAATAAATCTTGATAACTAGGCCTACCAAACCGTTGAATCTTGAATCCATATACTTTTAGAGTAAAAAAATGGCTGCTCCTTTTGCAAGAAACAGCCAACTACATCAGGGGTGTAATTCGTAGGTTGATTAATTTACTTTTTTATGTTTCTTTTACGCTGCTGTACTTTTTTTGCACCGTAAGCTGCACCCGCCGCTACAAGTAGGCTTAGGCCGCCATCTACAGGTAAATCTCTCACGTCGTCTTCAAGACCTGGCTGGGCGTTGCCGATGAACGGAATTAAAAAAAATAAAATAACCAAGTAAAATAATACTTGGTATCTGCTTTTGAAAGTGATTTGTTGTTTCATTTTTCATTTTTTTCCCTACCTACTTTGTGTAATATTTTTGGTACGGCATTTTATTTTACTTAACTCCCAGCTAAACCTTTATCGACCTGCCTGTGATACTGTACCCAGCTTTTCACTGCCTTACTGCACCACTATTCTTTGAGTGGAACTTACCTGCCCATTGGTTATTTGAAGTTGATAGGTACCTGCCGTTAGTGTGTTTAATTCCAAACTTTGGATAGTACTGCCACCTGCATGACTCACAACTTGTTGCTTTACCAACTGGCCTGCTGTGTTGTACACCTTGAGCGTGTATTGTCCTTCATCAGCGTTTTCAAATAATACCGTAACTATACCATTTGTTATTCGAGTGGGAGCCACCACAAATCTTTTTTCACTTTGTCCAATTCGCACATTTACAATATTGCTGTATTGGACGGTGCCATCTGTATTAATGGCTTTTATACGGTAAAAGTTGTTACCATTGTTTACCGAACCATCGTACCAACTGTAATTATTTCTTCCCGTCGCTATTTTACTGCCTGCCTTGGTAAAATTAATGCCATTGGCACTTTCTTCCACGTCGTACGATGCCAAGTGATGTTCTACACCTACGTTCCATTCCACGTTTATGCCGCTGGCCTGTTGGTATGCTTTTACACTCGTAAAAGTTACGGGCAAGGTTGCCGACTGCTTAAATACAAGTTCAAATCTATGGTTGCCTTGACTAGCAGTGTCCGTAGTGGTACCAAAATTATACGTGTACCCACCACTAGTAATGGCTTGCTCTACCTGCAGCCATTTATCTCGTAAGAAAGCACTATACCCTGTAGGTATTTGCAGGTTGACCACCTTTATTACAAATCGTTTAGAAGTGATGCTATTTAGACCGAGCCTTACTATACTGGTTGCATCTCGAGGTTCAGGGCGACTGTCTAGTTTGAGCATCTGGTTGTCGCCATCCGAAATAGAATAAATTGCATAATTATTGAGCATCTTGCCACCATCCTTGGCATCGTTTATGGTACCCACTAATGCATGGTTATCAAATCTTAAGTCATAATCGTCTAGTATTTCTTCTGTAGCACTATCCAATAAGTGAATACTAATATTTGCATTTAGGGTAGTGGTTCTGAAAGCAAGACTTGAGCCCGTAGTTTTATCAACTTCGGCAAAGTTGATAGTGTTGGCTGTGGCCTGTTTGTTTTGTACCAATACTACGCCGTATGCCGGTAGCACAAAGCTACCAGTACTACTTATATCAATTGCATCGTATCCGCCACGGCTAGTTCCTGCTTTATTTGGATTAAATACATAAGCCACTGCACCAATATTACCTGCACCACCATTGTATTTATTGTTTAGTAGTGTTCGTACTTGTATGGGGCTTGGGTAAGGATTACCCACCAAACTCCATTGATTATTAGCACCTCCCGGCAAAGTAAATGTTTGGTTGCCCGTGTTGACGGTGCCATTCATGCTAAGCGTTACGTCGCTAGCTGTATAGTTGGTACCGTTGTAAGTAAGGCCTTCGCCTTTTGCTCCTCTAAACAACACACGTATACCATTTCCTTTTTTCCAAAGGTTGGGGTTACTTCCAACTGCTACACCAGTTCCGCGGGTAAACGCTTGCCAGCCAGCATCGTTACTTACACCACTGCCTACAGTGGTACTGTTGCCGGCATTTAAAGCAGTAGGATCGTACCAGAAAGCACTAGCATTATTGGTAGTGGTGGCATCAAAGCCGTTGGCGGCACCACCCATACCAGAGATATCTATATTTCCCGTAGCTCGCAATTGTGTTAGTGATAAGTCGGTAGTAAATGGATGACTTAAAAATCTAAACCCTCGTCTACCGGGTGTACCATCGCTATTACCGCCGGCTATATAACGTTGCACATGGAACCGACCGGTGCCGTAAGTAAAGGGATTAACCACCGTAGTAGCGGCGATACTTGCTGTATTGGTAGCCGAAGAAACTAGGGTGATATTATTATTGCCCAGAGCAAGCTGGCCAGCTAGCGTATTTATTGCTCCGCTAATATTTATATTACCACCAAGCGTTACACCTGCTTCATTATTTATGACAAGATTTTTTAGGTTATTACCGGAAAATAAATTTGCTGGAATAGTTTGTACGGTGGTACCTACTAGTACTAAACTGCCATTACTGGCATTGATAGTTCCATTGTTAATAATTTGACCAGCGAGTTTGAAATTGCCGGTGGCCCCGATGGTTGCTTGTGCATTATGAGGAACGCTAAAATTTCTGGAAAACCCATCTCCCGAATTTAAAATTGGAAAATTGGAAACCGTACTGTTTATATAAACATTTGATTTTATACTAGGAATACCCCCCAACCAGTTACTGGCATTAGCCCAATCGGAGCTAACTGCACCCGACCATGTACTGGTGGGCTCATAAGCACCTCTGCTGTTACTATTAAAGCGGCTATTACCTAAAATAT
>RDXK01000277.1 GCA_004292605.1 Bacteroidota bacterium
CTCGTTCTCCGCAATGGTATAGCTGGGAATTTCGCGGGCAATTATTTTTTCAAATAGTGTCATGCTACCGTTGTTTGTTGGGTTTTTAGCCATTCCTTTAAAGCCGCCTTTTTGCTGGCCGACCATTGTTCTGTTGCAACTTCGTGTTTGGTGCCACTGTGTAAAGTAATTAACAATACCTCATCGTAGGTTAAGCGACTATTTTGAACATCCGTCAACCTTACTGTTTGCTGCACTTTGGCCACAGCATCCCAAAAAATTATCTCGCTATCACTTACCGCAAATAATAATCGCTTGGATAGCTGCTGCTTGTTAAAAAACTGAAACCCTGCATTGGCAGCCAAAATCATAAAAACGATGTACTTAATATCGGTCCACCGAAAGCCCGTATTGGCCATATATTTCTTCACCAACATTGCCAAGGAAACCGCTATCACCACCACACCTATTACAAAGAAAAAAAGATCCCACCAGCGTTGGCGAACCTCTTTGGTGTCGGCACCTGTAACCGTAAATTGGTAGTGGTTAACTAACACGTTTAAATGGTTATATTGTCAATAGAAAATTTTATCAAGCCGGCAGGTGTTTGTACTTCCGCAATTTCGCCTTTGGTTTTACCCAACAACCCCTTGCCGATAGGTGAATTGATGGAAATTTTTCCGGCTTTTAAATCAGCTTCCTTCTCGCCTACTAGCTGGTAAGTCATAGATTTTTTATTGGCCAAATTGGTAATGGTTACTTTGGTTAATAAATTGGCTTTGCTAGTATCTACATTAGCAGCATCTACTATACGTGCAGTAGCAATTTGACTTTCCAATAAAGCCATTTTTGCTTCTAAAATCCCTTGATGCTCCTTGGCAGCATCGTATTCTGCGTTCTCTTTTAAATCGCCTTTTTCACGTGCCTCCGCTATAGCACGGGCAGCGGCGGGCCTATCTACCGATTTCATGCGTTGTAGCTCTTCCCTCATTTTCTCCAAGGTTTCCTTGGTTACATACATTGTATCACTCATACTACTTGCGTTTTTATAAAAAAATACAACGCTGCACTTTTGCACAGCGTTGTAATAGTTCAAAAATAAATAATTCCTGCTACAAACCCAATTTTTCCACCACCACTTTAGCCATTTGTAAATACGCCTCATGTGTATAGCCAGCAATATGCGGTGTTATTAGCACATTCGGCTGTGCCAATAACCACCGTAGCTCGTTTTGCTGCTCCGCCGTGTAAGTTTGTAGTTGCTCATTTTCCAACACATCTAAAGCAGCTCCACGTATTACATTGGCTTTTAATGCTCGTATCAATGCGGCTGTGTGGGTAACCTTTCCGCGGCAGCAACTGATAAATAACGGCTTCTGCTGTAGGCTGTTAAAAAATGAATCGTTCGCATAATACTTTGTTTCCGCTGTTAGTGGCAGGTGTAAACTTACCACCTGTGCGTGTGCCAAAACCTCCTGCTTTGATACCATTTTTACATGCGGCCAAATAGGCTGTTTGGGTAGTATATCATGAGCAAGCACTTGTACATTCCAGCCCTGTAGCAATTTTGCAAAAGCAGCGCCAGTATGCCCGTAGCCAATAATACCAACGGTTTTTCCGCTCAGTTCCCAACCTCTGTTTTCGTTTCGTAACCACTGACCATTTTTTATTTCAAGGCTACTTTTTACAAGGTTATTGGCCAAACTTAATAGCATACCCAAGCTATGCTCGGCCACGGCATTGCTATTGCCTTCCGGGCTGCTAACACAGGTAATGCCTTTGCTAGTAGCTAGTGCTACATTAATTAATTCCATACCGCTACCAAGCCTAGCAATCCATTGTAGCTGATGAGCATTGTTAAGCACCGCTTCATCTACCAAAATACGGGTGGTAATTACCAGCCCAGCGTACTCGTGTATACAAGCCACTACCTGCTCATGCGTAATTGCTGGGAGCAGTACTACTTCAAAACCTTTCTCCTGCAATATCTGCGGTAGCCATAGATGAACCGGTGCAGTAATTAATACTTTTTGCATAGGGCTATAGCATTTTAAAGGTAAGCTCCGCAAACTGCTCTAAACTCAATTGCTCCGCACGTTTATTAAAAATATCATCCGCTAAAGTAGCGGCGTCAAATAAACTTTTGGTTGCGTTTCGTAAGGTTTTACGTCGCTGGCCAAAGGCAGTTTTTACCAATACCTGTAACCTACGCTCACTAGCCACGGTAAGGGGTTGCGACCTACGCTGTAGCAGTATTACACCACTTACCACTTTGGGTGGTGGATTAAATGCTTCCGCAGGTACATCAAACAAATAACTAATATTATATTTTGCTTGTAGTAAAACGCTGATGATGCCAAAAGCTTTGCTACCAGGTTTGGCTGCTACCCTTTCAGCAACTTCCTTTTGAAACATACCCACACAAAAAGGAACCTGTGGTAACCAATCCAACACTTTGAAAAGAATTTGTGATGAAATATTGTAAGGGAAATTTCCTACCACGGCAAAAGGCGACTCAAACGGTGGTGGAATTTGTAAAAAATCGGCTTGTACTATTTTATCTTTTAGCTCTGGATATTGCTTAGCCAAATACTGAACCTTTTCTACATCAAACTCCACGGCTGTAAAATTAATATCGGGTAGCTGGTACAAGTATTTGGTAATAGCACCACCACCTGGGCCTACCTCTACCACATTTTGTATAGCGTGCTCCGCCATTTGCTGTTCTATAGCGGTAACTATTTGCTTACAAATAGTTTCGTTTACTAAAAAATGCTGTCCTAACTGCTTTTTTAAGGTATACTCCATGCCCGCAAAGCTAGTAGAATTAGTAGTGCCATGCACAGTGTAACCACCTACTAATAAAGCGTATCTTCGCCACGAAATATTTTGTATGCAGCAGGTATTAAATAAACCCATTATAGGCATCACTTGTGGCGATGTAAATGGTATAGGTATAGAAATTATTATTAAAGCACTTAGCAATGCAGCGGTACTACAAATGTGTACACCGGTAATATTTGCATCGAACAAGGTGATTAATTTTTACAGAAAAATGGTGGGGGATGTTCAATTTAGTTTTACACCCATTAAGGATTTGGAACGCTTACAACCGGGGCAAATAAACCTACTCAACTGCTGGGAAGATGAGGTAACCATAACACCCGGCGAACTGAACGATGTAGGCGGAAAGTATGCTTTACTAAGTTTGCAAAAAGGTGTAGAAGCTTTACACGAAGGTGGTATAGATGCTTTGGTAACAGCACCTATACATAAAAAAAATATTTTTTCGGATGAGTTTCCTTATACCGGTCATACCCCATTTTTGAAAGCTTATTTTGGTGCACCCGATGTAGCTATGTTTATGGTGGCCGACAATATGCGAGTAGGCTTATTAACGGAACATGTACCCGTAAATGAAATAGCTAAACATATTACGGTAGATGCCATAGTAAGTAAGCTGAGAATTTTAAACGAAAGTTTGCAGCAAGACTTTGCTATTCCCAAACCAAAAATTGCTGTACTAGGTTTAAACCCACATGCCGGCGATGAAGGCTTGATTGGTGAAGAAGAGCAACAAATAATAAAACCTGCCATTCAAAAAGTAAAAGATAAAATTTTGGCATTTGGCCCATACAGTTCCGATGCTTTTTTTGCCCGTGGTATGTACCAGCAATTTGATGCGGTGCTTGCACTTTATCATGATCAAGGATTGATTCCATTCAAATCCATGGCCACTGGCACTAGCATGAACTATACAGCAGGTTTAACAGCAGTACGTACTAGCCCCGACCATGGAACCGCTTTTGATATAGCAGGAAAAAATATGGCGGATGAACAACCATTTTTAATGGCATTGTTTGGTGCAATAGATGTAGCTAGAAATAGAAGCGATTATTTTAACGATAGAAAAAATCCGCTGCGTAAAATGAGCGCCAAAGTACTGGCCAATGCAGTAGATGAAAGAATAGATGAATAGTATATGGCTGGCGATATTATTACCCTAAGAAACAGTTTTTTACAAGTAACCATTAGCACTTTAGGTGCCGAGCTGCAAAGTGTTTTTTGCCGACAAACAGGTATAGAATATTTGTGGCAGGGCGATGCTAATTTTTGGGGCAAACGCAGTCCTGTACTTTTTCCTATTGTGGGAGGTTTAAAAAACAACAGCTATACGTTTCAAGGAAATACATACCCGCTTGGTCGCCATGGATTTGCCCGGGAACAATTGTTTGAATTAGTGGAAGTGGGTAACACCAAGGCAGTTTTTGAATTAACACATTCCGCGGAAACATTAGCAAAATATCCCTTCTTATTTACACTGCAACTACAATATCAGTTAACCAATAGCGGTGTAACAGTACAATACCGAGTAAAAAATACTGGCGAACAAACGTTGTATTTTTCCTTGGGTGCACACCCTGCGTTTAATGTGCCATTTTTACCTAATACTAGTTTTACCGATTATCATTTGGCATT
>RDXK01000278.1 GCA_004292605.1 Bacteroidota bacterium
TTCCACTTCTTGGATGGTTTTAAGCAAACTATCTTTGGCGGTTACCAAATCGTTCTTTTGTTCTACTATAAATTCATACCTTTTCTTCATTTCTTGGTAGGCCTCTATAGCTGTAGGGTTTACTTCACCCATATTTTCTAAACGCTTTTTTAGTTTCTCCGCCGCAGTCGTTATTTCTTCCAAACTGGCAGTGGTAGTGCGTTCTTCGTTCAGCACATCATCTATATTCACCCTAAACTCTACCTGCAATCGCTCCTTCATACCGGCCAATTGCAGCTTCAATTCATTCAACCTATCTTTTACGGTATTTAGGGCTGCATCCATTTGTTCCTTTCGCTTTTGCTGTGCCCGTAGCGTGGCTTCTAACTCCTGAATTTGCTGACGTTTGTTGTAATAGCTCTGGTCGAAACTATTCACCTGTTTACCCTGCTCCTCTTTCAGGCGAAGTAAACCTTCCAATGCCTGTGTGGCAACGGCAAGCTTTTCTGTATTTTCTTGTATTTCCGCTTGAGCGGTGGCTAAAATACCCGTATTGGTAGCTATTTGCTGTTTTACATCGGCCATTTGGTTTTGCTTAAACACTAGCTCCTGTTTCAATGCAGCCAATTTGCTTTGCAAACGAGTAAACTGCAAATTCACATCGTTGTATTGTGCTTGGGCAAAATTGTATTGCTTTTCGGTTTCCTGGTACTGTACTTGCTGCTGTTGGGTTTGCTGTTGCAACACGGCCAACGATTCGTTTAACTGGGCCAGCAAAGTACGCGTATCCGCTATGTTCTTAATTTCCTCGGCTAACTTGGTAGTAATTTCTTGTAATCGCTTCTCGCCGGTTTCATTGGCTTGCGCCAAATTCTCCGCCTTATTCTTCACCGCAAATAATTGGTTATTTAGCTGTATTATTTCCTGTTCCGTTTGCTTTAGCAATTGCTCTTTTAATTGCTCATTGTAAGCCACAACCTTGCTTTGCTCCGCTTGTAATTTGGCTTTCAATGCTTGAATTACTTCTTGCTGCTGCTGTATTTCTTCGGCTAATTTTTCAAGGTTTTTGGCCCGTCCTATTTTCTTTCCTTCAAACAGTCCTACACTTCCACCTGTTAAGCTAAACTTACCCAACACCAATTTTCCGGAAGCATCTAATACCACACCTTTCTCCAACCGTATGGCCTCCGCCTCGGCTCCGTTGGCTATAAATACATTGCCCAGTAAATGTTTGGCTAGGGGTAAATAGGCCACATCTACCTCTATCACACTCAAAGCAGCAATGGTACCGGCAGGCGCCGCTTGCTCGGTTGTGTTTTGCTGGGCCAAAGCATCTAACAAAAAGAAATTGGCTTTACCTTTTTTTGCATCGGCAAGTAGGTTTACCGCCTGCATAGCTTCCGCTTGGTTAGCCGCTACAAAATAGTTTAAATAAGGCTCCAACACATTTTCTACCGCTGCACGGTATTGTGGCTGCACGTACAAAACATCGGAAACTATGGGTGCTTTTGCCGGCCAATTTTTACTGAGGTATTTGCTACTTTCTGGGTAGCCCTCCATATTATCTACCAAGCTTTTGAGCAAATCGTACTCGTTTTTTCGAGCATCGTATTTTCTATTTTCCTCGGCCAATTCTGCTCTAATATTTTCAAGGGTAGCTTGGGTAGCTAAAATTTGCTCCTTGGTATGCTGGTTATGCTCCTGAAGCTCGGTAAAGGCTTGCTTTTTTAACTGAAGCTCCTCTGTAATGTTTTGCTCTTTTAAGGTAAATTCTATTTGCAAATTGGCACGCTGCTGGGCTTCTTCCTGCAGTTGCTGCTGACTTCGCTGATAGTTTTGAATACCAGAATCGGCCACGGCTACCTTTTTTTCTGCATCAAACTGTTGGCGTTGTGCCGTTTGCATTTGGGTGCGTACAGCATCTAAAGCGGCCCGCTCTGCATCGTACTGCTGGCGTTTGTCTTCCACCTGCTCTTTGTAGTTTTCTATCTTATCTTGTAGTTCTACCAGTTTCTCTTGCTCATCCGCCAGCATATTTTCGGTGGCTTCTATGCTATCGGTAATACTTACCAATTGTGCATCGGCCTTTTGTAAAAATTGCTGTGCTCCCTGCTCCTTATCTTTCAAAAATTGCAAACTTTGGGCCGCTAAATTTTTATCGTTTTCTCGGCTGCGTACTTCCTGTAAAAGCTCGTTATAGGCTTGCTGCATGGCCTGCAATTGCTTCTCTTGGTCGAGAAACTGCAGCTTTTCGCTTTCAAGTTTCGCTTCTGCTGTAGCAATGGCGGCATCTAACGCTGCTTTTTCATCGGCATCAGTATCCTGCTGTTCTTGTAGTTTTTTATACTCAATGTTAAACCCTTCTAAAGCGGCCTTCGCTAGCTCTATGCTAATGGTTTTGTACTCCTTTTTTATTTCATGGTATTTCTCGGCTTTCTTGGCTTGGTTCTCTAGGGTTTTTAATTGGTTATGAATTTCAAAAAGTAAATCTTCTATCCTATTCAAATCTTGCTCGGTAGCATCTAGTTTGGATTTGGCTTCCTTTTTTCGTGTTTTATAAATGGTAATACCAGCGGCCTGCTCCAGCATTCGGCGGCGGCTATTTTCTTTATCCTTAATAATATCATCCACCATGCCTAATTCAATGATGGCATAGCTATCGGTGCTTACACCAGTATCCATAAACAAATTATGAATATCTTTTAATCGGCAACTAACATCGTTCAGTCGATACTCGCTTTCTCCATTTTTATAAAACCTGCGGGTAATGGTTACAGTACTAAACTCGGTAGGTAATAAATTTTTATTGTTTTCAAAGGTTAAACTCACTTCTGCCAAGCCACTTGCACTCCGGGTTTTGCTCCCGTTAAAAACCAAGGCTTCCAAGTTTTCCGAACGGAGCGATGAAATTTTTTGCTCGCCAATTACCCAGCGAATGCTATCGATGATATTACTTTTACCACAACCATTGGGTCCAATAATACCGGTAATACCTTCGTTAAAGTTTAAAATAGTTTTATCGGCAAAGCTTTTAAAGCCCTTTATTTCCAATTGTTTTAGTCGCACAAACTTAGTTTTTGTAGGGCTGCGAACTTACCATTTTTTTAGCAATTTGCCCTGAAACTGTATTTGCACGGGTTTGCTGCTTTATTAAGGGTATATTAAGCCAAAAACCACTGGGTAGCCGTACTTTTACCGTAACCATCCGCCATGAAACAAGGTAAAGCGTACCAGCTTATCAAGCAATTTTTATTACACTCCAAAAACGGCCAGCAAAGCTTGAGCGGCCAATTACTGAACATAGCAAGTGCCGGTATCATAGGGTTAAGTACGTTATTGGCTTTTGTAAGTTTTTTCCTCAGTGGCGGTGTGGAACTTGGCTACCTGTTTGTATTTACCATTTTTACCAATGCTATTTTCCTCTACCTACATAAATACTTGTTTGCCACTGTAGAAATAGCACCCTTTTTTGTGGTAGTAAACACACTTTTTATTATACCTATTTGGTACTTAAATGGCGGACTTATAGGCAGCACCATTTTGTATTTTCCATGTATACTGGTAGTAGGGGTTTTGGTGTTAGATTATAAGCATCACCTACTTTTTGCGGTTTTTGTAGTATCCATCATCATCATTTTGTTTTGTATAGAACTAGCCCAACCCACTTTTGTGATAAGGCAGGAAGATTTTGCTAAAAAAATGCTCGATTTGCTACTGTTTAGTAGTGTAATTACCGCACTTTTAGGCTTGACGCTACACCGATTTAGGAAAACGTACGACCTAGAAAAAATCAAGCAACAGCGTACCAATTTTTCGCTTCTCAAAACGCAGGAACGATTATCGAAAGCGAAGCTCGAAGCAGAGATGGCTACCCAAGCCAAATCCAAATTTTTGGCCAATATGAGTCATGAAATTCGTACACCGCTCAATGGTATTATTGGCAGTGCGGAATTATTGGCACTAACACCCATGAACGAGGCCCAAAAAAGCTATGTAAATACCCTCACCATCAGCGGGAACCACCTTTTAAGCGTAATTAACGATGTACTGGATATTTCGAAAATTGAAGCCGACCGTTTAGAAATTTACCAAAACCCCATGCATTTAAAACAATGCTTGGAAGAAATAAAAACCATTGTGCAACCTTCTATTGCTGCCAAACGTGGTGAGGTAAAATTTGTGTGTATTATAGATGAAAGTTTACCCGCTTGGGTAATGGCCGACGAAGCTCGCCTAAAACAAGTGTTGGTGAACTTAATCGGAAATGCCATCAAGTTCACCAAACAAGGCTTTGTACATTTAGAAGTTACGGCACAAACTACCGATAATATACAGCAACTACTTTTTAAAGTAACCGATACGGGAATAGGTATAGAACAACACGATTTGCAAAAATTATTTCAACCATTTTCGCAGGTAGATAACGACTCCACCAGAAACTTTGGCGGCACCGGTTTAGGGTTAGTAAT
>RDXK01000279.1 GCA_004292605.1 Bacteroidota bacterium
AAGGCTGGTATTACCAACTGGATGTTTCAGTACACACGTACTTTCCAAGCCAATGCAGATGTTCAAAACATGACCATCAACTTTGCTGAGTTTACTGCCCCAGAAACTACCAATGCCTTTGCCGCCAACGATATTACTTCCATTGTATTCACTGTAATATCTGATGATTTCGATAAAAGAAATATTGATTTAGAAATTTCAGATGTGGCCTTGGTGCAAACACGTAATATAGTAATGCCTACAGTAGTAGTAACGGCTCCTGTGCAAGTTTCACCTAACCCATTCAACGGTCGTTTTATTGCAGAATTTAGTGCACCGGAAGATGAAAATATGGTGGCGATAATTAGAGATGTAAATGGCAATATTGTTCACCAACAAAACTTTAAAGCTATGCAAGGTGTAAACCGTGTACCTGTACAAGTAACTAGAATGTTGGTGGGTAATATGTTTAAATTCCAACTACAATCAGCCAAACAAACATACCAAGCTGTAACACTTTTAACGGGTTCGAAATAGGAAATGCGGATTACCTAATAAACCTGATACCGAGAGCTGCTTTCAAGCAGCTCTTTTTTTATGCTTTTTTACCAAGCTTGTACGTATGCCGGCACCAGCTCACTAAATTGTTCCATTTTTCCATATCTATTATCAGCTGTTTGCGGGTGTATTGTTGCCAATGCAGCCGTCCGTCCACATCTGCTAAACGCCTAAATTGATCTATGGCTATAAAACCAAATGCACAAATACCCGCCATAGAAATTTTAAAGGCAGTCACCTTATGGCTAGGTGCTTTTATTGCTTGCATTTCCTGCCATAGAGCATCTACCAGCTGCCGATACCAAGCCGTTAATTCATGAATATTTTTTGCATTGTTGGCTGGTGTTACCGTTTGGTTTTGCACATCTTTCCAAACATCAAATAAATCGTTAATAACCTGAATAATATTGCCCAATTTCTCCCAAATAGGTAGTTGTTCATCCATGGCCTCATAGGCAAAATAATAATTACAAATACGCAAGCTATAACCTCCTTTGTTCAGGGTGGTTTGTGTTAGCAACGGTTCTGACAGTTGACCATGAATTTGTAACTGACTGTTTTTCTGGGCTTCAAATAAAATTTTTGTGTCGGCTAAGTAAGCTTCTTTGTTTCTAACAATATCGAGCAAATACCTATGTGCATACAAAAAAGTGCGTTCTTCAAAACTGTTGGCTATATAGTTTTCGGGGGCATAACTAATGGCAAATAACTGCTGCCAAGTAAGTTGCTTTTCATCTACAAAATCATCAAACAAACTGCTGCAAGTAAAATAGTGTACTATATGTGCTTGCTCGGTAGGTGTACACTTGCGGCCCAATAATTGTAAAAAACTATCACAAATCATGGGTAAATAAATACCATGACTTACCGCAATTTCCTTCTTGGTATCCGTATTAAATGTACCGTTCTGCTGTTGTTCAAATTGTTGTAACAATTGGTAGGCAAATTGGGTTTGTTGTTTACGGGTACGTAGTATGTAAATAGCCTTACTAATTAACGTATATATAAACCTGCCACTATATAAACTTGCCTTTAGCATAGTTGCAATGCTACAAAAATTACCGTTGCAAGGCAATCATTGGTTCCCACAGCTAATTATTCAGTAGGTTTGCCGCAAAATTATTTGCCATGAATTTAGGATACTTTCATTATCCACTTCCTGTAAATGAACCTGTTTTGCAGTATGCTCCGGGTTCTGCGGAGCGTAGTAAACTACAAGCGGCGTTGGCACAAATGAAAAAGAAGCCCGTAGATATTCCTATGAATATTGGTGGCCGTAGTGTACGCACAAGCAACAAGCAAACCATACACCCGCCGCATGAGCATGCACATGTATTGGGTAGCTTTTCTATTGGGGAAGAAAAACATGTACAGCAAGCGGTGGATGCTGCGTTAAAAGCCAAACAAGCTTGGGCCGATATGCCTTGGGAAGATAGAGCACATATATTTTTAAAAGCAGCCGATTTATTGGCTACCAAATATCGCTTTGCTATTAATGCTGCTACTATGCTAGGGCAAAGTAAAAATGCCTACCAAGCAGAAATAGATGCTGCTTGTGAGCTAATAGATTTTCTAAAATTCAACGTGCATTTTTTAAGCGAAATATATACCCAACAGCCTATTAGTGCACCCGGTATGCATAACCGTATGGAGTACAGGCCGCTAGAAGGGTTTGTGTTAGCCGTAACGCCATTCAATTTTACTGCTATTGGTGCTAACCTACCCACTAGTGCTGCTATGTGTGGTAACACCGTAGTTTGGAAACCAGCCTACACACAAATTTATTCAGCACATGTAATAATGAAAGTGCTGGAAGAAGCAGGCCTTCCGGATGGTGTAATTAATACCGTGTTTGTAGACGGACCAATGGTGGGTAAAGTTTGCTTTAGTCACCCCGATTTTGCTGGTGTACATTTCACAGGAAGTACAGTTGTTTTTAACCAAATGTGGAAGACCATTGGTAACAATATTGGCTTGTATAAATCGTATCCACGTATTGTAGGTGAAACGGGAGGAAAAGACTTTGTATTGATACATAAAAGTGCCGATGTAGATGTTGCTGTAACAGCCCTTGCCCGTGGAGCATTCGAGTTTCAAGGCCAAAAATGTAGTGCAGCTAGCAGAGCCTATTTACCGAGTAATTTAGCCGAAGCCATTAAGCAAAAATTAGTGGCCGCCGTAGAAACCATGAAAGTGGGCAGCACGGAAGATTTTGGCAATTTTGTAAACGCAGTGATAGACGAAAAGAGTTTTAATAAAATAAAGGGCTATATAGATAACGCCAAAAAAGATAGAAAGGCGAAAATATTAGTAGGTGGCACTTGCGATAAATCGGTTGGTTATTTTATTCAGCCTACGGTGATAGAAACTAGGGATCCTAAGTATGTAACCATGTGCGAAGAAATTTTTGGTCCGGTATTAACCATCTATGTATACGATGCCGATGATTTTGAAGGTGCCATGCACTTGGTAAACACCACTAGCAGTTATGCACTTACCGGGGCTGTAATAGCCACCGATAGGCATGCCGTGGTAGCAGCTACCAAAACACTACGTAATGCAGCTGGTAATTTTTATATTAACGATAAGCCTACAGGTGCCGTAGTGGGGCAGCAGCCATTTGGTGGCGCCAGAGCAAGCGGAACCAACGATAAAGCTGGTAGCATGCTGAACTTATACCGTTGGTTAAGTGCAAGAACCATTAAAGAAACTTTCAATCCGCCTACACATTATGGCTATCCGTTTTTGGAACAAGAATAATTTTGGGGCAAATATGCTGGTAGTGGCTGTAGCCACCGCCAGCATATTTTTTATAGCCTGTAATAGCCGGGCCGATACTAGCGTGGTACTACCTAAAAGTACCTTGGCATTGTGGCATTTGGTACCGGATGCTGATAGTGTTTCCGTAACGGTGGGAGATACGCGGATTACGAATAGAATATATGGACAAAAACGAGCCGATACTACTTTTGATGGTGGCTTGATACCCATTGTAGTACGGGTGAATAACGATACTATTTTTAATGGAAATACTATGGTGGTGCCCGGTACGGCTTATACCTTGGTGATAGGTGATAGTATACCCCGAGCAAGGTTTTTTTTATACCAGCGTAGAACCATTGATACCGCCGGGAATTTAGCCGGGTTGCGGTTTTTACATGCATCGCCTTTAGTTTCCACTACGCAGGTAACTTGGCGGGATAGCATCAATGCCTTTACTAACAAAACCTATCTTGATTTTTTTGCTACACCTAATTTGTTTTTTAGCTCTAACTACCTTGCCACCGGTGCAGGAGAATTGGCTATAAAGCCACCCACTTCTGTACAAGCTATTGACAGTATTCCGGCTACATTGTTAGCAGGTAAAAACTACACATTGCTTTTACTAAACCAGCAGCAAGCACCTAAACTAGTGTTGCTGCCAGATTAGTGTGTAGGTACAACAAAATATTTCTTACGCAATTATTTTCCTGGTACGGATAGCAATTTATATTGGGCAAATGGCCATGTTTTTACAAAAGGTGTAATAGCCTGAACCTCTAGTAAATATTGGCTTCCTTCGGCTTTGCCTTCTATTTGTAAGATGCCCGTTTTAGCTGGCAAGGGTAAGCCTAAATTTTCTGCTAAAAGCATGGTAAAAAAAGGGAACTGAGCATGGGCAATAGGCAAAGGTTTGGTAGTAGCCCAGCATGTAAAACTTTGTTTGGTACCGTTTTCCATTACACTAATTTCATATGCTTTACAAGCATAGCCTGCTATGGTTTTGGTAGTTCCTAATGCTTTTACGGTGGGGCGTTTGGTTTTGTTAGGTAGCCAATCACCCATGGTAGTTCCGGGTATTTTCATAGCTATTTTCCCTTCCTCGGCCGATGTGGCAAACATGGTATTGTTTCCGTTGCTTTCCAT
>RDXK01000039.1 GCA_004292605.1 Bacteroidota bacterium
TTACAACACGAGGTTTTGTGCAAGTGTGGGCAGACGAGTAAGCTGTTTGTTACGTGCGTTTCTTGTTTGCTCCTACCGCTTGGCAGACCGACCGCTTTTTGAACATTTTACTTAAATTGACAAATATTCCTTCGTATTTGGCTTAACGTTGTGGGCTGACGGAATGCTGGCCCACACACCTGCACAAAGCCCAATTCGTTAGCTGCCATTTGTAAACGACACAACCTAATTATTGAAATGAACGAACAAATTGAGAATAGACTAACCCATATTCATTGGTCAACCTACTTGTATAACACTTCCCTTTCCGAACTCCACATTATTTCGGATGAGATCTACACAAGTAATGAAATCAAAATTGTAAATAGTCATATATTCAACTTTTACAGGGTGACATTGCAATATTGTTTCATTATGGAATATTGTAAGTTGCTTGAGAAAGGAAGCAAAGACAACAAACAAAATATTTCTTCGCTTAATAGACTTAATGAGATTATTTTGAACGACAGTACTAAGGATTTTCAAATTTTATATGACCAAAATGTTTTCTTAATTGAAAGAATTAAAAATTCTGACTTTTGCAAGAAAATACGGAATCTACGTGACAAAAAGTTCGGACATGCAGACAATTACGAACTAAATCAACCGTTCAAGATTGAGAGTTTCAGTACTAATGACTTTGAAAATGCATTTGAACACTTACAAATGATAAAAATTGTCTTCAATAATTTCGCTAGTATTTACGACCGACAGTATGACTTGGAAATACCAAGCAGAGACGATAGAACTAGAAACTTTATTAAGCGTCATGCGGAGTATCAAGCGTATTATATGAAGAATTATTTATCAGTACGGACAGACCGATTAAAATAAGAAATAAAACGGCAGCTAACACGAGGTTTTGTGCAAGTGTGGGCAGACGAGTAAGCTGTATGTTACGTACGTTTCTTGTTTGTTCCTACCGTCTGGCAGACCGACCGCTTTTCAAACTTTTTTACTTAAATTGACAAATATTCCTTCGTATTTGGCTTAACGTTGCGGGCTGACGGAATGCT
>RDXK01000280.1 GCA_004292605.1 Bacteroidota bacterium
CAACGGTTACCGCGATGCTGGTATAAATAAGGATACATTTTATTTTAACAGCAAGGGCAATATGAATATAGATATTGCCATGAACGAGGGTAAACAATACTATTTTGGTAATATCAGCTGGCGTGGTAATACCAAGTATTCCGATACTTTGTTATCTAGCATATTGGGTATCAAAAAAGGCGATATTTATAACCTTGACATATTAAACAAAAAACTAGGTAAAAACCTTTCTCCAGAAGGGGGCGACATTAGTGGCCTGTACATGGATGATGGGTACCTGTTTTTTAGAACCGACCCTGTAGAAACCGCTGTTTATAACGATACAATAGATTTTGAAATTCGATTGATTGAAGGTCCGCAAGCTACCATCAAAAACGTTCGTATAGCCGGTAACGATAAAACCAAAGAATACGTAATACGCCGAGAACTACGTACCATACCGGGTGAAAAATTTAGTAGAACCGATTTAATACGCTCTCAAAGAGAAATAGCCAACCTTGGTTATTTTAACCAAGAGAAAATAGGGATGACTCCCGTGCCCAACCAAGAAGATGGTACGGTGGATATTAACTACAGCGTAGAAGAAAAAAGCAACGATCAGCTGGAACTAAGTGCCGGTTTTGGTGGTGGTATTGGTCTTACAGGTACACTTGGTGTAAGTTTCAACAACTTTAGTATCAAGAATATTTTCAAGAAAGATGCTTGGCAGCCATTGCCCCAAGGCGACGGACAAAAACTAAGCTTACGTATACAAAGTAACGGACGAGCCTTTAGAAGCTACAATGCCAGCTTTACTGAACCTTGGCTAGGTGGTAAAAAAAGAAACGCCCTAAGTTTTAGTATTTACGATACCAAGTTTTCCAATGCTTGGGACCCTATTACCAGAACCTTTAACCAGCAAAATGCTAGAAATAGCTTTTTCCAAACTACGGGTGCTAGCGTAGGTATTACCAAACAGCTTCAGTGGCCCGATAACTATTTTAGCTTAGGCCTTACCGCTGGTTTTGTACGGTATAGGTTAAAAAATTATCCCATAGATCAGGTAAATCTTCCGGGCTTTACCAATGGTTTTTCGCACAACTTAAACTTTAAAGTAACCCTACTACGCTCAAGTATAGATGCTCCTATTTTCCCACGTAGTGGTAGCACCTTTAACCTTAGCTTACAGGTAACACCACCGTGGAGCCAAATAAGCAACAATTTTGCTACAGCAGAAAATCCTTACCGGTGGATAGAGTATCACAAATGGCGTTACACGGGCCAATGGTTTGTGCCTATAGGTAAACCACATGGGGAAGATAGAAATAAGCAGTTTGTGTTAATGGCCGCTGTAAAAGCTGGCTTCCTAGGTAGGTATAACCGTAACCAGCGTATTTCACCGTTTGAGCGTTTCCAAGTGGGTAATGCCGGTTTGGCCAATCAGTTCCAGCTTCTGGGTAACGAAATTATTGCCCACCGTGGCTACCCCGTGTATGAAAGTAGCGACCCCCGTGTAAACCCAGAGCAGCAAGGAGCATCGCAATACTTTACTATATTTAATAAGTACACGCTGGAAATGCGGTATCCGCTTAGTTTAAGTCCTACCAGTACCATTTACGGTCTTGGCTTTTTTGAAGCAGCCAACGGCTGGTACGATATGAAGAGTTATAATCCCTTTCAGCTACGCCGAAGCGTGGGTGTAGGTATGCGTTTCTTCCTACCTATGTTTGGTTTATTAGGGTTTGATTATGGAGTAGGTTTGGATAGGTTTGGCCCCAATACCCGCTTTAGAGATGGTGCTAGCTTTACATTTATGCTAGGTTTTGAACCAGAATAACAGTTTGGCATTGTATTAGTTAAATGGTATACGTATGAAATATGTTAGCTTAATTATCGCCTTTTGCATGTTTACTCTTGCTACCCAAGCACAGCGGTATGCGGTGATAGATGTAAAGTATATTTTAGATAAACTGCCCGAGTATAAAGAGGCAGAAAAAAAGCTAAACCAAGCCAGCGAAAATTGGCAAAAGGAGATAGATAATAAGCAGCTAGAGCTAGATAAGATGTACAAAAACTACGATGCGGAACAGTACATGCTTACCGAGGAACTGCGTAAGAAAAGAGAAGATGAACTTTTTATAAAAGAGAAAGAAGTAAGAGATATACAAAAACGCCGTTTTGGCTACGAAGGCGATTTGTTTAAGGAACGCCAGAAGCTAATAAAACCCATACAAGATAAAATTTTTAATGCCGTACAAAAGATAGCCATAGCACGTGCATACGATTTTATATTGGATAAAAGTGAAGGAATTACCGTTATATTTGCCGACCCAAAGCTGGAGAAAAGCGATGATGTTTTGCGAGAGCTAGGCATAAAATAAAACCAAAACCAATTTCAATTTTTTAAAACAAGCAAACAATAATGAAAAAGTTTTTTGTAACCCTAGTGGTTTTTGTAGGTACACTAGCAGCTACTATTACTACCAATGCTCAAGCTACCAAATACGGTGTTTTTGATATTGATTTAATGGTACAAGCTATGCCACAATACCGTGCTGTAGATAGTTTAGTACAATTGTATGAAAGAGATTCGCTACAGCGTGAGTACGATTTTTACCAAGGCGAGTTCAAACGTTTAGATAGTACTTACAAGGCCGATAGTGCCCGTAAAGCACCTAAAAGCGTATTGGATCAAATATTGAATCAACGCCAGCAAATAGGTATCAACTTGGTATACTGGCAGCAAATTTCACAAAACCGTATCGAGCAAAAGCGTGGCACACTAGCCCAGCCTATTTTTGAAAAAGTATTACCTGCTTATAAAAAAGTATTGGATGCTCGTAAGTACGATTTGATTTTAAAACCCAACACGTTTGAGTTGGGAAGTAAAGTAGAGAACGTATTTATTTTTGTGGCTAAGGAATTAAAAATTACCCTACCACAGGAATTAGGTGGTGGCCAGGAACCTCAGGAAGATGAAAAACCAGCACCTGCTAAACCAGCAGCTCCTGCCGCTAAGCCAGCTCCTAAAAAGAACTAAGAAATAGTTTTTCAAATAAGTAAAACGCCCTGCCGCAAGCGGGGCGTTTTTTATGCCCAAACCGCACTAAATAGCTAGTTCAAGCAAATCTGTTTCTTGTAATTGAAGCTTACTTAACCAATGATTTTGGCTTCTAATATTGTACGCCATTTGTACAGCGGTGTCTACTATTTGCTGGGTATTCTCCTGTAGCGTAAGGGGTAGCTGTTCTGTAAGTAGCCATTGGTAAAAATGCTGTTCAAAACTAGTATCTAGTTTAGCTACAATGGGTACTTCAAAGGCTTTTAACGCTGCTGCATTGCACCACTGCTCATACTGGCCTGCAATAGGTATACACAATAATTTTTTACCAGCATACAGGGCTTCCGCAGGGGTTTCAAAACCTGCACCCGTAATAACCCCGGCACAGCTGAGCATACTTTGTGTAAACACCTCATTATTAATTGGGAAAAGCGTGTAGTTTTTTCCGCTTTGCGGCCGCAGCACATCTTTTGAAAAAATATGAAAATGAAAATCCGTCAAAGGTTCTACGGCTTTTAAAACTTGCTGGTAATGGTAGTGCGATAAATACACCGTAAAATGCCCATGATTTACAGGTTTGGCAGCTAAAACCTTTTCCTTAATTACCGGACTAACAATTTTTCCCCCGTACTTACTAAAGTGCAAGCCCAAATAATCTGTTGCTGTAGCATAATGGGTAAGCACTGCTTCGCCTAACCAATTACGCTTGGCTGGCCTTGGTGTATTGGCATTTTGAAAACTTGCTTGATGCCCCCAATGCAGGCTTGGCACTTTTTGTAGCTTACACGCCAGGCTGGTAATGCAATCAAAATCGTTTAGTACGGCATCGTACGCAGCTACGGGTAGCTCCTTGGCGTATTGGTAAATATGTTGTACATCTAGCGCTTGCCAAATTTTGCCATAATGTAGTCCGCCGCGGTGGCCATAAAAAAGGCTTAATCCTTTGCTTCGGTATTTTACGGGTAAGCTATGGTGTGGCACGTGGCTATTGCTTCCACTTAAAAACACATCTACCTGGCCATATTGCTGTAGGTAGGGCAGTAGTTCTATAGCTCGGGCTATATGGCCGTTGCCAGTAGCTTGTACGCTGTATAAAATTTTCATAACACGGTACGGTTTAAAAGCCCGATGCTAACGGAGCATTAGGCTGTGTATGTAGTGCAGTGGCTATAAAAGCGGCTACCTCGCTTGTTACCACATTTAGTTTAGGTAAATCTTTCGATAGTTTTTCGTGGGCTAGGTGCTGAAAATCTTTGGCGTTGTATTGGTAAATATGCCAGCTATTTTGGTAGTACTCTAGGGTGGTTAAATTTTCTATCCAATCGCCACTATTCAAGTATTGTACAGTACCATTTTTGGTAACAATGGTTTT
>RDXK01000040.1 GCA_004292605.1 Bacteroidota bacterium
ATTTATCCTTAAATTGACAAATATTCCTTCGTATTGAGCTTAACGTTGCGGGCAGACGGAATGCTATCCCACACACCTGCACAAAGCCCAATTCGTTGTGTGTAATGCGACAGCAACACTTCAGAATTTGACCAAGAAATACGGATTTAATAAAATAACGTAAATTTACCCTAGTAAGCCGGATAATGAATAGACTTGAAACATATACGCCAGACATCATTAAACTTTGTAAAACCCACAAGGTTAAAAGCCTGTATGCCTTTGGTTCTGTTTTGACCGATAATTTTAAAAAAGAAAGTGATATTGACTTAATTGTAGACTTCTCAAACATAGCGGTAGAAGATTATGCAGACAATTACTTCGACTTCAAGTTTTCTTTACAAGATATTTTGAAAAGACCCATTGACCTATTAGAAGAGAAGGCGATAAGAAACCCATATTTCAGACAGTCGGTTAACCAACAAAGACAACTTATTTATGGACAATGACATTAAAGCGTGGCTCTATGACATTTTAAACGCTATTATGGAAATTGAAAGTTTCTTTAACGACAGTATAAAAGAGTTTGCTAAATATCAAAATGACTTGCGAACTAGACGAGCAGTTGAAAGAAATATTGAAATAATTGGCGAAGCTTTAAGCCGTATTCTAAAACGTGACGAAACAATTTCAATCTCAAATTCACGAAAAATTGTGGATACAAGAAACAGAATTATTCACGGTTACGACTCTGTATCTGACGATGTGATTTGGGGAATAGTTATACGACACCTTCCAATATTACAAACAGAAATCCAAGAATTGTTGGGTGAGTAAAAACGCACTACACACAACACGAGGTTTTGTGCAAGTGTGGGCAGACGATTGAGCTGTATGTTACGTACACTTCTTGTTTGTTCCTACCGTTTGGCAGACCGACCGCTTTTCGAACATTTTTACTTAAATTGACAACTATTCCTTCGTATTTGGCTTAACGTGGCGGGCCGACGGAATGCTGGCCCACACACCTGCACAAAGCCCAATTCGTTAAATGCCATTTTAGACTTCCTT
>RDXK01000281.1 GCA_004292605.1 Bacteroidota bacterium
CCATTTCCTGAAAACGGGGAAGGTATTTTTTGGGTGGACGAACACGAGTAATAACCCCTTCATCTACCTCACAACTATTGGCAATACGCAGTGTAGCACACGTGGCTATTACCCTAACAGAATCTTCTATTACGTGTTTGTAACCACAGTCTATACAAGCCTCTCCCACTTCTTTTACCTTTTTGGCTTCTTCATCCATAAAAGGTTTTATCATGCGTAGCAATGTATCTTTTTCTATAATACAATCCACATCCGTACACAAAAAATAATCGAAGGCAGCTGCATTGATTCCTGCATTACTACCATCGGCCTTGCTCTTTCCGTTTTCCTTGTGTATTACCAACAATTTTTCGTAGGCTCTATCGGTAGATTTGAAAAATTTCCGAACCTCTTTGGTAGCTATCCTTTGATTGTAAGCAAACTCTACCTCTACCAGCTTAAATTCATCAATCATTTTTTGTAGCGTATCATCTGTGCTACCATCATCTATAATTATCACCTCGTACTTTGGATAGTTTAAGGTCATTAAACTTCGTACATTGGTAATTATGGTAACGCTTTCGTTGAATGCTGGTGCAATTACGGAAATACCTGGCGCCAGGCTACTTTCAATCAATTTTGTATAATCTACATAAGTAGATTTTTTTTGGTGTAAACGGATGGCAATAAAACTTAGCACAGCAAGCATACCGTATACCAATAGCATACTGGTGCCATAAAAAAACACAAAGCCCTCGTAGAACCAGCGTATATAATCAAAAAAAGTTGCGTCCTTTTGCATATTCAAATATTACTGAGCAGCGGTAGCCGGCATCATTTTTTTTAATGGGGTGTATCTGGTGTTAAATCCTTTACGTTGCATATTACCCCAAACTTTTTCTCTGTTGGTTAAACTTAACCAGTAGCCTCTTAAGCTGGTAAAAATGGTGATGGGATAATACAAAAACGGTTCTATAAACGGCAATAAACAAAGTATCAATAAGTTTTTAGAGGTTTCGTAGCTACGGCTGGTAACTTGATCCCACAGTATAGTTAGGGTGGTTACCAAAACATTGTATACATATACCAAACCCACTAAAAACATTAATTCGTTCCAGCGTACAAAATCTAGGTATACCATTATGGCGTAAAACAATACAATAAGTACATGAAACACAGGAGCTATAAATTCCAAGAAGAAGTTATACGGCAAAACCACCCAACCAAAACGGCCATACTTGGCTCTAAACATTTGTGGCAGGTGCAAAAACATCATTTGGGCAAACCCTAAACTCCACCTAGTACGTTGGCGTACAAACACCGTCATATTGTTGGGAGCTTCCGTCCAGCAAAGCGTTTCAGGAATATATTTTACTTGGTAACCAATATTGTAATCGTGGGCATACTTAATCATTCGAAGAAGTATCTCCATATCTTCTCTAAAATTATTTTTATCGTATCCACCTACTTCTATCGCAATCTCTTTATCCATCAAACCCAAAGCACCGGAAATACTCGGCACACTGTTGATTAAACTCAAACCCGTTTTGTGAAGGATATAGGTTTTTAGATACTCAATTTCCTGAAAACGAAGTAAAATATTGTTGCTCGATTTTCGTTTAACAATACCGTATTCATCGGTTTCGCAGCCGTTTACCAAACGCAGTGTAGCACCTACTGCTAATACACGCTTGCCATTTTTTTCCGCCAAAATAGGCTGAACCAATTTCGCAATAGCATTGTGCTGAAGTATACAATCCACATCGGTACAAAGTATGTACGGAAAATTAGCGGCGTTAATACCAGCATTGGTAGCATCGGCTTTGGAGTAACCGCTATCCTTATCTACCACTATTAATTGCGAAAAATTATGCTGTTTACTTTTATAAATGCCTTTTACATCGGCCGTAGGTATACGTTCATGGTAGGCAAATTCTACGTTTTCCATACCAAACGCATCCATCAGTTTTTGTAAAGTACCATCGGTACTACCATCATTTACCACTATCACTTCGAACTTTGGATAGTTTTGTGCCAATAAACTTCGCACATGCGTTACAATCGATTTTTCTTCGTTAAAGGCAGGTGCTATAATGGAAACACCTAATAATAATTCAGACGAGGAAACTAGGTTATGAAAATTAGTAATGCGTTTTACCGACTTATAATTTTTAATAGAATAATAAGAAAGAATAGTAATGGCTGCATAGCACACAAAGGCAAGTATACCGTACGACATGAGTACCCACTCCAGAGCGGGTAAAAAATAATCCCAAAATGTCATTATATCTTGCTTCATAATTTCTACACTTATTAGGCCACGCTTGCTTGTGTTTGCGGGCCACCAAAACCAGTTCGCTGCATGGCTCCCCAGCCAGCTTTTTTACCCGTAAGGGCAAAATAGTAGCCACGTACAGCAAAAATTACCACCATGGGGTGAAATACAAACATTTCAATAAACGGCATTACACAAAGGCTAGCCACTTCTCTCCAAGTACGGTAAGTTCTGTTAGAAACCTGATCGTATAAAATGGCAAGCGTACTTACCATGATGGAGTATGTATACACAAACACCAATAATATGATGGCAAAAGGCCAGTTAATTAATCCTAAAATTGCCGATACTATATAAAATATAATACCCAACAACTCTACCACAGGAGCACACAGCTCAAACAAAAATCCATACGGGAAAACCACCATACCCATGCGGCCGTAGCGTGGGTTTAATAGCATAGGAAAGTGGGCATACATTAGCTGTGCCAAACCTCTGCTCCACCGCGTACGCTGACGCATAAAGAATTTAATGCTGGATGGGCCTTCCGTCCAGCACAAGGTATAAGGCACGTGGCGAATGGCGTATTCAATATCTTGGTCGCAACTATACCGAATCATTCGGTACATCAGCTCCATATCTTCTCCAAAACTGGTATGATCGTACCCACCGCATTTCACCGCAATTTCTCTATCAAATAGGCCTAAGCCTCCAGAAACGTTGGGTACACAGTTTACGTAGTTCCAACCCATTTTACCCAAAATAAAGGCACGTATATACTCCATTTCTTGGAAACGGGCTAGCCACTGCCTAGGAGGCCGTACACGGGTGATAACACCTTTATCAATATCGCAGCTATTGGCCATACGTAAAGTAGCACCCGTAGCAATTACACGATACTTCTCCTCATCCAATACTGGTTTTATAAGTTTGAGGATGGTATCCTTATCCAAAATACAATCCACATCGGAACAAACAAAGTAATCGAAAGCGGCGGCGTTAATACCAGCGTTTACCGCATCGGCCTTACTTTTTCCGTTTTCTTTATCTATTACCATCAAGCTATTGTAAGCCTTGTTGGTACTTTTAAAAATGCGTTGTACGGGGCGTGTTTGTAGTTTAGGGTTGTAGGCAAAATCTACTTCTGTTAACTCAAACTCGTTGATCATTTTTTGTAATGTATCATCCGTACTACCATCGTTTACAATAATTACTTCGAACTTGGGATAGTTGAAGGTTAATAGCGACCGAACATTGAATATAATGGTAAGCGATTCATTGAACGCAGGGGCGATAACGCTTACACCAGGCGATAAGGGTGAACTCACCAAAGTATCGTAATCTACGTTTGCATCTTTTTTGCGGTAGTTAGAAATACTAATGATGCTCATAATAGCCAGCATAGCATAGGTAAGCAGCAAGGTAACACCGTAAAAAAATACAGTGTACTCATAAAACTCAGCAAATATTTCCCAATATGTTCTTGCCACTAGTATTTGATTAACGGATTCATACAATGTTTCAAAATCAACTGATTATCTTCCGTAGCTGTTTCCAATAATTCAGTGAGCATTTGCCTACTTTGCTTGCGGTGATTGATAATAGAACGAGCGGCGTTTTTCCGAATATCAAAATCTTGTGCCCGTAAAAACTCTGCCCGTAAAAACTCCAAGTATTTACCGCTACCTATTCTTCCCAACGATTTCAATATTTCTATCTGGCAGTTTAATGGCTGGTTATTATAAATCTGAATAAGGCGTTCTTCGGCCGACTCTACTTTTAATTTTCCCAAACACTGTATGGCATCGGCCCGCAAATAATGGTCGCGGTTATCCAACACTTTCATTACCGCAGGAACTGCTTCCTGCTGATTATAGTGAATGATTAACTTTAAACAAAACGATACAATGCTCTTGTTAGTAGAATACGTTACCCAACGTGCAAAGTTGGGGATGGCAATATTTTTAGTAGTGGTAATGATTTTAAAAAGTTCAATCTGATCCCACATTAACAAAGGCTCCGTGGCAATATCGAAAAACTTAAAAGGCTCGTTTTTAGATAGTTTGATATAGGCGTGGCGAGCCTCCGCACGTAATTCTCGGTTTTTACTGTTGGTAAGTGGTAGAATGTTTACGTCGGCAAT
>RDXK01000282.1 GCA_004292605.1 Bacteroidota bacterium
TTCCAATAAAAAAACAGCTGCGGTTTACTAGCATGCCAAAAATAATTGCTGGGTTGGGTACCTATCCATTTAGGATCTTGCATAATGGTTTCTACCGTTAACTGCGAAAACGATGGTAGGCTGCATAGCGCCACTAAAGCAATAAAAATATACCGCATGTAAAATAGTTTAGGGCAATAAAGCTAAACTATTAAATAAGTAAAAAAATATTAGGTAAAAGCTGTTAGGCCACTTGCAGGTTCAGCAGTTGCTTAAATTTCTCTTTGTGTACGGGCTTTATAATATAGGCCTTAACTTCCTTATACTGCTTCGATTTGTTAATGTCGAACTCATCTACCGAGCTGCTCACCATATAAATGGTAATGGGCTTTGGTAACTTAGCACGTATAGTAGAAAACGCATCTAAAAACTGCCAGCCATTCATTACTGGCATATTGATATCAAGAAAAATTACATCGGGTAAACTTTGGGTATCGGCCTCGGTGCAGTTTTCTAAAAAGCGAATAGCTTCTTGGCCGTTCTGAAAACTTTTTATAGAGCTAACTAGGCCCGTAGCTTCAATGGTTTTGCGTGCCGCAAACTGATAGATTCTATCATCGTCTACTAAACAAATTTGTAAATTGGCAGTAACCATCATAATACGTTGTAGAGTAAAGTTAACAATAATATGACTGAACTTTCAGTTCTTTACGCACAATTGTTGGTATTTAAGTTTATTTTATAGTAGTGTTTAGCAAGTATATTTCAAAAGAAGAAGCAGCAGAAAAAATAAAACGTTTTTGTGCATACCAGCCACGCTGCCATAAAGAGGTACGTGATAAGCTATACTCCTACAAGCTTTCCACCGATGATGTAAATGAAATTTTGAGCAATTTAATTGCAGAGGATATACTGAACGAAGAACGATTTGCATTTTTATTTACTAGGGGCAAACTACGCATGAACCATTGGGGTTTTGTGAAAATTAAGTACGCATTAAAAATGAAAGGGGTAAGCGATAGAAATATAAAGGATGCTTGGTTAGCTATAGATAAACAAGAATACGAGGCCATTGCCAGTGATTTATTTTTAAAAAAAATGAACTCGCTTAAACTGGTAAATGTATATGAGCAGCAAGCTAAAACCCGAGCCTATCTATTACAAAAAGGGTTTGAACCAGCGCTGATTCAAACCCTTTTTAAAAATTTTAAAGAACAATAATTATTTGCTTAAGTGCATACTTCTTTCTTTGTATAAAGTACGGAAGTAAGGGTCTCTCAAATCCTTAATAAACCGAATGGCTTCTCCGGTACTTTTCATTTCAGGCCCTAGCTGTTTATTCACCCCAGGAAACTTATCGAAGCTAAAAACAGGCTCCTTAATGGCAAACCCTTCTAGCTTATTTTCCATGTCGAAATCAGTCAATTTATTCGCTCCCAAAATAATTTTTGTAGCAATATTTAAGTAAGGAATTTGGTAGGCTTTGGCTATAAACGGAGTGGTTCGGCTAGCACGTGGGTTGGCCTCAATTACGTATACCTGGTTATTTTTTATAGCAAATTGTATATTAATTAACCCTTTTATATTCAGGGCACGGGCTATTTTTTCAGCATAGTATTCCATGGTGGTTACTACCATGGGAGTAAGGTTAAAAGCAGGCAGTACGGCATTGCTATCGCCACTGTGTATACCAGCGGGTTCTATATGTTCCATCACACCCATTACATGAAAATTTTCACCATCAAACAAGGCGTCAATTTCCGCTTCTTGGCATCTATCCAAAAAATGATCAATCAAAATTTTATTGTCGGGTATATGTTTTAGTAGGCTTATAACCGCTTTTTCAAGTTCATCGTCGTTAATTACTATTCGCATGCGCTGGCCACCCAACACATAACTAGGACGAACCAACACGGGATACCCTACTTCCTTGGCTACTTCAATGGCTTCATCGGTGGTAAAAGCTGTACCATATTGCGGGTAAGGAATATTGAGTTCCTTTAGCAAATCGCTGAACCGGCCACGGTCTTCCGCAATATCCATGTTATCAAAGCTGGTTCCTAAAATTTTCACGCCTCTTTCGTGTAGGCGTTTAGCTAGTTTAAGGGCAGTTTGGCCACCTAGCTGTACTATCACACCTTCGGGCTGTTCTAGTTCAATAATCTCCCAAAGATTTTCCCAATATACTGGCTCGAAATAAAGTTTATCGGCAATATCAAAATCGGTACTTACGGTTTCAGGATTACAGTTTACCATAATTGCCTCATAACCACACTCCTTAATAGCTAATAAACCGTGTACGCAGCAATAATCGAACTCAATACCCTGACCAATACGGTTAGGGCCGCTGCCTAAAACAATTACTTTTTTCTTTGCACTGGGAACCGATTCGTTGTGTAGTAAAGTAGTACTCATAGCCCAAAAGTTGTGCAAATGTAACCAATGAATTGGGTTTTTATGTTAACGATTTTTCCGCTACGGGGTACACTTAGCCTACCAAACACAGCTCCATACCTGCCTAGTAATTTAATAATTTTTGCATTACACCTGCCAGCCTGGTTTTAGCCAAGTACTGTTTTTCCAATTCTATATTAAATGGAATGGGTGTGTGCAAACTGCTACAGCGTAGCACAGGAGCATCTAAAAAGCTAAAACACTGTTCACCTATCCAGGCTGCTACATCGCTACCAATACCGCCTATTTCATTGTCTTCCTGAAGCACACAAACTTTACCAGTTTGCTGCACTACTTGCTGGATAGTATCATAATCTAACGGAGCAAGGGTTCTTAAATCTACCACGGCAATATCAAAGTTGCTTTGCTGGTTAGCATATTCTAGTGCCCAATGCACCCCTGCACCATAGGTAATAATACACGCATCGGAACCTTGGCGTACCATGGCGGCTTTACCTATCGGCAGCTCGTAATACGCTTGCGGCACTAAGCTACTACTACTACGGTATAGGGCTTTGTGTTCAAAAAATAAAACGGGGTTAGGATCGTTTATAGCGGCAATTAATAAACCTTTCGCATCGTATGCATTACTGGGGTACACTACTTTTAAACCTGCTGTATGTGTAAACCATGCTTCATTACTTTGGCTGTGAAAAGGCCCTGCACCTACACCAGCACCCGTGGGCATACGCACCACCACATCGGCCCGCTGGCCCCAGCGGTAGTGCGACTTAGCTAGATTATTTACAATTTGATTGAGGCCTACCGACACAAAATCGGCAAACTGCATTTCTACCATTGTTTTAAAACCCTCTAAACTTAAACCTAGTGCAGCACCTAAAATAGCACTTTCGCATAGCGGTGTATTGCGTACACGGTGTTTGCCAAATTTTTCTACAAAACCTTCTGTTATTTTAAATGCCCCACCATATTCTGCTATATCCTGCCCCATTAAAAGTAGGTTGTGGTGCTTCTCCATACTTTGCCACAGGGCTTGCTGCAAAGCATCTATCAAGCGTAGTTCCTTTTGCTCGCCTGTTGGTGGTACTATGGCTGGTGTGTAAGGAGCAAAAACATCGGCCAATTCTTCCTCTACATTCGGTACAATAGCGGGGGCGGCATAGGCTATAGCTAATTCGCTTTCTATTTGCTGTTTGTAGTTTTGCTTAATATTTTCTAACTCATCTGTGGTTACTATTTGCTGCTGTAGTAAATAGTTTTCGTAGTTAGCTATGGGGTCTTTAGCGGCCCACTCTTCCACCAATGATTTGGGTACATACTTCATTCCGCTGGCTTCCTCATGGCCCCGCATTCTAAAGGTGGTACACTCAATAAAATAAGGCTTTTGGTGCTGTATACAATAGGCTCTTACACCTTCCAAAGTATTAATAACTTCTAAAATATTATTGCCATCTATACGCACGCCTTCCATGCCGTAACCTTTGGCCTTATCTACCAAATACTCACATTTATATTGCTCATTCACTGGGGTGCTTAAGCCATATCCATTGTTTTCAATGATAAAAATGGTGGGCAAATTCCATACGGCGGCTACGTTCATAGCCTCGTGAAAATCGCCTTCGCTGGTGCCTCCATCGCCGCTAAAAGCCACGGCCACACGCTGCTCCTGTTTTAACTGGGCTGCTAATGCTGCACCATTGGCCACGGCTAATTGTGGCCCAAGATGCGATATCATTCCGCACACAAAATGCGGTGTACTGCCAAAATGAAAGCTACGCTCCCGGCCTTTGCTATACCCATCTTTATTGCCTTGCCATTGCATAAATAATTTGTGTAAAGGCATATCTCTACCCGTAAAAACACCCAAGTTTCGGTGCAGTGGCATTATCCATTCATTGGGTTGCAAAGCATAGGTAACACCTAC
>RDXK01000283.1 GCA_004292605.1 Bacteroidota bacterium
GACCGATGCAACAACGTCTTTTCAAACTCTTTCACGGCTGCAGAAGTGGAATTTTTTTGCTCAAATTCCAATGCCCTTGCACGCAAATTATTTCCGTAATCAAACGCAATGCTGCCTGTATCCTGCAGGGCACACATCAGTTGGGTATGCACATACATACTTTCATATGCTAGGTGCAAATACGCCTCTTTATCCTGCTCACGCAAACGCACAGCTTCTTCTGCAGGTATTTGATGAGGTAAGTATCCTACTAGTGGGTCGTGTGCACTTGTTTGATCGGTCAATACATCCACCACCACGCCTTTTTTTATCAATGCTTGTAGCAGTTCTACTGCATTACACAAAACCCCAATGCTCCATGCCTTTTTTTGTTGTTTTGCGGCCAAAGCTTTTTCTATGGCTTCATCAATATGGGTACATTTTTCATCTAAATATTTTGTTTCTAATCGTTTATCTATCCGCCACTCTTCCACTTCGGCACATAGGGCTACCCCACCACACATGGTAATGGCCAAGGGCTGAGCACCACCCATGCCACCCAAGCCAGCAGTAACACTTAGCGTGCCTGCCAAGCTACCACCAAAATGTTTATCAGCCACGGCTGCAAAGGTTTCGTAGGTTCCTTGTACAATACCTTGGGAGCCAATATAAATCCAACTTCCGGCGGTCATTTGTCCGTACATCATCAATCCCTTTTGTTCCAACTCATCAAAATGCTGCCATGTGGCCCAATTGGGCACCAACTGCGAGTTAGATAATAGTACCCTAGGAGCATCCTCATGGGTTTGTAACACTGCCACCGGTTTACCACTTTGAATCAATAAGCTTTGGTTATTTTCTAGGAGCTCTAAGCAGCGGATAATTTTTTCTAAACTAGGAATATCTCTTGCCGCCTTTCCACGGCCACCGTATACTATCAAATCTTCTGGGCGTTCGGCTACAGCTGGGTCTAAATTGTTCAATAACATCCGCAAAGCGGCTTCCTGTACCCAACCTTTACAGCGTAAGGTGGTACCAGTAGGTGTTTTGAATTTTTGAAAATCGAATTGACTCATTATACATTTTTATATTGGGTTAATACCTCTAATGCAGCCATCATATCGGCATGTAAATACACATCCTGTGTGCGTGCAGGCACCTTTGTACGCAAGGCAGCCACCAAAGCCTCTACCTGTGGCGACGATGCTGCAGGCCTACGAAATTCCAGAGCCTGTGCTGCCGTAAGTAGTTCTATAGCCAATACTTTTTCTACATTGTGTACCACTCGCAAACATTTGGTGGCAGCATTGGCACCCATACTTACATGATCTTCCTGGTTGTTACTACTACTAATGCTATCCACACTTGCTGGCGTACACAATTGCTTGTTTTCACTTACTATACCCGCAGCGGTGTATTGCGGAATCATATAGCCAGAATTTACCCCAGCATCCTGTGTTAAAAAAGGTGGTAAACCACGTGCCCCACTAATGAGTTGATAAATTCTGCGTTCGCTAATATTTGCCAATTCACTCAGGGCAATAGCCAAAAAGTCGAGCTGTAAAGCCAATGGCTGTCCGTGAAAATTGCCACCACTTATTACAGCATCCTCCTCAGGAAAAATATTAGGGTTATCTGTAACACTATTCATTTCTATAGTAAACACGTTGAGTGCTTGCTGCCAAACATCGTAACTAGCGCCATGCACCTGCGGAATACAGCGGAAACTGTAAGGATCCTGCACTTGCGATTTTTGCCTGTGGGCAATAGCACTATCTGCCAGTATACTACGCACTTGTTCCGCAGCCCATTGCTGCCCCGCATGTGGCCGAATACGATGGATAAAGGCATGAAAAGGCGATGTAAGGGCATCAAATGCATCTACACTTAAAGCCGCCACCAGATTAGCCATTTTTAGCAAATGCTCCATTTTTAGGAGGCAGTACAAGCCATAAGCCTGCATAAACTGCGTACCATTTATAAGGGCTAAACCCTCTTTGCTAGCAAGGGTTACGGGCTGCCAACCCAATAATTGTAACGCTTTGGCAGAAGGCATTTTTTCGCCGTTATATACTACTTCTCCCTCACCTATAAGTGGTAAGGCTAAATGACTAAGAGGTGCTAAATCGCCGCTAGCACCAAGGCTACCTTGGGTATATATTACGGGCCATACACCCGCATTGTACATTTCCATCAGTCGCTTTACTGTACTTACCTGCACACCGCTGTAGCCATAACTTAAACTTTTAATTTTCAGCATTACCATCAATCGCACAATAGGTTCGGGAACCTCCTCCCCCATGCCGCAAGCGTGGGAGAGCAATAAATTGTATTGCAACTGCTGTGTTTGCGATTCGTCTATCGCCACATTTTGTAAGTAGCCAAAACCGGTATTAATACCGTAATAAAGCTGATTTTTTTGCTGAATCAATCCATCTAGATAAGCCCTGCATTGTTCAATTTTTTCATGGGCTTTAAACGTGATACTTACCCATTGCTGGTGCTGTAGCAAATTTTTAACTTGCGAAAAATGGAGTGGATTTTCATCTAAAGGCAAATAATTATAGCTCATATAGTACCAGCATTCGTTTGTGTGGTAAATGTACTAGAAACGAATAAATAATAGAATCGCTTGCTAATTTCACCGTTTATGCTTTATTTTGCACTCCGTTTTTATACGGCTGGTTCGGTAGCT
The DNA here is from genome assembly GCA_004292605.1 of Bacteroidota bacterium. Classification (GTDB taxonomy): domain Bacteria; phylum Bacteroidota; class Bacteroidia; order Chitinophagales; family Chitinophagaceae; genus UBA10646. The sequence continues at coordinate 2,675 of RDXK01000283.1, forward strand.
CAGCTGGATAGAGCAACTGCCTTCTAAGCAGTAGGTCATTGGTTCGAATCCAATCCGAATCACAAAAGCAGCTTATAAATAGCTGCTTTTTTTATACATGTTACTACAGGCTGAAAATATTACAAAACGGCACGGCCAACAGGTAACGGTAAACGTTGCAAGCTTTAGCATGCAGCAAGGCGAAAGGGTAGCCATAATTGGTAGTAGCGGCGCCGGAAAAACAAGTTTTGCCCGTATACTTGCTGGCACGGCAGAACGGGCAAGCGGTACGGTTTTATTTCAAGGACAACCTGTATTAAATACCACAGATAAATTGTTGCCAGAACATGTAGGCATCGGTTACTTATCGCAGCAATACGAACTCAGAAATAATTACACGGTAGAAAGCTACTTAGTTTTTAGGGTAAAACTTACTGAAGAGTGGCAGCAAAAAACACTAGAAATTTGCCAAATTGCTCACCTATTGCACAGAAAAACTACGGAGCTTTCTGGTGGCGAAAAACAGCGTGTGGCACTAGCCAAAATACTATTACAAGCCCCACAGTTACTGGTGCTAGATGAGCCATTTACCAATTTAGATAACTGGCATAAGCAGCAGCTTTTACAATTATTAGAGGCCATAGAAAAAACCTTTGGCACTAGCTTTTTAATTATTTCCCATGAGCCGCAGGATGTGTTGCCTTGGGCACACACAGTACATGTAATGCAGCAAGGCAACCTACTAGAAAGTGGTAGTGCTACCAGCATTTATTACCAACCATCGCAAAAATATGTGGCAGAACTTTTGGGGCCGGTTTATGAACTAACCCATCTACAACTCAGCCAGATTTTTACACTACAAGCACCCACCGAAAGGCCAATATATTACCTACGGCCGCAGTACGTCACGCTTACAGCAGGTGGAAATTGGGAACTATTACAATGCCAATTTAAAGGAAGCTTTTACGAGTGTATCCTTCACCATAACGGCACCACCTTAGGAGCCATGAGCGTAACACCGCTTACAACCGGAACTTTTTTTACTCCGTATTTAGAAGAAAAGCTGCTACCCTTTTGGTTATAAACAAACCTTGTAAAAATTAATGTAAGCAAGTACATTTACAAAAAAACTAGCATGAGACTACTATTGGCTGCATTTTTATTGCTTTCTACTGCCAGCTTTGGCCAAAACAAAAAAAATCAATGGCTAGAACTAAAGAGCTTTCAAAAACTCATTACTACTACGTATAAAGCCGCCGACAGGGGAAATTTTGATGTAGTTACCGCCAATGTAGATACGCTTTTACAAGCGGCTAAAGCATTGAAAGCTAGCACTATCCCCATCACCTATAAGTACGATATTACCAATAAAACATTGACGCAATTGGTGACCGACTGCCATATTTTACGTGGTGCAGCCAAGGAAAAATCGAACAACATTGAACTGATGGCATTGGTAAGCGGAGCCAACGATACCTTTAAAAGAATAGAAACGGAGTGTAAAAAGGAGGAGGAATAGGGTAACCCATGAACCCTGTTCATGTGATTGCCAACTTTTTGGTTATTGCCCTCGAATGGTGAACTAGGAATTATCTAAATAAATGACGCCAATGCACGGCCCAAACCCTTCTACCGTATATCCTCTGGCCAACT
>RDXK01000284.1 GCA_004292605.1 Bacteroidota bacterium
ACCATCTCCCAGCTATCGGGACCAAAGGAATGACCAATATAATCGGGACTAGAAAAACTAACCGCTAAAAAATCCGTAGCGTTGGTTTTACCCAATTGTTCTTGTACAATGGCTTCCTTGGCCATTAAAGCCGTAATAGTATTGCCCCAAGGTGTAGTAGCAATTTTACCGTAATCTTTCCCAATATATCCGCTCAAATTATAGGGAAATTTAGTAGCCTCTTTACCAAAAGGCCTGCTTTCAAAGGGTTTTTCATCGGCAGTAGCGTACTGTGTATACACCGCTGTATCTAACAAAGTTTTCCAACCCAATGCGTAGAAACTATCTACTAGTTTACGGTTATTGAAATTATCTACCCAATTAGGCAAGGCATTGGTATAAAAAGTACTGGTTACAAACTTTCCGGTTCTGGTATCGTACCAATAAGCACCATTGGCACTATGGCCGGCGGGTAAAATGGCACCTCTATCCTTTAAGGCTATACCTATTACCTTGCTTTTGAAATTGCTGTTTAAACGCAACTCATCGGTAATAGAAGTGGTTTGCATGTTTTTGGGGCTCATTTGTCCGTTCTCAGCACTAGTGGTGCCCACACCCGTTACCGATTTATCTTCCGTACAGTATACGTTTTTCTCCATTCTTGTATCAAACCATGCATTACCCGTAATACCGTGAATATTAGGCACCGTACCGGTGTAGATACTAGCATGGCCACAGGCTGTAACACTTGGGGTATAATTGATATAGGTATTTTGGGCCGTAAATCCTTCGTTTAAAAAGCGTTTAAAACCACCTTTATTGCTAAACAATGGCTGAAACCGGTACAAATAATCCCACCGCATTTGGTCTACCACTATTCCTACCACTAATTTGGGTTTGGCGGCAGCGGCTGCTGGCTTTTTACTTTGACCCGTTACGGCTAAGCTGGTTAGCCCCAATAATAAACTCATTACAGTGGTACGCATACAAACAAATTGATGCCGTAAATGTATAGCACTATTTATAAAATAGCGATGAACTTTAGGTAAAGCCTGAAATATGTTTTTAACAATTTACCAAAAGCAAAAAGCTATCTTTGCACCGCCCGAAAATTACAAATCATTCATTATCAAAAAGTAACGCAGTAATGGCAGATATTTTTGAAAAGTTAGTAAAAAACTACGGCCCCATTGGCCAACATAGAGAAAGAGCCCACGGATACTTTGCCTTCCCTAAATTAGAAGGTCCCATCAGCAGTCGCATGCAGTTTCGTGGAAAAGAAGTAATAGTATGGAGCTTGAACAATTATTTAGGATTGGCTAACCACCCTGCTATACGTAAGATAGATACCGATGCTACCGAAGCTTACGGATTGGCCTACCCGATGGGTGCCCGTATGATGAGTGGTAATAGCAACCACCATGAGCAATTGGAAGCCGAGTTAGCCGCATTTGAGGGCAAAGAAGATGCTATATTGATGAACTTTGGTTACCAAGGTATCATGAGTGCCATAGATGCCATCTGCGGACGACATGATGTGATAGTATACGATGCTGAAAGCCACGCTTGTATTATAGATGGTTTACGCTTACACCCGGGCCACCGTTATGTATTTAAACACAATGATGTAGCCGACTGTGAAAAGCAATTAGAGCGTGCCACTGCCTTGATAGAAAAGCAAAAAACAGGTGGTATTTTGGTAATTACCGAAGGTGTTTTTGGTATGGCGGGCGACCAAGGAAAACTAACCGAAATAGCCGCTTTGAAAGGTAAATACGATTTCAGGTTGTTGGTAGATGATGCCCACGGCTTTGGTACTTTAGGTAAAACTGGTGCTGGTGCTGGTGAGGAGCAAAACTGCCAAGATGCTATCGACTTATACTTTAGCACGTTTGCAAAAAGTATGGCAAGTATTGGTGCATTTTTAGCTGGGCCTAGGGTAATTATCGATTATATCCGCTACAATATTCGTAGCCAGATATTTGCCAAAAGTTTGCCTATGCCAATAGTGTTGGGCAACTTGAAGCGTTTAGATATGCTACGCACTATGCCAGAACTAAGGGAAAAGCTGTGGAGCAATGCCCGTATGTTACAGGCTGGTTTAAAAGAGCGTGGTTTTGATATTGGTAAAACCGATAGCCCCGTAACCCCTGTATACATGAAAGGTGGTGTGGAAGAAGCTACCGCTATGGTGATGGATTTACGCGAAAACTACGGTGTATTTGCTAGTATAGTGGTTTACCCAGTAATACCGAAAGGGCATATTATTTACCGCTTAATACCTAGTGCTGCACATACCGAGGAGGATATTTTACAAACCTTAGAAGCGTTTAGCGACACCAAGAAAAAGCTAGATGCGGGTGCCTATAAAGTGGAAGCCATACCAGATATGGCTGATACAAAACAACTGGCCTAAACAAAGAAAGAGCCGCTCCTTAGAAATTGAGCGGCTCTTTTGTTTTTACAACGTATGGTGTAGAATAAATTTCTTCTCGAGAAATAACCGATTACCTTAACGCCAAGCAGTTTTCATAAACTCGGCATTATCGGCAGCACTGGTAAGCGGTGTAGTACCTTCATACTTTTCCTGTTCTACAATGGCGTACTTTAAACCTAATTTTTTAGCCGCTAGCAGCACTTTAGCATAATCAATGCTACCTGTTTTTAAGTTGCAGCTATCAAAGTTACTCGTAGCTTTTGGTGTACGGTTTTTAATATGTGCTAACGGGAAACGATCTTTGTAGCGTGTCATGTATTCTATGGGGTCTAATCCGGCAGTTACTACCCAATACATATCCATTTCAAAATCTACCAAGGCGGCATCTGTGTTTACCATCATTACATCTTGCCCCATCACACCGTCGAATGGTACAAAACTGTAATCGTGGTTGTGGTAGGCAAATCGCAGTCCGTTTTTCCTGCAAATTTCTCCGCAACGGTTAAATTCTTCTGCAAAGCGTTTAAAAGCATCTATGGATGTTTGTGGGCCTTTCCAAGGGCAAATAAGGTACTTTACGCCTATTTCACCGGCCATAGCCGCTTTGGTTTCAAAATCTTTATGGATATCGCAATGGCTGCTAATCAACTGCATGTTTCGCTCCTGTAGGTACTGAGCAAATTCCTTGTTGGTTTTGCCCCAAAACATACCGTTGGCGCCTTCAAAACTTTCTATTTGGGTATAGCCCATTTTTGCCACTGCATCCAAGGTTTGCCAAGGGTTGGCGGCCATATCTTCTTTTAGGGAGTACAGCTGAATACCAAAGGGTTTGGATACTTTACCCGCCGAAGCATGGTTAGCTAATAATAGCCCAGTGGCTGCCAAGGCGGTTTGCTGTAAAAAAGTTCTTCGTTGCATAATAAAAATTAAATAAATGAATGTTCGCCTTTTTTATAAGGCATATCTCCCACGTACTTTCCGGGGGTTTCATTGTACCGCAATTGCGATTTTATACCAATCTCGCTGGAGAAATAGCCCAATAAAGTGAGTTCCTTCATCATTCGGAAATAATGTACAGGCTCATCGTCTTTCTTGGTTTTTTGCCAGTTTACTTGCTCTTCGTTGAGCTTGGTTACAAAAGCTTTTCGCTCCTCGGCACTAGCATCTACAAAGCTTTTTTTCAACAATTCGCCTGTTTTTTGCTGAAAGGTTTTTAGGCCTTCCACAAATACTTTTTGGTCGCGTTCGCTGTAGCAATCGGTTACTATCAGTTCCATAAAACTGCCAATTTGCACGGCTTTAGCACCGGGTGTATTGGTAGTAGGTATGATGGCTTCTCCAATTTCATCTAGCAAACTAATATCGGCATCGGTAAGGCCCAGTGTACCACGGGCTTTTGCCTTACAGCCGCTTAAAAATAATTCCCCACCTATTACGGCACCACCCATAAGAATGGCAACTCTTGAAAGGGCATCTCTCCTATTCATATTCATTTTATTTATGGGTTATAAATTTCCTTTTTTCAGTTCTTCTACGGCAAAGTTGGCTGCACGGGCAGTTAATGCCATATAGGTTAAACTTGGGTTTACGCAGGCACCACTCGTCATACAAGCGCCATCGGTTACAAACACGTTTTTAGCATCCCACACTTGGTTATTGCCATTTAGTACACTTGTTTTGGGGTCTTTACCCATGCGGGCCGTTCCCATTTCGTGTATACCAGCACCAAAAGTGTAGCCAGAATCGTATTCTTTTACGTTTTTAATACCAGCGCCTTGTAGCATGGCTACAGCCTCGGCCGTCATATCCTTCCGCATGGCTTTTTCGTTCTCCTTAATTTCACAATCAAGGTCGATGGTGGGTAGGCCCCATTTATCTTTCTTAT
>RDXK01000285.1 GCA_004292605.1 Bacteroidota bacterium
GTATTGGTTTACCCAGCCCACGGTGCCGGAAGCAGCTGTGGTAAAAATTTGGGACCCAACACTTTTAGTACCATTGGTGAGCAAAAAGCTACCAACTATGCTTTACAACCGCAAACAAAAGAAGAGTTTATACAAGCCGTTACCGATGGTTTAGCTGCACCACCACAATACTTTCCTATCAACGCCCAAATTAATAAACTTGGCTATGACCCCTTAGAAGCTTTGATTCAAAAAGGTTTGCAGCCTATCCCTGCGGAAGATGTACAAGATTGGTTGGAGAAAGATGCTATTGTATTAGATACTCGCCATGCTACACAATTTACCCAAGGGTTTATACCCGGAAGCATAAGCATAGGTTTGGAAGGCCGTTTTGCTGAATGGGCCGGAAGTTTATTACCGTTTGATAAGGCTTTGGTGTTAGTAACCGCCCCTGGTATGGAGCAGGAAAGCATTGTACGCCTTGCCCGTGTAGGTTTTAGTAATTTTGCTGGCACCGTACAAGGTGGTTTTGAAAGTTACCAAAACAGCGGTTTACCCATCGACTTGATTATAGATGTAGAGGCCGATGAACTAGCCATGGATATTCCGTTTGACCCGAATTTATTGATCCTAGATGTTCGTAAACCTACCGAATATGGTGGTGGACATATTAAAGATGCTCATAATTTACCATTGATAGATTTGACCGACCCAGGTACGATGGCCGATTTTGAGGATACCCAAAATATTTATGTGCACTGTGCTGGTGGTTACCGCAGCGTTATTGCCACTTCTATCCTAAAAAAACAGGGCATTCATAATGTACGCAATGTTTTAGGTGGCTGGGGTAGTATTCAAAAAACCGAAGGCTTTACTATAGAAAAAGAAGCCGAAGTATTGAATTAATATTTTACAAAATGGTACAAGTTTATCCAAAGTAGGCTTGTACCGTTTATACTTTGAGGTGACCAAATTCCTGCTCGCTGTATTCCTTTTTCCAGCGGCGATGGCTCCATAAATAATTCGCTGGCATTTTTCGGATGCTTTGCTCCACTTTGTTTACTAAAATTTTAGTGATTTCTCCTGGCTCAAAGCCATGTACATTCTCCGCTATTAATTCAAAATCGGCTTTATAATAACCCCGTTTTACGCGGTAAAAATGAGCATACACGATAGCGGTGTCAAACTTTTCTGCACCTTTTTCTGGTCCAGGAGCAAAGGGTGTAATCTTTCCAAAGAACTCGGTCCAAACTGCTTTGTGGTAATTGCTTGGGTTTTGATCGGCCACTATCACAAAAATGTATTCGTTTTGTGTATACCGCGAAAACTCCGTTTTAAACTTTTTAGTAGGAATCATGGTGGTGCCAAATTTCTGCCGAAGGGTACGCATCAATCGTTCAAATAATGGCGAACCCATACTTTGGTAAACGGCTAAAAACTGCTGATAGTGAAACTGCTGCACCAAACTTAAATTCCCTAGCTCCCAGTTAAAGAAATGGCCCGATACTAACTGCACACGTGGCACCCTACCATGGAGTTGATTAATAACCTCTACATTGGCCACAAATCGTTTTTGAATGTTTTGGGGCGACATGCTAAAAAGCATGATGGTTTCTATAAACGTATCCACAAAACCATGGTAAAAATCTTTGGCTATTCTTGTACGTTGCTCTACCGTTTTTTCCGGAAAGGCAATGGCCAAGTTTCCAAAAACTACTTTTTTTCTATACCCAAATACATAATACAACAGAAAATAAATAAAATCGGCCAAAGCATACAATACCACATTGGGTAGTAAGCTGATACCATAAAAAAGTGCGTAAACAATGTAGTACAAAGCAGTGGGTTTTAAAGAATGATATTTTGTAACAAGTTACTCTTTTGTGGGTAATCGGTATTGTAATGTAGGCCTCTACTTTCCTGCCTAAATTGAGCCCCTTTTACTATTAAGTAGCCCACTGTTATTAGGTTTCGTAGTTCGCATAATTGTGGCGAAACTTTGGTGGCTTGGTATAGCAGCTCGGTTTCAGCATGTAGCAAATCTATCCGTTTCATGGCACGCTCTAAACGCACATCGGTACGTACAATACCCACATAATCGCTCATGATTTGTTGTAACTCCTTCAGGCTTTGTGTAATCAAAATCATCTCCTTGGGGTCGGTAGTACCGGCTGTGTCCCAATCGGGTAATCCAGTGGCAAAATCTATTACAAAATCCTGTTCGCTAACAGTATCACAACATTTATGGGCAAATACCATAGCCTCTAACAAACTATTACTAGCTAACCTATTGGCCCCATGTAAACCAGTACTCGCTACTTCGCCGGCAGCGAGTAAATGAAGGATTGATGTTTGTCCGTTCTCATTTGTTTTTACACCTCCACAGCTATAGTGTGCGGCAGGTGCTACGGGAATATAATGTTTGCTAACATCTATGCCTATGCTCTTGCATTTTTCATATATGGTAGGGAAATGATGTACAAATTTTTCAACGGAAAAAAGGGTACAATCCAAGTACACAAATTCGGTACCCGCTATTTTCATTTCGCTATCTATGGCACGGGCTACAATATCCCGGGGAGCAAGGTCTTTTCGGGCATCGTACTTTTCCATAAATGCCTCGCCGGCTTTGTTACGCAGTATACCACCATCGCCCCGTACAGCTTCAGTAATAAGAAAACTAGGCGAAACACCTGGCTCATACAAAGCCGTTGGATGAAACTGAATAAACTCCATATTTTCTATTCGCCCTTTGGCACGGTACACCATGGCCACACCATCGCCGGTGGCAATAGTAGGGTTGGTAGTGGTGCGGTAAGCCTGGCCACAACCACCCGCTGCTAGCAAGGTAATTTTAGAAAGAATGGTTTCCACTTTATTGGTATGGGTATTTAATGCGTAAATACCAAAACAGGTAATATCGGGTGTGCTTTTGGTAACCAAATACCCTTGGTGATGCTGGGTAATTAAATCTAATACAAAGCAATGATGTAGCAGATGGATATTAGCGTATTTCGCCATTTCATGTAGCAGAGCCCTTTCTAGTTCCTTACCTGTAACATCTTTATGGTGTAAAATTCTGCTCTCGCTGTGGCCGCCTTCTTTACCTAAAGAATAATTTCCATCGGTATCCGTATCAAAGCTTGCACCATAGCTAATAATTTCTCTTATACGTTCAGGGCCTTCCTCCACTACCATTTTTACAATGGCAGTATTACACAAACCATCACCCGCTACCAAAGTATCTTCTATATGCTTTTCAAAACTATCTGTAGCAGCATCCCAAACACCTGCCACACCACCTTGTGCGTACTTGGTATTGGTTTCGTCCGCCACGGTTTTGGTAAGTATAGTGATGGTTTTATCAGGAAATTTTTTCGCCATTTTAATGGCAAAGCTTACGCCAGCAATTCCTGAACCTATAACCAATACATCTGTTTTCATGCTCAAAATTTTTATCCAACGCTGCTCGCTATCAGCGGTTAGAGCTAAGTATTTAGGCAGGTTCTACCCACGCCTCATTATCTTTTAGCAATTGTATCAATTCATCTACAGCTACTTCGCTATTGATATTTTTCTTTACTACTTCCTTGCCTTTGTACAAAGTAATTTTGCCTACACCACTGCCTACATAACCAAAATCGGCATCGGCCATTTCACCTGGGCCGTTTACTATACAACCCATAATGGCAATTTTCACACCCTTTAAATGGTTGGTTCGGTTTCTAATTTTTGCAGTAGTTTCTTGTAAATCAAATAGTGTTCTACCACAGCTAGGACAGCTTATATATTCCGTTTTTGAAATACGTGTACGGGTAGCTTGTAGTATGCCAAAAGCAGTAGTATTTATAAAGCTCTCGGCGGTTTCGGCAGCGTTGGTATTGTATGTTCTACCTTTTAAATCGGCATCAAACTGCTGGTAGCTTTCCTTAGTTAACCCTAAGCAAATACCATCGCCAAATCCATCTAAAAGCAAGGCACCCGTTTCGGTAGAAAAATGTAGTAAATGTTCATCGGCACTGCTCCAACTACTATCGGTAATTAACACCACCGGATTTTGAATTTGCCTGTTTTGTAGTTCCACAAACATTCTTCTTACGGCAGGCATGGCATGCTGATTAGTAGAACTAAAACAAGCCACCACCGTAGGATTGTTGGCCCAAGCATCTAAAAACGTGTAGTCGTTCACCGTTGTTTCATCGGTAAAACAATCAACCATTACAAAGTTGAGTCGGTCGCTCTTTTGTGTTGCACTAGCAAACCCGCTATCCATAAACAGCGGGTGATAATTGGGCAAATGCTGAACGTT
>RDXK01000286.1 GCA_004292605.1 Bacteroidota bacterium
CTTTTCCGCCATAGCACCGCTACACACATCGGAATAACTTAAAACGGTTATGCCAGCATCGGCACAAAAGTGTAAATACCAAAGCATGTGGCAGCTACTCAGCGATGCCAGCAGAAGTTCTTCAGGGTTATACCTTGCAGCATCCCCACGAAAAGCAGCATCGGCACTACCTAAAAGTGGCGGTTTGTTTTTAATAGACACCGTAAAATCTCTACCATAGCTAGTATAGTTTTGCGTGCCAGCGCCCAAGTTTCCCGTCCATACAATATGTGCTGAGTACGAGTGTATTTTTTCCATGCTAGGCTTTTTTCAATTCTATCAAGGTAATTTCTGGCAAAATACCTACACGGCCCGGGTAGCCTATAAAACCAAAGCCTGGGTTTACATACAAATGTTGTTTTCCCTCTACATACAGTCCGCTCCATTGCTTATACATCCACTGCACTGGGCTCCATTTAAAGTAAGGATTTTGCAATCCAAACTGCATACCGTGTGTATGACCGCTCAGCATTAAATCTATATCGGTATACTGCGGTTTTACCTCCGCATCCCAATGACTAGGGTCGTGGCTCATCAATATTTTAAAATCAAATTTCTCTGTGTCGGCATGGGCTTGGCTTAGTTTGCCATATTTCGGAAAACGGCCCTTTGCTCCCCAGTTTTCGATGCCTAATAGGGCAATTTTTTGTCCGTCTTTCTCTAATGCCACGTGCTCATTCATTAGCAAACGCCAGCCCATGGCAGCCTGAATGTTTTTTAATTCGTTTAGGTTGGTAGTTTTGGCTTCAGGCGTTTTCCATTGCACATAATCGCCGTAATCGTGGTTGCCTAACACGCTAAATACTCCATGTGGGGCCGCTAGCTGGGCAAAAACATCTTTATACGGGTGCATTTCTTCAGCACGGTCGTTTACTAAATCGCCGGTAAATAAAATTACATCTGGTTTGGCTGCATTAATTTTTTGTATGCCTTTTAACACGGCCTCTTTATTTTGAAAACTGCCACTATGCACATCGCTAATATGGGCCAATACAAAACCATCGAAAGCATCGGGTAAATTGGGAAATGGAATTTTTACACGGCGTACTTGATAATTGTATTTATTTCTAAAACCTGCTACCAAACTGCCAAATAGTAAGGAGCCTAGTGCCACGCCAAGCCAGCTCATGAACACACTTCGGGTTATAGCCACACCTTCCCATGGGCTAGGTTGGTTGCGTAAATTATTACCCACTTTTACAGCAGCCCATGTGCCTAAACGCCGTACATCATCTACCACCAAAACAGTGGCGGTAATGAGTTTGGCAAAAAACAAACCCGCTAAAATGGCAAACACATAATTTCTGAAAAATTTATTGGTTTGCAGCACCTGCACATACGGAAAAAGTAAAATGGTAGCCACAGCCAACACAGTAATGCACCAGTAAGCGGTATGCACCACCAACCGTGTACGTTCCGTGTAATTTTGTGTAATACTTTTTACTGCTGAAAACACATACCAATCTAACAAAACAAGGGTAGAAGCTAATATCCACCATCCCCAAATACTACGCATAGTTTATAGTTTATACCGTTGTTCACAACAGTTTATTGCTAAAAGTGGCATTTAAAAATTATTTTTGCAGTTCTTTTATTGCAAACAGTCAAATTTCTCCACCAATGGAATTAACATATTATGGGCACAGTTGTTTTAGCGTAACTGTGGCCGGCAAAAAGTTATTGTTCGACCCGTTTATTACTTACAACGATTTAGCCAAGCATATTGACAAAAAAAGCATTGAGGCCGATTTTATTTTTGTAAGTCATGGCCATGAAGATCATATAGCCGATTTATTTGAACTAGCTGAGCAAACACAAGCCACCGTAGTAAGTAACTGGGAAATATGTGCATGGATAAACAAGAACGGCTACGCCAAAACTCACCCAATGAACCACGGCGGAAGCTGGTATTTTGATTTTGGTAAGGTAAAATGTGTAAACGCAGTACATAGTAGCGGCCTGCCCGATGGTAGCTATGGCGGTACAGCCATAGGTTTTGTATTTACTACGGAAGAGGGTAATTTTTACTATAGTGGCGATACTGCCTTAACCCTAGATATGCAGTTAGTACCGTTGTTTGCATCGTTACAATTTGCGGTATTACCCATAGGCGATAATTTTACCATGGATGCCTCCGATGCGGAAAAAGCAGCCGGTTTTGTACAATGTAATACGGTAGTAGGCGTACATTATGATACGTTTGGCTATATAAAAGTGGATAAAGAAAAAGCCCAAAAACTATTTACATCAAAAGGTAAAAGCTTACTATTGCCAGCTATTGGCGAAACCATTACTGTTTAACAATAGGCTAAAAAATTATGGGAGCAAGAATTATAGGAGTGGCCAACCAAAAAGGGGGCGTAGGTAAAACCACTACAGCCATTAATTTGGCCGCCAGTTTGGCTGTTTTAGAGTTTAAAACACTGCTGATAGATGCCGATCCGCAAGCAAATAGTACCACAGGTATAGGCTTTGATTTGCATAATATTACTACTAGTTTGTACGACTGTTTAGTAAACGATGTAGCCGCTCAAGATGTGGTTTTAAAAAGTGAAATTCCAAATTTAGATTTAATACCTAGTCATATAGATTTAGTGGGTGCCGAACTAGAAATGGTGGAATATCCACAACGGGAATCGGTATTGAAAAATATAATTGAAGCTATAAAAGATAGATACGATTTTATAGTAATAGATTGCTCACCTAGCTTGGGGCTTATTACGGTAAACTCCTTAGTGGCTAGCAACAGTATTATAGTACCTGTACAGTGTGAATTTTTTGCGTTAGAAGGATTGGGTAAATTATTAAATACCATCAAAATAGTACAAAGTCGCCTCAATACCGAACTACAAATTGAGGGAATTTTGATGACGATGTACGATGGCCGTTTACGATTGTGCAACCAAGTAGTTAGTGAAGTACGCAGGCATTTTAATGAAATGGTTTTTGATACCATTATACACCGCAATACTCGCTTAAGCGAAGCTCCTAGCGTAGGAAAACCCGTGGTATTGTACGATGCCGAGAGCAAAGGCGCCGTAAATTATTTAAACTTGGCTAAGGAAATATTGCAAAAAAATAACCTTACCACCATGTCGCAAGAAGAGCGAATTATAGAATAGCATTACTTTACATTATGGCAAAAGCGAATAATAAAGATTTGATAGGCAAGGGTTTAAAAAGCCTTTTGGGAAATATAAACAACGATTTAAAGCAAACCGATGGTACGCTAAAACCACAAGCTGTGGAAATGGTGGTGGGTGTAAACCGCATACCCTTATCAGATATTGAAGTAAACCCCAAAAACCCCAGGAAAGATTTTGATGAAACCGCCTTACAGGAGCTTGCCAACTCCATAAAAACACACGATATAGTACAACCCATTACCGTAACCAAATTGGCCAACGGTAAGTACATGTTAATTGCGGGTGAACGCCGTTTTAGAGCATCAAAATTAGCTAGATTAACCTCAGTTCCTGCCTATATAAGGCAAGCCAACGATGAGGAATTACTAGAACTAGCTTTACTAGAAAATATTCAGCGGGAGAACTTGAATGCCATTGAGGTAGCCCTTTCGTATAAACGCATTATGGAGGAGCTCAACCGTACACAGGAAGAAGTGGCGGAACGCATGGGTAAGGAGCGAAGTACAGTAACCAATTATTTACGCTTATTAAAGCTACCGCCAGATATTCAGTTGGCTGTTCGCTCTACTGAAATTTCTATGGGGCATGCACGTGCTTTAATCAATATCGATACAATAGATAAGCAACTGTACATATTTAAACTTATTAAGGAAAAAGGCTTAAACGTACGCCAAACCGAGGAGGAAGTACGTAAACTCTACAAAGGCCGTGAAAAAGCAGCGCCAGCCAAAACGCAAGATTTACCACCGGCTTACAAGCGTATAGAAGATAAATTGGCCTCACATTTTTCCACAAAGGCAAAAATTACCCATCAAAAAAATGGTAGCGGCAGCATAACGCTGGAATATTACAGCTTACAGGAGCTGAATAAACTGTTAGATTTAATGCAAATAACCGTAGGGTAATTGTATATGAAGGGGTTTGCACTGTTAGTAGGATTGTGGTTAACACTAAGCGGTTATGCTCAGCAGCAAAAGGACACCCTGCAGCAGCTTAGTTTATTTACCAAAGCCCCCGCTGCACCCAAAGTGGATACGGTACCCACCAAAAGAAAACGGTTCGATAGGCAGGCTTGGCTATTGAAT
>RDXK01000001.1 GCA_004292605.1 Bacteroidota bacterium
ACTTGCAGTTCCTGTCTAACAGTAAAAGGTTTAAGAAATTATCCGTTTGTAAACGTTTAGAACCACATCGAAGAGAGAAGCCTAAAATGGCATTTAACGTTTTGCCGCTTTGCGAAGGCGGGGAATTTCAGCACTAAACTTCATTAGATGCACAAAGCTCAAATTTAGCAATTCACTGTCATAGAAGCACGAAACCCCCGCTTTTGCAAAACGGCTGTTATAGGCTGGCGTTCTTGTCATTCAGTTAAGTTTTTAAGTTTTTCGACTAATTCACTCTTAAATTCTTTGTCATTACGTTTGCTCAAAAAGTATTCTCTGTCGAACCTTTGATTTTGTTCATATTGTCTTGCCAAAATATAATTGAGCTTCGATAAAGTCATAGATTTTACAAGTCCGCTTTTGTCTGTTAAATAGTCAAACAACATTTCTATGCTTTCTTCATTTTTCAAGTCTGTCACTTGGTCAAAATGTGCTTCTCGCATTGTGTCGGAAGCGTGGTCTTTTAATTGTCGTAATAGTTTTGGATATAAGTCATCACCGTTCAGTTTCCAAATTGCTTGTCCAATTGTCAATAGCCAACTGAGGTCAGTATTATTTTGAAATTGGTCATATAAAATTGACAAAGCTTCCTTGTCTTGCAAAAGTCCAGCAGCTCTATACAAATGAGCTTGTCGAAGTTTTAGATTTTGTCGTATTAATCGTTTTGCAATTTCCTTTTCTTCTGCTGTCATTGCGTTAAAGAAATAGGTGTCGACTTCATGTCTTGCAAGGCCATAAGCGTCAACGAAGTGATTTTTGTAAAAGTCTTTGAATGCTGTAGAGAAGGAATTTGAATTTGGGTCAATGTCAATAATGTATTCGGTTGATTTCTGCTTAGTCAGTTCAACTTTCTCTGTCTTGTTACCGAATATATTTTTTAAAAATCCCATTTTGTAGATGTCTGTATGTTGTCGGTCGTGTCGTCCGCTACGCTTGCCTATAACGAATTGGGCTTTGTGCAGGTGTGTGGG
>RDXK01000287.1 GCA_004292605.1 Bacteroidota bacterium
ATAAAATGCGAAGGATCGTACAATAAATTAGCTCTCGGGTGTTGGTTTACTTTATCTAAAAACAGTTCAAAACTTTTACCGTCACATAAATCTTCACCTGCATGTACTTCGTAGCAAACATCTACACCATGCTCGTCAAATACTTGTAATATTGGTAACCAGCGTTTGGCTAGTTCGGTAAAGCCATCGTTTACTAATCCGGCACTTCTTTGTGGCCATGGGTACACGGTATGCCAAAGTAGGGCACCGCTAAAAGTGGCATGTGTGGTAAGTCCTAAATTGGCACTTGCCTGGGCTGCATACTTTAATTGCTGTACCGCCCATTGTTGCCTTTCAGCGGGCTTATTTCTTAGCTCGGCGGGTGCAAAACCATCAAAAAGCTCATCGTAGGCTTTGTTTACTGCTACCAATTGGCCTTGTAGATGGGTACTTAATTCCGTTATTTGCAAACCATATTGTTCTACAGTTCCTTTCAGCTCATCGGCGTAAGTTTTGCTTTCAGCGGCCAATTGCAAATTCATTACACGGCTATCCCAGCTCGGCAACTGCACGCCTTTGTAACCGATGGATGCAGCCCATTTACAAATGGAATCCAATGTATTAAAAGGTGGCTTGGCATCTAAAAATTGAGCCAAAAACAAGGCAGGCCCTTTTATGGTAGTCATACGCAATCGTGTTTACAAACTATAGCTCCAAACTTACATTTTTTATCTATTGAAAATTAGTACTCTTTGGCGTTATTTAGGTAAAAGGCATTATATTAACTACCTTTGCGAAAATTTTTAGAGTTCATGGTTACATTTGATGAGTTAGGTTTAGATGAAAAGTTAGTACAGGCTACTAGCGATTTGGGGTATGTGAACCCCACCACAATACAAGAAAAAGCAATTCCAGTATTATTAAGCGGCACAAAAGATTTTATAGGTTTAGCACAAACAGGTACTGGTAAAACAGCAGCCTTTGGTTTACCCTTGTTACAATTAACTGACCCTTCTAGAAAACTACCTATGAGTTTGGTGGTTTGTCCTACCAGGGAGCTTTGTATGCAAATAGTAAACGAGTTAGAGTTATTTAAAAAGCATTTGAAAGGCGTAAACGTAGTAGCCGTGTATGGTGGAACCAGCATAGGTGCACAAATACGTGATATTAAAAGAGGTGTACAAATAGTAGTGGCTACACCCGGCCGATTGATAGATTTAATAGAAAGAAAAGCTATTCAGCTAGAAGAAATTGAGTACGTAGTATTAGATGAAGCCGATGAAATGCTTAACATGGGCTTTCAGGAGGATATTGAGTTCATCTTAAAAAACACACCTAAAAGGGAAAGTACTTGGTTGTTCAGCGCTACTATGCCGCCGGAAATACGTAAGGTAAGCAAGCGTTATATGAAGGAGCCCATTGAAGTTACGGTAGGTAAAGTAAATGAGGCCAATAAAAGTATCGACCATCAGTACTACGTTACAGCAGCCCACCACCGCTACGAAACCTTGAAAAGGTTGATAGATTTTAACCCGGGTATTTATGGTATTATTTTCACTCGTACCAAAGCCGATGCTCAGGAAGTAGCTGAAAAACTTACAAGAGAAGGATACGATATTGATGCCTTGCATGGCGATTTAACCCAGGGCCAACGCGATAAAGTGATGGGCCAGTTTAGAGATAAAAGTCTGCAATTACTCATAGCTACCGATGTAGCCGCCCGTGGTATAGATGTACAAGGTATTACCCACGTAATTAACTACGAGTTGCCCGACGATGTAGAGGTATACACACACCGCAGTGGCCGTACTGGCCGTGCAGGCTTAACAGGTATTTGCTTAAGCATAGTACACAGCCGAGAAATTTACAAGCTTCGCCAAATAGAAAAAATAGTTCAAAATCAGTTTCACAAATTAGAAATACCTACAGGTAAGGATGTTTGTAGAAAGCAGTTCTATTTTTTCATGGATAAATTACTGAAAGTAGATATTAGCCACGGCGATTACCAAACCTATGTGCCCATGCTGCAAGAAAAGTTTGCAGATGTAACGAAGGAAGAAATATTGACCCGTTTAGCAGCTATGGAATTTGATAGATTTTTACGCTATTATGAAAATGCTGGCGACTTAAACGTAAGAGAAGATAAACGCAATGCACGTGCTGGCGATAAGGATCAAGGACGCAGCCGCGGTAAACAAGACGGCGGTGGCCGAAAAAATTACAGTGTCGATGGTAATTACAAACGCTTATTCGTAAACTTGGGCACGAAAGATGGTTTTTATAAAGCCAGTTTCTTGCAATTTATTTTAGATATGAGCGATTTACGCAAAGATGTTTTAGGTAGAATAGACATGAAGGAAATGAATAGCTGGGTAGAGGTAGATGCCTCTGCTGCTACGCAAATGATAAAAAATATCGACGGTAAAAATTATCGTGGCAGAAGAATACGTATGAACGATGCCGACAGCCGTTAGAAACTAGTTTTATTAATTCACATAGAGGTTGTTGGTACTAAAATATCAACAACCTCTTTTATTTTTAACCCATATTGTAAGCAAGTATGTTAGTAGAAGAAAAAGTTCAAAATGCATGGAAACAGCGCCCTTTTATTATAAGCGGCCCCTGTAGTGCCGAAACCGAAGAGCAAGTAATGCAAACCGCCATCCAGCTAAAAAACACCGGCAAAGTGCATGCTTTGCGTGCTGGTATTTGGAAACCAAGAACCCGCCCGGGCAGTTTTGAGGGCGTAGGTACCAAGGGCCTACCGTGGTTACAGCAAGCCCGTAAGGAAACAGGTTTACCCTTAGCTGTAGAAGTAGCCACCGCCAAACAAGTGGAAGATGCCCTACACTTTGGCATAGATATTTTGTGGATAGGTGCCCGTACTACCGTGAACCCGTTTAGTGTGCAGGAAGTAGCCGATGCTTTGCGTGGCTGTAAAGTACCCGTACTTATTAAGAACCCCATTAACCCCGATTTAGAATTGTGGGTAGGTGCCGTAGAAAGGGTAGCCAAAGCTGGTATAGAACAAATAGGCTTGATACACCGTGGTTTTAGCAACTATGGTAATACCGATTTTAGAAACGCACCCATGTGGCATTTGGCTATAGAAATGAAGCGTAGACACGCCGATAAGCCAATGATTTGCGATCCGAGCCATATTTGTGGACGACGAGATATTCTGCAAGATGTAGCCCAAAAAAGTATCGACTTAGATTTTGACGGTTTGATTATTGAAAGTCATATCGACCCCGATAATGCTTGGAGCGATGCCAAACAGCAAATTACACCTACCGTTTTGGCCAGCATGATTGATGCTTTGCAATGGCGTAGCGAAACCAGCAACCAAGCAGAGTTTTTAAATGCCTTATCAAAACTAAGAGAGCAGATTAACCATATTGATGATGAGTTGTTACAATTATTGGGTCAGCGAATGAAAATAGCGGAGCAAATTGGGAACTATAAAAAGGAGAATAATATCACCATTTTACAAACCAACCGCTGGAACGAGATTTTGCAAAAAGCGGTATCAAAGGGCGAAAAATTAAACCTTACCAAGGAATTTATTACTCGCTATTTTGATGCTGTGCACATGGAAAGTATCAACCGCCAGAACAAGGTGATGAATAATCAATTGTAAGCAGTTTTCAATAGTAACTTAACCATTTAAAAAGAACGTTTGACAACGAAGAAAATAAAAATTGGTTCATCGGTTTGCACCGTATACTTTGAGGCATCCTTTGCACAGTTAAGGCAATTGGTACCTACCAATAAAGCAGTTCTGCTGGTAGATGAAGTGGTGCTAAAGCAGCATGCCGCCAAGTTTAAAAAGTACACTGTTATTGCCGTGGCCAGCGGCGAAGCTAGTAAGCAGTTGCCCTACGTTTTAGGCATTTATGAAAAGCTAATTTCCCTTGGTGTAGATAGAAGTTTTACCTTGATAGGTGTGGGCGGTGGTGTAGTTACCGATATTGCTGGCTTTGTGGCAAGTACCTTTTTACGGGGTATTGCCGTAGGCTTTGTACCCACTACTATTTTAGCAATGGTAGATGCTTGTTTGGGTGGTAAAAACGGCGTAGATGTAGGCTTAGCCAAGAATATGGTAGGCGTAATAAGGCAGCCCAATTTTATTTTGTACGATGTGCTTTGGTTAAAAACATTACCACAAAAGGAGTGGAGCAATGGCTTTGCCGAAATTATAAAACATGCTTGCATTGG
>RDXK01000002.1 GCA_004292605.1 Bacteroidota bacterium
GCTGCGTTAAGTAGTTGCATGCTTTTTTTGATTTTTTAGTTTTAGAGCTTAGCTCCACAAGGTAGGGCTTGTTTTTTCAAGTTTAGTTTTTGCAAAGCCATATTTTTCAATATCGCTTTTTATTTGCTTTTCTTCCTTAAGCCATTGGTTAGCTTTTAGCCAAAACTCCTTTTTAATCTCAAACCCGTATCCTTTACGGTTAAGGCGTTCGGCGGCTATTAAAGTAGACCCGCTGCCTGCCACGGGGTCAATTACCACGTCGCCCGGGTCGGTGAAAATTTCAATCAATTGCTTTAATAACTCTACGGGCTTTTGAGTCGGATGTATCTTTTCGCTTTCGCCGTCACGGGGCCATTCAAGGCAGTTAAAAATCATCTTACCTTTGTTTCTAAACTTAGGCAGCCGATCACGGTAAAGCACAAGACCGTATTCGCAATTCCCTACTATTTTCATGTTAGCCTTTAATACTTGAGCTGAAAAGTTTTTTCTAAAAACTAAGTTTATGTAGTTATTTAGCCCGTATCTTTTAGCTAACTCAATTAGGTACATTTGCTGGTCAAACGCACAAAATATAATCATGCAAGGTGCATCGCTTTTTTGCCTTGCTTCGCCATCAACTTTTGGCTTTTTAGTTTCGGCCTTTAGCATAGTGCTGCAAAAGTGCATAAACTCAGCGGGGCGAAAATCTTCATCGGTATCGAAAAAACTTTTGCCTGCAAGTTCGCTTTCGCCGTTGGTGTTGTCGCCGTCCTTGTACCATGCGGGATTAGATGCATAGGCGTTATTCCCTAAATTATAGGGTATATCGGCGATTATAAGTTGGGCCTTGGGTATTGTGTAACGCTTGTAATTTTGAAAGTGGTCGCGGTAAATCATGTTTAGTTTAGTTTATAAAAGTCCAAGTAAATATTTCACAGCATGTATTTTTGCGTCTAAGTCGCATTTTATAGCCCAGTCTCGTGCTGTTTGTTGTTCGTGTAATAGTTGGCCGAGGTATCTGCA
>RDXK01000003.1 GCA_004292605.1 Bacteroidota bacterium
CCTTGGTCGAGCATGTGGGTAGCAAAGCTATGGCGCAGCGTATGGGCGGAGAATCCCTTGTCTGCATATCCGGCCTGTATCATGAGCTGACGGATGGCATGTTGAAGGGAACGGTCGTTCATGGGTTTGCCTTTAGTTTGCCCTTCGAAGAGGTACACACTTGGGCGATAGGCTTTGTAATAAACTCTAAGGGGTTCTATGAGGTGCTTAGGAAGCAGGGCAAAGCGGTCACGATTTCCCTTGCCTGCTACGATTTTGAGTTGGAAATTCTTGCCATCTATATCGCTGAGTTTGAGCATTTGCAGTTCACCCAATCGTATACCTGAGCCATAGAGTAGCGATACAATGGCTTGGTGTTTGATATTGGCATCAGGCAGGGTAAGCAGCTTGTGTACTTGTTCTTGGCTCAATACCTGGGGGAGTTTGAATTCTTGGCGTGGGTAGAGGTCGTTGGGAGCTACAAGGCTAGACTGTACTACCTGACGAAAGAAGATATTGAAGGCAGACACGGCAATGCGACATTTGTTGCGCCCTATGCCATGCTCTCGCTTGATAAAGTTGAGGTACTCGATGAGGTGTTTCTGCGTGAGAGAAGCGGGTGATAGGCTATCGAAGTGTGCAAGTAGATAATGCACTTCTCGGCAGTAGACAAGGCGGGTACGTTTGGCGTAATTCTTTGCAGAGAGGTAGTCGTTGTAGTCTAAGAGAAGCGCTCCTGCTTCATCGTTGAGGGTGATACTACCTAATTTGTTTTTTTGAAATCAGCATGATTTTGCATAAAATAAAATGGATTAAATGAATAAATAATCCAACTAAATTAGCATAAATTCGAACCATTAAAAAAAAAGTTTCGTGAACCTCACCCGATAGGGTGTCAGTTCAACAGCACCTACAAGAAATTGGCGGTTCAGTGGTTAAATCAAGCTTTGTACTTCGTATCAAGTTCAGTACTGGCAGACAGTACTGAACTTGATACGAAGTACAAAGCTTGATTTAACCA
>RDXK01000104.1 GCA_004292605.1 Bacteroidota bacterium
GGCTGTTTTATGCTCATGAACACGGGTGAAAAAGCCATTATTTCCCGGCATCAATTACTCACCACTGTAGCGTGGAAAATAGGTAATCAGGTACAGTACGCCTTGGAAGGATCTGTGTTTATTGCCGGTGCCGTAGTGCAATGGTTAAGAGATGGTTTGCAAATTATCCGTTCCTCATCCGAAGTAGAATTGCTTGCGAAACAAGTAGTAGATACCGATGGTGTTTATATGGTTCCTGCCTTTGCTGGTTTGGGTTCGCCGTATTGGAACCAAGAGGCACGGGGTGCCATTACCGGCATCACTCGGGGTACCACACAGGCTCACATTGCGTTAGCCAGCATTCAAAGTATTGCTTTTCAAGCGGCAGATGTGGTACGGGCTATGGAGGCCGATGCTGGCATTACCATTGCCGAGTTAAGGGTAGATGGTGGTGCCACAGAAAATAACCTATTAATGCAGTTTCAGGCAAATTTGCTGCAAACAAATATTATAAAACCTACCATTACAGAAACTACTGCTTTGGGTGCCGCCTTTCTTGCTGGCTTAGCCGTTGGTTATTGGCCTAATATGGCTGCTTTACAAAGTATTTGGCAGCAGCAGCAAGTATTTACACCACAAGCATCACCCGCCGATATGCAGCCGTTGCAAGATGGCTGGGCACGTGCCATTCGTTCTGTTCAAACTACCTAACCGCTGTGAAAAAACGAACCGAATTACTTCATACAATTCAGCAGCAGCAGGGCTTCGACATTGTTATTATTGGTGGCGGTGCCACTGGTTTGGGTACTGCTTTAGATGCTTGTTTGCGTGGCCATTCCGTGTTGTTATTAGAGCAGTTCGATTTTGGTAAAGGCACCAGCAGCAAAAGTACCAAGCTAGTACACGGTGGAGTACGTTATTTAGCCCAAGGCAATCTTAAACTAGTGATGCAGGCTTTGAAAGAAAGGGGCAGGCTTTTAACAAACGCCCCTAGCTGTACCTACACGCAGGAATTTGTAATACCCACCTACAGTTTTTGGTGGCAATGTTATTATTATATGGGATTAAAACTGTACGATATTTTAGCAGGTAGATGGAGTTTAGGTGCTACCCAATGGTTGAGTAAAAATGCCGTACAGAAAAAATTGCCCTCATTACAAACCAGCCGTTTGGTAGGTGGAATCAGCTATACCGACGGGGCTTTTGATGATACTCGCCTATTAATGTTATTACTACAGCATGCTATAAAAAATGGTGCTTATGCTATCAACCATTGTAGCGTTACCAGCTTAATAACCAATGAGGAAGGAACCATAGGTGGAGTAGTAGCATACGATTCGGTTACCGAAACTAGCTTTAGCTGTAAAGCCAAAGTAGTGATTAATGCTACCGGTGTTTTTGCGGATAATATTATGAAAATGTCGAATGCACAGTATGTGGCAAGTATTCGACCATCGCAAGGTATACACTTGGTTATTCAAAAGAAATTTTTTGCAGGAAATGCCGCCTTAATGATTCCTAAAACTGCCGATGGGCGGGTATTGTTTGCCGTACCTTGGCAGGAAGTAATTTTAGTAGGCACCACCGATACACCCATCGACACCATCGAGCATGAACCACAAGCTTTGGACCATGAAATAGATTTTATTCTATCGCATTTTAACGAGGTAAATAGTACCCAAATAACCAAGCAAGATGTAAATGCTGTGTATGTAGGTTTACGGCCGTTGTTACAGCAAAAAAATGCTGCTTCTACCGCCGTGCTAAGTAGAGACCATGCCATTATTATTAATGAAGAAAAATTATTAACTGTTACAGGTGGTAAGTGGACTACCTACCGCAAAATGGCGGAGGATGCTGTAAATAATGCTGCCTTTTTGGGCAATTTGCCCAAGCAAGCTTGTGCTACCGCCAACTATACATTAACAGTACACACGCAGGATGTATTTGCAATCACAAGTTCGCAACTATCGCAGCAGCAGGTAGCTTATTATGTGCAGTATGAGATGGCTTATACCGTGGAAGATGTATTGGCTCGGCGTACCCGACTATTATTTAAAAACGTACGGCAAGCACTAGCTATAGCACCACAAGTGGCGGAGTGGTTACAAGCACTTCATCAAGAAACTGATGCATGGCGTACTAAGCAGCTGCAGCAGTTTACTGAGCTGGCAAAAAAATATTCACTTCATTAAACCCTACAACATATGAACTTTTTTATAGCTGAATTGGTGGCCACTTGCGTATTAATATTTTTAGGCAATGGAGTAGTGGCCAATGTAGTTTTAAAAAATACCAAGGGCCATGCTGGTGGCTGGCTTGTAATAACGGTGGGCTGGGCAATGGCTGTATACATGGCCGTACTAGTGGCACAGGGTAGTGGCTTGGCCGTACACATGAACCCGGTGTTTACCTTACTTGCCGGGGTGAATAATACCATTACGTGGCAGCAGGTTATTTGGCAACTATTGGGGCAGTTTACGGGTGCTGCTTTGGGTGCCTTGTTGGTGTTTGTAACCCATTATAATCACTTTACCCAAACAGAAGATGCAAGTACGAAATTGGCTTGTTTTGCTTGTATACCCACTACCCAATACAAGGCTTCCAACTTTTTTAATGAAGCTATCTTTACAGCCTTGCTAGTGCTAGCTGCTAAGTGCATACAAAGTCCGCCCAGTGGTTCTGTAGGTAGTATTTCTGCTCTGCCCATATCGCTGGTGGTACTAGGTATTGGTACCAGTTTAGGTGGTACTACTGGCTATGCCATTAATCCGTTTAGAGATGCTGCTCCAAGGTTAGTACATACGCTGCTTCCGGTTTTTAAGAAGGATGGAAGCCAATGGAGTTATGGCGTGATACCGCTTACCGCCCCCTTTGTAGGAGGCTTAGCAGCCAACGAATTATTTAAGTATTTGCAGTGGTAGGTTTCTCGTAAAAATTAGTAATCACGTTTTGTATAAACGCTGTTATTTCATCACGGCCTTGTTTGGTAGTAGCACTGGTGGTAAAACTCTGTGGCAAAAACTGCCAAGTTTCTAGCATCTTATCTAAAAAAGCTCGTACGTTTCTAGTGGTGGCCATAGGTTTATTTTTATCGGTTTTGGTAAAAACCAAACAAAAAGAAATGCCTTGCGTACCCAAATAATGTACAAACTCTAGGTCAATAGGCTGTGGTGTATGCCTGCTATCTACCAGTACAAAAACAGCACTTAGGTTTTTACGTTTGGTTAAATAATTATCAATCATGGTCTGCCATTTAGCCCGTTCCTTTTGGGCTACTTTTGCATAACCATACCCCGGTAAATCCACCAAATACCAATTTTGCTTTGGCTTTTTTTCGGTGATTCTACTTTCAATTACAAAATGATTGATCAATTGTGTTTTGCCGGGTGTGGCACTTGTTTTTGCTAATCCATGTTTTTGAACCAACATGTTTATTAGCGAGCTTTTACCCACATTACTTCTACCAATAAATGCAAACTCTGGCCTGTCTGCCTTTGGGCATTTTTCTACGTCGGCGTTAGATATTAGGTACTCGGCTTTACTTATAATCATGCTTATGGTTTGTTTACTAAAACGGAATAAATGGCATCGTGTATTTGACTACGAATATTGAGCTTTCCTAACAAGTTATTGTCGGCCCCTTGTGGGTGTACTCTGTTACTCAAAAATATGTACAGTAATTCATTATCTGCGTCGGCCCAAACACAGGTACCCGTAAATCCTGTATGGCCAAAAGTATTGCTACTTACATATTTGGCTGGGTAAGCTTCCTTGCGGGTAGCATTATCTTTTTCAGGTTTGTCGAAGCCCAAACCACGGCGACTGATACTGCTTTGGTAGGCGGTAAAAAGTTCAATGGTGGCAGCGTTTAAAAAACGTTGGTTGTTTCTTTCGCCCTTGTTTAAAAGCATTAAGTAAAGCTGAGCTAAATCTTTCGCATTGCTAAATAAGCCTGCATGGCCGGCAACACCACCTAGCATAGCGGCACCTGGGTCGTGCACGTATCCATGAATCAATTGCTGCCTAAATGCTTTTTCTTTTTCAGTTGGGGCGATGGTATTGATGGGCAAATACTGCAAAGGTGTAAAGTTGGTGCTATGCATTTGTAGTGGCTGGTAAAACGTTTCATGCACATATACATCCAATGGTTTTCCAGTGAGTTTTTCTACTATTTTTCCTAGCAGAATAAAGTCGTTATCGCTGTAAACATATTTTACCTCGCTGGCTACCTTACTAGTTTGAATACGTTTATACATGGTATCTAACCAGCTATTTTTCATATATAAATTTTCCGCAACAGGTACGGAAAAATTGGCCGACGCTGTTTTACTGTACAAAGCTGGGTTAGGGTTACCTGTAATGGTGTCAATGGTTTCCCGGTAAAAAGGTATCCATGCTACTAGGCCCGCTTGGTGAGTAAGAATATCCTTCACGGTAATATTGGCTTTGTTGGTATTGGCTAACTCTGGTAGTAGCGATGCTAAGTTTTGGTTAAGGGTAATTTTACCTTCATCGTACAGTTTCATAATAGCCATAGTAGTGGCGCTAGTTTTGGTTACGCTAGCTAAATCGTATACGGTTTCCCTAGTTACCGCGGTTCCACCTTGGTACATAGTATTGCCAAAGCCTTGCTGATACACAATATTGCCTTTATGTGCCACCAGTACTACGGCACCGGGTGTAGCTTTTTCGGCAATAGCTTTTTCTACTATCGGGCTAATGGCATTTTGTAATGCACTGGTAGTTTTGCTAGTTTCTGTAGGAAGTACTTTGGTGCCAAAAGGTAATTCAGGCGTTACAGTTACAGGCAGCGTGCCTACAGGTGTAAGCGTATTGGTTAGTACTTTAAACGCAGCGTTATGGGTATACTCATCATCCTCATAAGCCAATAAAATATTTTCTGCGTTAGCAATATTTTTTAGTGCGTAGGGGTTGCCAAATACCACAAACTGAACCTTTGATTTCTCGCTTAGTTTTTGCAAGCTTTTTACCACCGTTTCCGATAAGGAGAAATTGTTTTGTGGGCGGCGACTGTATTTATGCCAGCCTACTACAATGGTGTATTTGTTTTTTATTTTTCTCAGTTTTTTGTCGATGGTGGCACTATCATTACTGGATATATAAAACATTTTTGCCCCTAAACTTTCCATGCCTTTAGCAAAGCTGTTGGCACTATCTATACCAATGCCTACATAGGCCAAGCGTTTGTCCTTTTGTACGGGAAACGCAATGGTTTTATTGGTTCTTACAAGGGTTATGGCCTGCTCTGCTAGTTGCTTGCGTAAATCTTTCGTGTACAAATTCAAATCGGTGGCAAGGTTCGTAGTATCTATCGGCGAAACTTTGTTTAATCCTAAATTATACTTAGCCAGCAATGCTCTTTTTACCTTACTATCTAGTTCGGCTTGCGATAGTCTGCCCGTAGTAATGGCATTCATTACTTTTTGAATACTTCCGGGAATATCACCAGGCAAGCAAAGCATATCGTTACCAGCTATTAAACTTTCGGCACTTGCTTCGCCGGCGGCGTAAAACTTGGCTACACCTTTCATATCTAAAGCATCGGTAAAGGAAAGGCCTTTATAGCCCAGCGTATTACGCATTAAATCTGTCACATTATTTCTAGAAATACTGGTAGGTTTATTAGGAGTGGAATCAATAGCGGGAATAGATAAATGTGCCACCATTACACTGCCTACACCTGCATTAAATAATTGCTTAAATGGGTACAGCTCTAAGGAGTCAAGGCTGGCTAAGCTTTTTTGAATAATGGGTAAATCGTAATGACTATCTACCGCCACATCGCCATGCCCGGGAAAATGTTTGGCACAGGCCATTACGCCTACATCCTGCATGCCCCGCATATAGGCTATCCCAAAATTGGCCACCTTGTATTTGTCTTCACCAAAACTTCTATCGTTAATTACGGGATTATTAGGGTTGTTGTTAATGTCAATATCTGGTGCGTAGTTTACATGTATGCCTATTCTTTTGCATTGCAGGCCTACTGCTTTTCCAAAATCGTATACAAGGCGAGTATTGGGCAAAGCACCCATCATTAGCTGGCGTGGAAAATTAATTACACTATCTAGTCGCATACCTAACCCCCACTCACCATCTATAGCTATCATTAATGGTATGGTACTCAACTGCTGAAATTCATTGGTAAGTAAGGCTTGGCGTATAGGCCCACCTTGAAAAAAGCATAAGCCCCCAATTTTGTATTTAGTAATTAGCTGGCGTAACTCATTGGTATGGGCAATGCCTAAATTACTATGTGCCCTTACCACCATTAATTGGGCTATTTTTTGCTCCTGTGTAAGGGTGTTAAAAATACTATCTACCCAAGCTTTTGCGGGTTCTGATTCTTGTAAAAAAGCTTGTGCATTTAATCCATTTGTCTGCCAAATTAGTATGGCTAAAAACAACCATTTTTTCATTATTCAAAATATATGTGCCAAATGTAAACTTTTACTAGGGCTATAAAAAAGGCATAGGTGAAAAGGAACAATATCTTTGCTGAAAATAGTAGGGGTATGGCCATAGAAGTACATGGGCTGGTAAAGCGTTTTGGTACACAAGTAGCGGTGAACAATATTAGTTTTTCTGTAAACCAACAGGAGATAGTAGGTTTTTTGGGCCCTAACGGTGCTGGTAAAAGCACTACTATGAAAATAATTACGGGTTATTTGCAAGCTAATGAAGGCAAGGTGCTAGTAAATGGTTTGGATGTTCAAAAAAATACTCTGGAGGTTAAAAGAAGTATTGGCTACCTGCCAGAAAGCAATGCACTTTACCATGATATGTATGTGAAGGAGTATTTAAAATTTGTAGGCAAAATTTACCAAGTAAACCAATTGCCTGCACGTATAGCAGAAATAATAGAATGGATAGGCTTGGGGGTAGAACAGCACAAGCAAATTGGTCAATTATCCAAAGGGTATAAACAGCGGGTAGGTTTGGCAGCGGCTTTACTGCATAACCCACCTATATTGGTATTAGATGAGCCCACAAGTGGTTTAGATCCCAATCAAATAATAGAAATAAGAAATATTATTCAGCAGCAAGGGCAAACCAAAGCGGTGCTATTTAGCTCGCATATTTTACAGGAGGTAGAAGCTATTTGCCATAAGGTAGTCATTATTGCCAAAGGCGAGGTAAAAGCCAACGATACTTTAGCCAATTTGCAAGCCTTATCGAACAAAAAAATAGTTCGAGTGGTTTTTGAAGAAAGTATTGAGGCAGAATGGCTTCAGCGCCTGCCAAGTACCGTAGCAGTGAATAAGAAGCCGCAAGGAGTTTGGGAGATTACTACACAAAACATGGCCGCTACCAAAAAGGAAATTATGCATTTAGCCGTAGAACAGGAATTTCATATTGCGGAACTGCAAGCAGGTAACCATGCACTAGAGAATATTTTTGCAAGTATTACAAAATAAGAATATGCTTACACAACAAACGTTGCAATTTTTGGCCGATTTAAAGGTGAATAACAATAAGCCTTGGTTTGATGAAAACAAGAAACGTTATACCGCAGCCAAGGAAAATTTTCAGCAATTGGTTGGTGCTGTACTTACGGAACTTGCCGGTTTTGATACCAGTCTTGCTCATTTAGAAGTAAAGAACTGTGTTTTTAGAATTAACCGAGATGTTCGTTTTAGCACCGATAAATCGCCTTACAAAACCAATTTTGGCGCTAGCTTTTCCGCAGGCGGTAAAAAAATTGCCACGGCTGGGTATTATATGCATATTATGCCCGGAGAAAGCTTTTTTGGAGGAGGATTTTATATGCCCGAGGCGGAAGACTTAAAACGCATACGCCAGGAAATAGATTATAATTTTAGCGAATTTCAAGGCATTATTACGGAACCTAATTTTGTAAAACAGTATGGTACGCTAAGTGTGCCAGAAGGTATGAAACTAGCCCGACCGCCAAAGGGATACACGCCAGATAATGAGGCTATTGAATTTTTGAAATTAAAAGGATTTATTGCTACAAAAAGTTTTACCGATGTAGAGGTTACTAACAAACAATGGGTGGCTAAAGTAGTAAGTGCCGCAAAGGCTTTGCAACCATTGATTGACTTTTTGAACAGAAGGTAATGACTACAAAAAAAATAGGCCTGCCCTAAAAAGAGCTGGCCGTTGCTAACCTATGAAAAACACCGAGTTTATAATACTGTTTATTAAAATTTTTCTCTCATTCTTGGAGCCTGACGTTCACCACCATTCATTTTTCTGAGCTGTTGGCGCTGTTCTAACTCCTTTTTCAAAGCATCTTTAAAATTTCGCTCCATTGTGTAAATTCTATTTACTCGAGCGTCATCGTTCAATACCTTTTTAAAATCCAATTTAAAACGTTTCCTTACTTCTAAAGCTTTTTCTTCAAAGGCTAATTCATCCTGCAAATGATCTTTGCGGTGTTGTTTTAGCTCAGTGGAATAAGAATTATAAACCGGCCAAAAGCGTTGGGCTTCGTCTGGTGTTAAATTCAACTCTTTTGAAATAAAGGCAATTTTAAGAGCTTCTATTTTGTTTTGCCTATCAGTGTTTCCTGATTGTGCATTGCAAATGTAGATACTTATTACAAATAAAAAAACAGAACTTAAAAAATGTTTCATAATTAATATAAAATTAAATCTCTTTAATGTTTTTTTCAGCCGCTTCCATTTCTTGCAAATATTGCTGAATTTCTTCATCGCTAATCATCTCAAAACTATGGTCGGCATCTTCTGTAGTATTTTCCTGTACCGCTGTATTGGTAAGTAAATGCACTACATCGTTATGGTTTAAATACTGCTGAATTTCTTCGTCACTCACTTGTTCTATACCTTGTGTACTAGCTAAATTTTCTACATTTTCCGTACGGCTGTAAAATATAATAGCAGTACTAAATAAGCCCGCTATCAATACCGCAGCAGCCGCCCATTTTAACCAACTTTGTTTGGAAAAAGCAACTAATTTACTCTTAGGTTTTGCCACCGTTAAAGGCTGTATATTTTCAAAATACTGAGCCGGTACATGGTAAGGCATTTGCTTGGTAGCTTGTGCAAGTGTAGGTAAATGGGTTTCCACTTCAGTACCACTTTCGCTAAAGCGAATGGCTTCTAAAATTTGAGTAGGTAATTGTTCAAAATAATTAGCAGGTGCTTGAAAACTTGCACCTTCCGCCGCTACTTTCATTTTGCTATGCAGCAATATTCTATCTGCCAACTGTGGAAAATAACCTTCTTCCACGGTAAAAGCGTTGGCTATACCGCTAGCTAACAACGGGTATTGAAGCTCGGTTAATTCGTTTTGTATGGTAGAATTCGGTTTCATACTATTGTTAAAGACTGTTAAAACGGAAAATGGTTTAATGATTTCTAATAAACTCCTCTATTTTTTTTGCCGCATGATGGTAACTTGCTTTTAACGCTCCCTCGCTGGTTTCTAAAATTTCACTCATTTTTTCGTACGGCATTTCATCAAAATACCGAAGGTTAAAAACCAGTTTTTGCTTATCGGGCAATTGCTGTATAGCCAATTGTAGTTTCCATTCCAGCTTGTTGGCATCAAAAAAACTATCGGCCTTTACCTTATTGGTCATGGTTTCTGCCACATCATCCCAGGTACTTGTAGCGGTTCGTTTTTGCTTTTCTAAAAAAGTTAAACTTTCGTTGGTGGCTATACGGTACAGCCAGGTGTAAAGCTGACTATCCTCTCTAAAATTGGCCAAACTTTTCCAAACCTTTATCATCAAGTTTTGCAAAACATCATTGGCATCCTCATGTTCCACCACCATACGCCGTATATGCCAGTACAGTTTTTCCTGGTACTTTTTTATTATTTGCGTAAAAGCCTGTTCACGGGTGGCTTCATTGGCAAATGCCATTAGTAATTCTTTATCATCAGCATGCATACTTGCTAAATTGGAGTGTTAAAATTACCGTTTCGGGGTGTAGTATAGACGAGGGTTTGCCAGCTAGGTTTAAAACCCCTGCTGGTTTTATTAACTATTTTGCAGTAACATTTGGTTTACTTTGCACCTGAAATATTCCGTGGTATGATGCATAATTTCAATTCCGGCCCCTCTATTTTACCCGCAAGCGTTTTACAGCAAGCGGCTGCAGGCATACAAAATTTCAATAATTCTGGACTATCCATTTTAGAAATTGGTCATCGTACTCCTTTGTTTGAAGAGGTGCTACACACTGCCCAAACTTTGGTGAAGCGGCTTTTAAACTTACCCCAACATTACGAGGTTTTGTTTTTACACGGTGGTGCCACTACGCAGTTTTTACAAATACCCATGAATTTTTTAGATACCCATGCTACTGCCGTTTATTTTAATAATGGCATTTGGGGCAAAAAAGCAATAGAACAAGCCCAAGCTTTTGGCAATGTTTACGTAGCTGCCGATGGCTCCGATAAAAAGCATGCCTATATTCCTAAAAATTACACCTTATCCAAGCAAGCCGCTTATGTGCATATAACTAGTAATAATACGGTGGAGGGTACACAATGGCATCAATTTCCGGATACCGATTTGCCCTTGGTGGCCGATATGAGTAGCGATATTTTTAGCCGACAGTTAGATTACTCCAAGTTTAGCCTTATTTACTGTGGGGCACAAAAAAATATGGGCGCCGCTGGCGTAACCATGGTGGCTATTGACCCACAAGCGTTTCCTACCATAAGTAGGCCTATACCCGCCATGCTACACTACCAAACACATATTAATAATGGTAGTATGCTCAATACGCCACCTGTGTTTGCAGTATATGTAGCCATGCTTACCATGCAATGGATACAGCAGGAAGGTGGTTTGGCGGTGATGGAACAGCGAGCCATAGAGCGTAGCACAAAAGTATACCAAGCTTTAGATGCTTTACCCGCATTTATACCTACTGTAGCCAAGGAAGATAGAAGCCATATGAACATTGTATTTACCACACAAAACCCTGCATGGGAGGAACTATTTTTACAGCGTTGCAAACAGGAAAATATGGTAGGTGTAAAAGGTTACCGTACCGTGGGTGGCTGTAGAGTGAGTTTGTACAATGCTATAGATATGCAAAGTGTAGATGCATTGGTAAACCTACTGCACCAGTGTAATGATGATTTTTTAAAGAAATAACTATGATAACAATAAGTGCGTTTAAAGCATTACGTCCACAACCGCAATTGGCAAAACTAATTGCCAGTCGCCCGTACGATGTGCTCACTAGTGCGGAAGCCCGGCAGGAGGTAATAGGAAATCCGGATAGTTTTTTACACATCACCAAAAGTGAGGTAGACTTACCTGAAACCACCGATATACATACCGATGTAGTGTACCAAAAAGCTGCGGAAAATTTACAGGCTTTTATAAAAAAAGGGGTGCTTTTTCAGGAAGATAAACCCTGCCTGTACATTTATGAATTAACCATGAATGGCAGAACACAAACGGGTTTGGTAGCCGGTAGTAGCGTGAACGATTATGAAAATAATTTAATAAAAAAACATGAATTTACCCGCCCTGAAAAGGAGCAGGATAGAATAAACCATATAGCCACCGCAAGGGCACAAACGGGTAATGTGTTTTTAGCCTACAGAAATAATGCTGGGGTAGATGCTATTATAGCTCAATGGAAACAAACCAAATCGGCCGTATACAAATTCACTGCGGAAGATGGTATTGTCCATGCCATTTGGGTAATTAATAACGATGATACCATAGCGGCCATCACCCAATTGTTTGCTACCGAAGTGCCTTGCACCTATATTGCAGATGGGCATCATAGGGCGGCAAGTGCAGCAAAAGTTAGAGCTGCTTTGGGCACACAAGCCAGCGAGGAGAGCAATTATTTTTTAACTACCTTATTTCCTGCTAACGAGCTGTATATAATGGATTATAACCGTGTGGTGAAAGATTTAAACGGCCACACAACGAAGGAACTTCTCCATGCTTTGGCGGAAAAATTTACCATTACACCTTCAGGTAAGCAAAGTGTAAAACCAGCGCAAGCCCATGAAATAGGTTTGTACGTAGCAGGCCAATGGTACCAGTTACACGCTAAGGAAAATACCTTTACTACCGATGCAATTGGCGTGTTAGATGTAACCATATTACAGAACAATATTTTTACACCTTTATTAAATATTGTGGATCAACGCACCGATAAACGTGTAGATTTTGTGGGGGGGATTAGAGGTATTGGTGAGCTGGAAAAAAGAGTAGATAGCGGCGATATGGCTGCAGCTTTTAGTTTGTATCCTGTTTCCATAGAACAATTATTTACCATTGCCGATACGGGTAATGTAATGCCACCAAAAAGTACTTGGTTTGAACCCAAACTTAGAGATGGATTGCTAACACATTTAATTTAATAGTATGAAACTAGTAGTAGGGTTATTGATAGCCTTAGGTATCTATAGTAATGCACAATCGCAAACCAGTGATAGTGTCATTTTTGCTCAAAGTATGCAGTTTATGCGGGAAGGCGACTATGAAAACAGTGCCTTACTATTACAACGTTTGCACAGTGCTAACACGGCTAATTTTGATTATATTAAACAATTTGCATTTGTAAGTTACCTACGGAAAGATTATGCTAAGGGTCTTGAGCTTGGAAAAAGCTTACTAGCTAATCCAAAGGCCGATGTAAATTGTTTTCAAATTGTAGCTAATATTCACAGTGCTTTGGGCGATAATAAGCAGGTAGAAAAAACACTGAAAAAGGGATTAGAAAAATTCCCTTCCAGTGGTTTATTGCTGAGTGAATTAGGTGAGTATTATGCACTAGATGGTAAACCCACGCAAGCCGTTCAGCTATGGGAAAAAGGTATAGCTGCCGAGCCACGGGTAGCTAGTAATTACTTTTTTGCGGCACAGTATTATGCCCAATTTAATGAGCCGGTAAAAGCCATGGTGTACGCAGAAACTTTTATAAATATTGAAAAACTTACGGAGCGTACTACTACCGCCCGAAATATATTGTTGAATGCTTACAAGAAAGTGCTAGTGCCTGTAACCGATAAAACTACGGGGTACACGGCCGAAGCGGGTTTGTATAATGCCATAGGCACACAAATACAAAAAAATGCCTACACTACTATGCAGGGTATTACTGCTGCTACCTTACATACTTTACGCACCGAATTTTTACAGCAATGGGTAGAAGGTAATTTGGCTAGTAAATACGGCAGTGTACCTGTATTTAGTTTTTGGCAGGAATTACAAAAGGCTAATTTGTTTGAAGCCTATAACCAGTGGGTATTGGGCAGTAGTAACGCGGCAAGCTACGCTGCATGGGTAGATAAGAACAAAGCCGTAAACGATCAATTTTTTAAATTTTATCGCAACCATATTTTTAAAACAAGTGTTAAGTAAAAAAAAGTAAACAATGAAACAAGTAAGTTTTTTAGCCATTGCGGCCGTAGTATTAGCCTCATGCGGGGGCAACAGTACCGAAACCACTAACAATACCACCACGGTAACCGTATCTACCGGTGCAGATACACTTAGGGTAGATACCACAACCTCAGTAGTAAATTGGGTAGGTTCTAAGCCTACTGGCAAACACACAGGTACCATTAGCTTATCTAGCGGTTATTTATTAGCCAACGATACAGCTTTGCTAGGTGGTAAAATAGTTTTGAACATGAATACCATTAATACAACCGATTTAACTGGTGGTGAAAAAACTGATTTGGATAATCACTTAAAGGATGGCGACTTTTTTGATGTAGCCAAATTTCCTACTGCTGAATTTGAAATTGCAAGCGTAGGTACCGATAGTTTAGGTGCTAAGCAATTAACGGGTAATTTAACCTTGAAAGGTATAGCCAAGCAAGTGGTATTCCCAGTTACTTATAGCTACACTGCTGGTGTACTTACTGCTAAAGCGGCTACTACCATCGACAGAAGTTTATGGGGTGTAAGCTACTCTGGTTCTAAAACACCATTAGATTGGGTTATTAGTAAAGAAGTGCCTTTAGAAATTGTACTTGTAGCCAAAAAATAAGAATGTATTCTAACAAAAAAAGCTCCGAAATTTTCGGAGCTTTTTTTTGGTAAAGTTCTTACCAATTGCTTAACCGTACACCAATTACGTAAGGTGTTTGGTCTAATCCAGTTCTATCGGCTTTGTGTAAATTATTAAAGCTGTAGCTGCCGTATAAACGTACCGGGCCTAAACCTAATTCAGCAATGGCAGCAAAACGCCAAGGTTCTAAATTCATGGTGCCTCTGTCTTTTACTTTGCCACGCTCATTACTTACTTGCTTGTTACGGGCTGCTATTAAATAACCTGCACTTACACCTACACTTGCACTAAGGCCACGGCGTTTGCTAGGGTCTAAATTAAAGTTTAGCATTACAGGTACAGTTAAATATCCGGCGTATAATTTGTTTTTGCTAAAGCTAATACTATCGTTATGCACAAAGGGTTGTGGGTTATTTCTAAAGCTAATATTAGTAGAGTAGCGGAAGTTATACATTTCTAAACCTAAGCCATATTTCAAGTTTACTTTGCTTTTATATAGGCTGCGACGCTGCATAAAAAACCAAAGGTTTACGTTGGTAGATTTTGCATTATTCAGGCGAAAACTATTTTGGTTTACAGGCGTACCATTGGGGAAGGTTCTAAAATATCCTACGCTTTGTGCAGCAGCGTAGTTAGTACGGTCTACCACATTGGCAAAGCCAAGATCCAGTATCCACCAGTTGGTACTTACTTCCTTCACCACACGACGGTTACTTTTACCTACCGATATGGTAAACTGTTTGTCATCGGTTTTGGTTACGGTACTATTGCCACCATCTTTTTGTTTTTTGATGATTACAAAGTTGCCCACACGTATAGTATCTGGTTCATTTTTTTTGGTAGAATCGCTGGTGTTTTGGGCGTTTAAGTTTAGGCAATACAATGCACTTACTGTTACAAGTAAAAGAGATTTCATACAATAAAATTTAGTTATTTAACGGTTTTGTTCTTGGGGTCTATTTCAAAATTAGCAACCTGTATAGGTTCGTTACCAATGCTAGGTTTATTGGCAGGCCTTCCAATTCCTAAAATGTTTCCGGCACGTTTTAGAAGCGATTTTACTTTTGTTTTATTCAGTTCTAATGCTCCTACATACATGCTGTTATCCTCATCGGTATTTACTATGTTATACGCCCCACTGTTAGAAATGTTACTGGCGGTTACTAATTTTTTTTCATTATTTATTTCTAGTTCGTTCGCCTCTAACAAACGCACTTTTTGCATAGCTGTTTCCATGCTAGCATCGGCTAAATCATCTGTAGCAGCATTGGTTAGTGGGCTCTCTGTGGCGGCCAACTCGGTATTGGTAGCTGCATAGTTGGTAGTAACCGGTATAGGCTTTGGTGCTACAGTGCTTGTTTTTGCGTTACGCTTATCTATGGTAGGTGTTACCACTGCTACCACCGTTTCCTTACTAGTATTTTGGGTATTAGCAGGGTTGGTAGCTGGTTTTATGTTGGTATTCGACTCCGCTTTGGTTTCTTTAGTTATTGCCACTGCCTTGGTACCACCCTGCGTAGTTTTATCGCTGGCTAAATATTGATAGCCTTGTACTAAACAAATACCTACCACCGCTGCGGCCATACTAAAACGTAGTAAAAATGGTATTACACGGGTATTTTTTTCTTCGCCACGTAATAGCTGTTTTTTGTAGGGATAAACGATTTTTTCGGCTACCAATTTCGTTTTGTTATACGCTATAAAACTGGCTTTATAGGCCGGCTCGGTTTCTACAAATTGCTCCACCGCTAGCTTTTCCTCGGTAGATAATTCACCATCTACATAAGCTGCAAAAAACTGTGTATAGTTTTCAGCGTTGATCAATGGTTCTTTACTTAATAAACTCGCTTTGAAATTTTCTGGCAGGCTCAGTTGCTCATCGCCCAAGGCATCGGGCTGTAAGTACACTTGTTGCAATAGTTCGTACTCCTGCTGTGCAAACGGATTTTGCTGTATAAACGCCCATACCACGGCTTGCTCCTCGGCCGACAATTCATTGTCTAGCAGCAGCAGCAAATATGTTTCGTAGTTATGTTCGTTAATAGTTATCATGTAATATTTATAGTACGTTTTCTCTTTTCACAATAAAGTTTTTCAAAATTGTACGTGCCCTGTGTAGGTATACTTTCACTTGGCTTTCGCTTAGGTTCATTATTTCGCCTATTTCTTGGTAATTATAGCCTTCATAATCTTTCAGCATCACTAAACTGCGTTGCGTTTCGTTTAGCTGGTTCAGTGCTAACTGTAAGGTTTTTTTCAATTGAGCGGAAGGCTGTGCTGTAGTACCATCTAGATGTGTAAAATCGTCTTGAATTACGGTTCGCTTTGCTTTTCGCGTATGATCAATCATTTGATTATACGCTATAGTAAATAGAAACGATTTTGCCGTACTGGCATCTACCGTTTCTCGGTTTCGCCATAATTTTTCAAAAGCGGTTTGTACCACATCCTTCGCATCCTCTTTATGACGGAGATTTTTTACAATAAAACGAAACACACCATCGGCATGGGCGTGTACACATTCGTTGTATTGTTGTTCTGTCATATTACAATTACTGTATCTGTTACGTAATACTACGTTTAATGTTACAGTTTGTTACAAGGTGTTAACATTTTTTTTGCATTTGTACTAAATCCAACCTTCTTCGTACTGCGTAACTAATGGTATAAAAATTAAAATTAGTTATGAAAAAAGTATTCAAAAGCGTATTTGCCCTAGCCTTAGCCGTAGTAACCACAGCCGGTATTGCCCAAGAAAAAACAGTAATGGTAGGCGGTGCCGCTATGTACCCAAGTAAAAACATCGTGGAAAATGCTGTAAACAGTAAGGACCATACCACATTGGTAGCTGCTGTGAAAGCTGCCGGATTGGTAGAAACTTTACAAAGTGCTGGTCCGTTTACTGTATTTGCACCTGTGAACGATGCATTTGCTAAACTACCTGCAGGTACTGTAGAAACTTTATTGAAGCCAGAAAACAAAGCAAAATTGGCTGGCGTACTTACTTACCACGTAGTAGCTGGTAAAATTAACAGTGGCGACTTGGTAAAATTAATCAAAGAAAATGGCGGAACATTTACTGCTAAAACCGTAGCTGGTGGCGAATTACAGTTTACCTTAAAAGGCAAAAATGTATTGGTGAAAGATGCGAATGGTGGCGTAGCTACTGTAACTATAGCCGATGTAAACCAAAGCAACGGTGTAATTCATGTAATTAATAAAGTATTGTTACCATAATAGTATTACCTACTATGTGAAACTAGGTGTGTTTAGGGGTTTGTGTGAGTGAAAGGAAAGGTTGCCCATGTGGCAGCCTTTTTTATTTTGCCGTACTTTGCCGGTGCTACAAACTTGTTGCGTTCACTGTTTTGTAGTTAAACTAACGGCAAATGATTAAAAAATACAGTGTGGCGGTTTGTCTATTATTGTCGGCTCTACTGCTGGTAGTGGCTGCATCCCAATACCCGGGAGGTTCTTTGTTCGATAAACATTCCGAGGGTTTTCAATGGTCGAAGAATTTTCTTAGTAATTTATTCCAGCCTGTAGCCTTCAATGGTTTGCCCAACCCTGGCCGTATATGGGCATTATGGGGCATGGCCTTTCACTCGGTAGGGTATGGTTTATTTTTTATTCATTCCGCTGCCAAATTGGTAACAAAGGGTTGGTCGGTTGCTTTACGGTATATAGGATTTGCCAATATTGTATTTATTTTTTTGCTAGCCACACCGTACCATGATGTTGGTACTATATCTATTGTACTTACGTTAATGGGTTTGTTTGTTATCACCGTGTTTGTGTTTCCCACTAAGCAGCCCGCCCTTATTACATTGTGTGTGGTTTGCCTTGTTTGTTATTATGCCTTTTTTTTGGCGTATGGATTAGGGTATTTGCCTTGGGCCATGATTTTACAAAAAGTGTATGTGGCGGTTTCCCTTATTACCGTTGTTTGCTTGGAGTATTTTTTTCAAAAAAATAATTTGGCGGCTACTGTAGTATCCAGCCAAAAAACGGTTGTTCGCAAATCATAGTCAGCCGTTATGCAATCGGTCGGTAGTACATTGGGCTAGCTAGCTTACGCAGTTTAGCTATACATTTGGGGTATGAATCATTCTTACCAGCAAGGGCCGTTGGGTAACACGGGTAGCAAGCGTTCCACCATAGTGGCGGCACGTGTACTAGCTATAGTTTGGTTTAGTTTTATTACGTATTTGTTTCTATTACCGGGCAAAAAATTGCCACAGTGGGGCTGGACCAAATGGGTAGCTTTTGATAAATGGGTACATGCTGGCTTTTTTGCTATTGCCACCGGCCTATTTATTGTGGGCTTTAGTGCTATTCAAAAAAACAACCGTCATATCTATCTACTTGTAAGCATATTGGTATATGGTGTGGCCATTGAGTTTATTCAATTGTATTGTATTGAAAACCGATCCTTCAGCTGGGTAGATATTGTATTTGATTGGTTAGGGGCATATCTAGGTTTTACATGGAGTTACCAATGCTTAGAAAAAAAGAAAAATTTTAACAAATGCGAAAGTGTTCGTAGTTCAAAATAATTTCCTAGTTTTGATGTACGAAATTTTTAGTAGATAAATTTTTATACATGAAAAAAGTACTTACAAGCATTGCCATGGTAGCCTTAACAGTAGCGGCCATAGCACAGGAAAAGCCCATGGTAGAATTGCGATTAGATACTGCTAAACCAAAAGCAGGTAGCGAACGTCAATCGATTGTTATAAAAACCAAAGGTGAGAAACCCGAAAAAATGGTGATAGAAGTAGATGGCGATAAGGTAACCATCAACGGCAAGCAAGTAGACGATTTTAATGGCGGCCAAGTAAACATCCGGAAATATAACAATGATGTTCGGGTATTTGAAATGCCAGATGTAAAGGAAATGCTTGGTCGTATCCGTCCGGAAGAAATTGAAAGTATCAATATTACTAAAGGGTTTAATCCCGAAAAACCTCGTCGGGCACGTTTGGGTGTTTCTACGGAAGCTACCAGCGAAAAAGGGGCTAGAATCACCGAAGTATCTGAAAATTCAGCTGCCCAAAAAGCAGGTTTGCAAAAACAAGATATTATTACAAAAATTGATAAGCGTACGGTTTCGTCCCCGTCGGATTTATCTAATATCATTGGCGATTACGATGCAAAAGCTAAAGTAGATATTACGTATTTGAGAGATGGCAAAACCAAATCGGCTAAGGCGGTGTTAGATTCTGCTTCAAAAGCCACTTCTTATCGTTTCTCAGAGTATCGTTCGGCACCTTGGGGTTCGTATAATATGGATAAGAACTACTCAGAAGTTCCAAATTTTCCAGCTTTTCCACGTGGTGCCACTTCTATAAACGGCAATATTTTCTACCGAGGATCTGGACCAAACAAACCTCGTCTAGGTATTGAAATCGAAGATTTGCCTGTAGGCGAAGGCGTGAAAGTAATTGAGGTGGAAGAAGAATCGGTAGCGGAAGCCGCCGGATTAAAAGAAGAAGACATCATTACTACCATCAACGGTACCAAAGTAGCCGATGTAGATGCTATGAAGGAGCAACTACGTGGTGCCAAACCAGGCGATAAACTGGTAGTGGTATACACTAGAAAAGGTGAACAAAAATCTACCACCATCACGTTCCCTAAACCAATTAAGAAAGCAAACTTGTAATTAAAGTGAGGTTTAATAACGGCAAGGTCCTGTTGCATATGCAGCGGGACTTTTGTTTTACTGCAAAAACTATCTTTGCCAAATGATGATTACCGATTTGTACGATGTAGTGATAGGTTTAGAGGTACACGTACAATTAAATACCACCACCAAATTATTTAGTGCCGATGCCAATTTGTTTGGTGCACAGCCCAATACACATACTAGCCCCATCACATTGGGTCATCCTGGTTCGGTTTTATTTTTGAATAAAGAAGCCATCACCAAAGCAGTACAAATGGGTATTGCTTGTAACTGTACTATTACCGAGTACAATTACTTTGCTAGAAAAAATTATTTCTACCCAGATTTACCAAAGGGCTACCAAATATCGCAGCATACCGTGCCCATTTGTGTGGGTGGCCAAGTATATATTCATTTACCAGAAGGTGGTAAACACATACAGCTAAACAGAATTCATTTAGAGGAAGATGCCGGTAAAAGTATACACGATGCTAACGATGCCTATACCTTACTTGATTATAATAGAGCGGGTGTGCCACTCATAGAAATTGTAACAGAACCTTGTTTACAATCGGCCGAGGAAGCTTACCAATACCTTACCGAAATTAGAAAACTAGTACGTTGGGTAGGTGTAAGCGATGGCAATATGGAAGAAGGTAGTTTACGCTGCGATGCCAATATTTCCTTGAAACCAAAAGGTGCTACCACGCTTGGCACCAAGGTAGAAGTGAAGAATTTGAACAGCATACGCAATGTGAAAAAAGCCATTGAGGTAGAGGTAGAACGTATGGCAGCTTTGCTACAAGAAGGTGAACCAATAGTACAGCAAACCCGCAGTTTTAATGCGGATAACGATACCACTTTTGCCCTGAGAGATAAGGAAGAGGCGAACGATTATCGCTATTTTCCTGAACCCGATGCTGCTCCTTTTTTAGTAACAGATGAAGTAGTAAAAACTATACAGCAATCGTTGCCACCATTGCCCTATACGTTGTACCAAGAGTTCACAAAAGCGTACGCACTTTCGCACTATGATGCCTTACAGCTTTTGGCCGACAAAGGAATAGCTACCTACTTTACACAAGTAGTAGCGGAACAGCCTTTTTATAAAACAGCCGTTAATTTTATTTGCGGTCCTTTAAAGGCAGTATCTCAGTTACACCAAGGCGATACCGTATTTCCTTTGCCGGTAGCTACTACTGCCGCAATAGTACAATTGATACATAACAAGGAGTTGAGCTTTTCCGTAGTTACAGAAAAATTATTGCCGTATTTATTGCAGCATCCTAGCGATGCGGTTACGGTAGCAGTTGAAAAATTAGGACTAATAGAAAATACTGATGATGCCGATGTATTGGCCTGGGTAAACCAAGCTTTA
This sequence comes from Bacteroidota bacterium, assembly GCA_004292605.1. GTDB lineage: Bacteria > Bacteroidota > Bacteroidia > Chitinophagales > Chitinophagaceae > UBA10646. The sequence goes on from RDXK01000104.1 coordinate 21,038, forward strand.
ACCAACCATCCCGATAAAGTAGCAGCCTACTTAGCAGGTAAAAAAGCGGTGTTAGGTGCCTTATTGGGTGAGGTAAAAAGGTTGAGTGCTGGTAAGGCGAACCCACAAAAAATTCAAATATTATTAGAGCAACAATTACAATTATTAAAAAAATAATATGAAACAGTGGTTATTATACGTATTGCTACTAAGCGTAGTAGCTTGTAAGCAGCAAACAGCCAACGGAGTGCTAGAGGTAAGTGGTACGGTAAAAGGCGGTAATGGCAAAAAAATATATTTACAGGAGTTGCCCTATAATGCCGCTGAACCCATCAATATAGATACCACTACGGCTGACGATTTAGGTAAATATGTTTTGAAAGCCAATGTAAAACAAGAAGGCATTTACAGGGTAGCCGTAGAGGGCGGTCCGCAAGCGGTATTTATAAACGACGAAAACGAGCTAGAAATAAATTTAGCGATGAACGATTTTAGACGCCCCACCATAAAAGGTTCGGATGTTTCTAATAGTTTATATGCTTTTTTTGAAAACTACCGCAGGCAGGATAGCTTGGTAAACACTCAAAAAATTCAAGCCGATAGTTTAGTGGCGTTACCTGGTGGTGATAGCTTGGCTAAACTGCTGTTAACGCAAGCTGCTAATAATTTTACAGCACTCAATACTTCCATCAAGGAGTTTGCCTTACAAACCAATAGTGGTGCCGCTGCTTTTTACGTATTGGCCCTTGGTGGTAGAACCATGCCTACAACTGAATTATCGGCCACGGTAGCCCGTGTAGCCGATAAGTTTTCTAAAAATGAGGGACTGCAAACGTTGAAACAGAATTTAGCAGCCCGTGTAGCGGAAGAAGCCAAAGTAGCGGCTAAACCCGTGAGTTTTGTGGGCACTGCGGCGCCAGATTTAACTATGCCCGATGTAAATGGGAAAAATATTAGCATTAGCAGCTTTAAAGGCAAGTTTGTATTGGTAGATTTTTGGGCAAGTTGGTGTGGCCCTTGCAGGCAGGAGAACCCTTTTGTGGTAGCTGCTTATAATAAATTTAAAGACAAAAATTTTACCATCTTAGGAGTAAGTTTAGATAATGATAAAGCCAAGTGGCAAGCGGCTATTGCGAAGGACGGATTAGCATGGAGCCATATGAGCGATTTGAAACAGTGGGAGAGTGCGGCAGTAGCACCCTACCGTATAGAGGGAATTCCTTTTAATGTATTGGTAGACCCCACAGGTAAAATTATTGCCGAAAACCTACGTGGAGCAATTTTGGAACAAAAGCTTGCAGAGGTGCTGAAGTAGAGTGAGAAGTGGTATTTATAGCCCAATGCATGTTTTTGTGTAAGTACACAGTTTTGTATTGACTGAAGATGATTAGCTTCACAGTATCTCATCATCATAAACAGTTTTCTTATGGTCAAAGAATTAGGATTAATTATAGGTGTAGTGGCCTCTTTTGTGTTGTATTTTTTTACGTTTACAAGAATGGAAAAGCTCGCCTTAGCAAAGCCAGCAAAACTACGTTACACATACCTAACATTATTGATTCCGGTACTAGGGTTTGCATTGGTTTATAGTACCAAGCCCGGAAGAATAGTATCGTAAGATGCATTTAGCATGTAATAGGTTGAGGGTATGTACAACACTCTATTACCATAAATGATGTATAAGTGTATACGTTTGGTAGGTATGGTAACATGAATATTTTGTACAAGAAATCATTGAAATAAAAAGCGTCGATAGAATTTTCTATCGACGCTTTTTTATAGCTATGAATGGTTTGATGGATTACCCATGCTGCTAGGCTAACGTTTTATAGCTGCATACCCATGCCACCGCTACGCTGTGCACGCCTAAACATATTGTTCATAAAGGCTGGCATTTGACCATTTTGTCCACCAAATTTCCGAAGGTTATACGTAAAACTTATTAGGAAATAACGGCGTATTACATTGGTGCTTACATCCTGTATGGTATTATCCGTAATATTTCTAGTTACGCTTCGGTTTTGGTTCAATAAATCGTACACACCTAATTTAATTTCACCTTGTTTTTTCTTAAATATTTGCTTGGCTACACTCATGTTCCAGATGGGAATATTTTGGTTAAATGCAGCACTTCGGCCACGGGTTAAAGTGTAATCAAATTCGTTGGCCCATAACCAACCTTTTGGCAATATCACGGTGGCATCTACACCTAACAACTGGGTCCAAAAATTTGCGTTCTGCTGTGGTTGTAAAGTATAAGTAGCACTATTAAAATTAGTAGTACTGGTAAAATTTAAGTCGAGCTTTTCTTTAATGTTGGTATTAAAGCTAAAGGTTTGGCCTACCCCTATATTATGGGTAAAGTTTTTAGCATTGTTTACCAAACTTACATCTTGCAAATAAGTAATATTGGTAGAGAAGCCCAGATTGCCTTTTAGTTTTTTAATAGGTATACTCTTGTTTACAAAGCCGGTAATATTATACGCTCCGTTTAAGTTTACTGGTTTGGTAATGGTACCACCCACAGGTGTATACTCTATGGCATTTACTATTTTGTTTGTAGTAACATTACCATTTACGCCTACAAAAAAGTTAGAAAAAGTAAATATGTTTATTTTGGAATAAAACATGCTAAATGTGTGTACAAATTCCTGCTTTAAGGCTGGGTTACCCATGGTTATAGCAAGCGGGTTACTATTGTCTATCACAGGTTGTAATTGCGATACAGATGGTTGATTGGTTCTTCCTCTATAGTTTACCCGTAGTGTTTTATTTTTTGTAAAGGTGTAAGTAAGGTTGGCCGTAGGAAAAAGGTTTATAAACTTTTGTGCCAGTGTACTATCCTTGGTTTTATTATAGCTTTCTATTTCTGTAAACTGTACACCCAAGCCCGCTGTAGCACTTAAGCTTTTGGTTTGTATGCGGTAGCTAGTAACTACCCTGTTGCTGGTGTTAGTATTCTTAAAATTGTTACTCAAATTCGGCACTAAAATATCGTGTGTATTGCTGGCTTTATTGAAGTTAAATACTGAGCGATTATTAAAGTTTAGATTTTGCGAGTAAGCATAGCTTATTTCTATCTGTTGGTTTTTGGTGATGGGTTCCGTATAGGCTACGTTGGTGCTTATGTTTTGGCTGCGAGTATCTGAGGTAGATTTTTGGTTAATAGTATCAGTTACTAATTGCCCCAAATTATTGTTTCGCTGTATGGTAGTAAAGCTAAAACCTGTTCTATCATTTTCGCTACCGCCTAAAACAGTATTGAAGGAAATAGTACGACCACGTTTTTTGAATTTATGCCTAAACGTAGCATCTATATTACCGTTGTAGCCATAGCTTTTGCTAGTGGTAACAGCGTTGCTTGCATTGAGTAAATTAAACTTTCCACGGGTGGTAGAGCTAATAGTTTCGTTGCTATTGTCGCTATTTTGATAAGTAAAATTTGGACGAATAATCAACGCATTCGCCGAATCGAAATTGGTTTCTATATTATAGTTAAAACGATGATTTTGATTGCTATTGGTAGCATTGTTTTGGCTACTTTGAAATAAAGAGGAATCGTTTATCAGCAAATTCTCAGTAAGGGTATTTTGTATTCTGTCTATTCTACTATTGTTATAAAAATAGCTACCATAGGCATCGGTTTTTTTACCCCATTTGTCACGCATATTTAAGCCACCTGCCCATATAGTTCGTATACCATTATTATTGGCGCCGCCTACTAGGTTTTGCAAAAAACTTTGCGATACATTGGCTCCGCCACCTCGGCCGCCGCCGCCCATCATCATCATGTTACCACCACCGCCGCTGTTCATTACGCCTAAAATATCTTGTAAGCTAAATCCTTGGCGATTTACATTGTTGGCCTGGGCTATTATACTGAGTTGTTTTTCATTGTTAAAGCGGTTTAGGTTTAAGGAGTTTTCGTATCGGCCATCGGTGCCACCACCTACTGCTACTTTACCAAAATAGCCTTTGCGTTTATCTTTTTTGGTGGTTATGTTAATGGTTTTTGTACGGTTACCATCATCAAAACCCGTAAAGGCACTTTGATCGCTCTGTGCATCATACACTTGAATTTTATCTACTATATCGTTGGGTAAATTTTTAGTAGCTAGGGTAGGGTCATCGCCAAAAAACCTTTTACCATCTACTAGTACTCGTTGCACCGTTTCGCCTTGGGCTTTTATGCTACCATCTTTAGCTACTTCTACACCAGGTAGTTTTTTTAGTACATCTTCTACAGTGCCATTGGGCTTGGTTTTGAAGCTGCCGGCATTGTATTCTATGGTATCGTTTTTTATGGTAATGGGCGATTGCGATACCGTAACGTTACCTAAATCTTTTGCTATCATTTGTAGGTAAATACTGCCCAGCTGCACCACGGGTTTTTCCGTGGTAATTACAATGGATTGGTAGTAGGTAGCATAGCTTTGGTAATTTACCATCAGTAAATGTTTACCCACAGGTATATTGGCTATAGAGAATTCCCCTTTATCGTTCGATAAACCAAAGGTAATCAGGGTGCTATCTGCCGCATCTAATACATTTACCGTAGCAAGTTTTAGGGTTTGTTTGGCCAGGGTATCTTGTAAATTTCCTTTTAATACACCAATGTTTTGTGACTGAGCTAAGATGGATACCAAGCAGGTTAGTAGTACGCTCAATAATATTCGCATAAATTTAATTATGAGGCAAAAATAGCATGTATTTGCCTTACTTACGATACCGTTCGTATAAATTATTGTTGGTTGTTGTACGGCCATATTTTAACTTGCGAGCAAACGATAGTAGTATGAATATCAAAAACTTAGTATTAGGAAGCATGCTTTTTTTAGCCGCTTGTGGCGGAAATACACAGTTACAAAAGTCGTGGTCCGACCCTGAAACCACCGTGGATGTACGGAAGCTAAACAAGGTATTGGTGGTGGCCCACATGAAAGATGAAACCAGCCGACGTACCGTAGAAGATGAAATGGTACAGTTTTTACAAGGAAAAGGAAAACAATCGTACAATATACTTACCCAAAACATTAGCAAAAACAACGAGGAAGCCATTAAAAAACAAATTGAAGGCGAAGGCTTTGATGGCGTAGTAATGCTTCGTTTGGTAGATGTGGAGAAGGATGTAGACTATACACCCGGTACTTACAATACCATGCCCATGTACCATAGATCGTTCTGGCCATACTACTGGAATAGTTATAATATGTATTATACACCTGGCCATTACACCACCACTAAAAATTATAGTGTAGAAACTAAAGTGTACTCGTTAAAACAGGATAAACTAGTGTTTACGGCACTTACTAATACCGGTAATCCTTCTAACGTTACCGACTTAGTAAAAGGTGTTACCAAAACAGTGTATAATGAAATGATTAAACAAGGTTTTTTAGCAAATGCTACACCCGTAAAATAGAAGATTTTAATAACTCATTGAATTCATACCGCTGTAACCCTACAGCGGTATTTTTTTGGATAGATGTGAACGATTTACCAACACAACAATGGCATTGAACGATACAATTTTTTGATAGTCACACTTACTTTTTATTTACCAGTGCCACACCCAGTAGTATTATTACCAAACAAACAAGTTCTGCCAGGCCAATAGTTTCATGGGTGGCAAAACCAATCATTAATGCCACTAGCGGTATGCCATAAGCCACCATACTAGCAAAAATATAGCCTGCTTGTTTTACCAATTTATAAAACAAAACACTAGCCAAACCCGTACCTACTACACCCAATAGCACACTGGCAAAAACACTTATAAAAATAGGGTTGTGTAAGGCGGCCTGCCAAGTATCGTCGGCCTGCTGAACGGTTTGTATACTTTGTGCTAACAGCGAAAAAAATTGATTAGCATATAAAAACAATCCTGTGGGTATTAGCAGCGCTGCAAACGCAATACTCACAATATCAAGCGATGTAATGGCTTTTAACTTAGTACCTACCATACATAGATTAATGCCATATAAAAGGGTGGCTAATACTACCAATAATGCATACCAGCTTTGCCCACCACTAAACGATTTTCCGGATAGTATGGGCAGCAGTATCAGCGCCAATAATCCTAATAAAATACCCGCCCATTTAGTAAGTGTAGCCTTGTACTTAAAAAAGCTAATACCTACCACTATGGTAAACAATGGCGTAAGTGCATTTAAAATACCTGCTAGCGATGCATTGATACGTGTTTCGGCTACACAAAATAAAAAAGCAGGAAACAAGCTACCTATACAGCCAGAAAGTATAATGGTAGGCCAATAGTGTACTGGTACTCGCTTGATGGCAAAAATGGCCCTTGGGGCAAAAACCAAACCCGCCGAAAACACCCGTAGCGCTGCTACTTGATACGCCGTAAGGGTGCTGCCACCACCCATACCTATTTTCATTAATTCAAAACTACTACCCCAAATAAGGGAAAGCAGTAAAAAAAGTACCCACTTACCGTATTGCTGCATTTGGTAAAAGTAGGGAGGCTTTAGCATAGCCACACTACTGCCTTAAATAATGCTTGAAATGCCCATGCCAAACAGTTTATACTTTATTTTGCTGCTATAAAACTAAAAACTATGCTAAAAGATTTTAAAGATTTTGCCATGCGAGGTAATGTGATAGACCTTGCAGTGGGTGTGGTAATAGGTGGTGCTTTTGGTAAAATAGTGTCGTCCTTGGTAGATGATATTATTACACCAGCTATTTTAACGCCAGCTTTAGAAGCCGCTCATTTAAAAAACCTAAGCGAACTTGTAATACCCGGCACCGCTATTAAGTATGGTAATTTTATAAGTACCTGCATATCGTTTACCATTATTGCATTCGCCTTATTTTTAATAGTTAAAGCGGCCAACGCTGCTAAAAAGAAGGAAGAAGCAGCCCCTGCAGCACCGCCTGATCCTACACCTACTGAGGCGTTATTGGCGGAAATTAGAGACGCTCTGAAAAAATAACATTTCTTTAAATATTCCTTATATTTGTGAGGTGTGTAGAAAATTCTACGCACCTTTTTTTCAAACTTTCTACTAAACGGCACATGAGAAAAACGTTACTAGCTGCTATTGGCTTATTGGCCTGCACCTCATTAGTATGGTCGCAAGACAAAGCAAAGGCAAAAACTCCCAAACCAAAAAAAGTAAAAACAGTTACTCCTAGCGTATGGCAAAAAGGTGGTAATATTTCAGTAGCATTATCGCAAACAGGCGGACAGAACTGGACGCCCGGAGCCGATAAATTCACTTTATCTGCCAATGGTTTATTGTATTTATATGCCAACCAAACCAAAGGAAGATTCCATTTTGATAACTGGGCCGATATTAACTACGGTATGCAAAACAGCGATGCCCACGGTATTATTAAGAACGATGATAAACTAGATGTGGTTAGCCGCTGGAGCCGTGAAATAGGTAAAAAGAACGACGGTAAGCGTTACTGGCGTTATAGTTTACACAACAATTTTAGAACCCAATTTACCGATGGATACATGTATAGCAATGGCGAAAGAACCCGTGTTTCTGGGTTTATGGCGCCGGCTACTTTCCTAATTTCTCCAGGTGCTGGCTATAGCTGGGCTAACAAATTTTATTTCCACATATCACCTTTTACACCACGCTGGGTAATAGTAGCCAACAGGCCTTATGAACTAGCTGGCAAGTACGATGTAATGCCTACAAGAGAAGTACGTATTGAAGGCGGTGCTTTTGTTAGTGCTAGCATCAACACACCATTGGGTAAGCATTTGAGCATTCGCAGCCGTGTAGATGCGTTTAGCGATTACTTAAATAATAAGCCAACCAATGTAGATGTATTTTGGACCAACACTTTATACCTACAAGTGAGCAAGCACTTAGGTGTAGTATACAACTTCGATTTACAGTACGATGATAACACACGTATTTTTGGCCCATTGGGTAACCGCCCTGGCACCCAAGTAAAATCTATTTTTGGCGTGGGTTTGAATGCTAAATTCTAAGAGAGAAAATTTTATAGATATAATGAAATCCCGATTTTAATCGGGATTTTTGTTTTTTACAATCAATCATGGCTAGTAATAATAATTACCAAATTAAGTTAGCACAATTCGAAGGTCCGTTCGATTTGTTGCTATTTTTTATAGAACGAGATGAGCTAGATATTTATAATATTCCCATCACACAAATTACCAACGATTTCTTAGCCTTTATACATGCCCAAGAAAAACTGAATATAGAGCTAAGCAGCGAGTTTATTTTGTTTGTAAGCAGCCTTATGCGTATAAAAGCTAAAATGCTAATACCACGCAAGGAAGTAAATGAGCACGGACAAGAAATAGATCCACGACAGGAATTGGTAGACAAAATATTAGAATACAAACGATTTAAGGAAGCCGCCGTAGAACTGGCCGATTTAGAAACCATCCGCCAAATGATGGCCAAACGCGGTAATTTACAAAAGGAGCTAGCTGGTATAGGTGAGGAAGCTGCCGAAGGAACCGAAATACAAAGCATTACGCTGTTTAAACTAATGAAAACCTTTGAGCGAGTAATGCAGCGTTTGGAAGAAAAGAACAACAAACCGGTGCACACCGTAATTAGGTACAATTTTACCATGGAGGAAAGCAGGGAATACATGCTAACCATTGTACAAAAAGGCAAATCGCTTTCTTTTGAAAAAGTATTTGAAGCTTGTGAAACTAAAATTCACGCTATTTTCTTGTTTTTATCGCTGCTGGAATTATCGCAACAGCGTTTTATGACCTTACTAGTAGGCGAAGGAAAAAATAACTTTTTAGTAGAGTGGAACGAAAAGCGAGATGAGGAATTAGGTTTGCAAGCTCCACCTCCTACCTTATTTGCGGTATAATACTAGCTGGTATACAGCTCTAACAATCCATCGGGCAGGCTAAGCTCAATGGTTTTGGCCGCATGGTTTACCGCTATCAAGGTTTCTTCGTGTAGGGGAAGTAAGGCTTCGTGCCCTTGGTAGGTAATTTGCAATAATATTTGGTGTGGCTGTTCTATCACGGCCTCTACTTGGCCCAGTACTTTTTCCTCTTCTAGCACGGTAAAACCTATAAAACCTATAGCTGCGTTTTTGGGTGTTATCCGCCTAAAATCGGCATCGGTTAACCAAACTTGTTTTTGTAACAGGGGTTTTACAGCTTCTTTGGTAGGTACACCTTCCAGCGATACAATGGTTTCTGTGGTAGATTTTGCCTTAGCCTTGGTAATAAAAAAAGGTACCAATTTATCTTTCGTAGTTTCTACAAACAGTACGGTAACCTTGGGTAACGCTGTTTTGGTTTGTAAACTATGTACCAAAATAATTTCACCTGCTACGCCAAAGCTGGCGGCTATTTTACCTATATGTATATGTTCGTGCTGCATAAAATGGTATAAAAAAATATCCCGAACTGTTTGGTACAATTCGGGATAAAAGCTGATAAACAGAAATACTAACCTTCCGCTTGTTCGCCGCCTTGGTTTTCTACCTTGCGTACTACAGGCTGGTTTTTGCGAGCTACACGCTGTTTGCGGTGCTCTTCGTTTCTGCGTTTAATGTTGTTCTCATGCTCTTCGTGCCAAGCCTGAAACTTCGTCATAGCGGTTGCTTCATCAAACAAACCTAATTTAACACCACGTAAAAGGTGTTTTAGGTACAATACGCCTTTGAAGCTTAAAATTCTACGAACGGTATCCGTAGGCTGTGCACCTTTGTGCAACCATTCTAAAGCTTTTTGACGATCAAGATTGATGGTAGCAGGCACTGTAAGTGGGTTGTAAGTTCCTAACTTTTGGATAAACTTACCGTCACGTGGTGCACGGGCATCGGCTACTACGATGAAATAGAACGGACGCTTCTTGCTTCCGTGTCTTTGTAATCTCATTTTTACTGCCATGTTAAATAGAAATTTAGCGGCTAAAAAAATTGGTTAATAAAAAATATGGACTGCAAATATAGGGTTCCTACTGAATTTTATCGTACCATTTACATAAGAATTTATATTAATTGCTCATTTTAACTCAATTTTACGCCCGATGGGTAAGCGTAGGATTTTTACGAATGTATTGCTGCATATAAAAACCATAGCCGGTTGGGCATGCGGTATTTTATGTGCTACTCCGGTATTGGCTCAGTTTAATTTTGTGGGCAGTGCCCAAAGTATTTCTAACAATTGCGTACAGTTAACCAACGATGTGGTTAATCAAACGGGTGCTGTTTGGTTTAACCAACAGATTGATTTAAGCCAAGATTTTGATATACGATTACAAGTGCTTTTTGGTAATAGAAATGGTGCCGGGGCAGATGGTATTGCTTTTGTAATACAACGCCAAAGTACCAATGCAGGCAGTTCTGGCGAGGGGCTTGGCTACCAAAATATCACACCTAGTTTGATAGTAGAGTTTGATACCTTTAGAAATACCAATCAGGGCGACCCCGACAATAGGCATATGGCCATTATGCAAAATGGTAACCCCAACCATGCATCGGCCCTTACTCCTACGGTAAGTATTTTGCCAAGTGGTTTACCTGCCGATGATGGTTTGTACCATGATGTTCGTTTTACTTGGAATGCTACTTTACAAAGGCTACAAGTATGGGTAGATTGCCAAATACGCTTATCGTATTCAGGAAATATTGTAGCTTCTATTTTTAACGGTAACCCCTTAGCTTTCTGGGGCTTTACTGCGGCTACTGGTGGTATAGTAAACAGGCACCAAGTGTGTAATATAAGTAACTCACAATTTAACCCTTTTTCTCGTACTATAACTGCTTGTGCTGGAGCTGCTACTACATTAACAAGTTCTGTAGTAATGAATAACGCTAGCTATTTGTGGGAACCAAACATAAATTTAAGTGGCAATGCTGCATCGCAGGTAACGGCAACAGCAGTACAAAATCAGCAATACATTTGTACCATTACCGATAACTGTTATGGTGGTACTATAAGAGATACCATAAACCTGCAGGTGATTCCAAAGCCTGCAACACCTACACCCACAGCACGGCCCGATAGTTTATGCCAAGGCCAACCTTTGGAAATAAGTGTGCCCACTTTACCCAATGTGGTGAATGTGTGGACCTACCCAAGCGGTGCAATTTTTGCGGCCGATACACTACGCTTTGCTAGTGCCCCAGTAACGGAGTCGGGCTTGTTTAGAGTAGCTGCTAATAGAGGTGGCTGTGTAAGTGATACTGGCAGTGTACGGGTACATATTTCGCCATTTGTACGTTTGGCAGTTCCGTACGATTTACAGGTTTGTTTGGGCCAAACTGCACTGCTTAGTGCCGGCCAAGCCATACCGGGTTATAGTTTTAGCTGGACTGGCCCTAACGGATTTACAAGTACCCAGCCCGTGCCCGCTGTACCTATTACAAGTTTTCAAGATACTGGATTGTACAAAGCGGTAGTTACCAGTGGTATATGTAAAGATAGTACCACCGTAAGGGTTGTTTTAGGTACCTCACCTGTTGTAAATTTTATAACCAACGATACCACCATTTGTAAGCCGGATAGTTTTTTATTAAGACTCACTACTAATGTACCAAACCTAATTTTTACGCCGGATACAGCGGTAGCCACAGTAAATGGAAACTATTTTTTTGTGGGAAACGATAGTGTAACATTGGTAGCCACTGCTGCTAACGGATCGTTTTGTTCTACCTCCGATACCATACGAATAGCGGTGAATAAACGCCCATTAGCAAATGCAGGTAGAGATACTACTATATTAGCAGGCAACAGTGCTAGATTACAAGGATTGATTGACGGAACGCTACCCAGTTTTACTTGGAGTAATACAGCTAGCTTATCGAATCCATTTGCCTTAAATCCTATTGCTATGCCTTTACTTACTACTCGCTATGCACTTACAGTTACAAGTCAGCCTTGCGGAACGGTTAGCGACACTGTGCAAGTACGTGTTTTGCAGCGTATAGAAATACCTAATAGTTTTTCGCCCAATGGAGATGGGATTAATGATACATGGCTGATTGATGGATTGAATTCTTATGCCAATGCCACCGTACAAGTGTTTTCAAGAAACGGCTCGTTGATTTTTGAAAGTAGAGGCTATCCCACACCATGGAACGGTACTTATAATGGAAGCAAATTGCCCGCTGCCACCTATTATTATGTAATTAAGGTACCTGATACCAACGATTTATTAAGAGGTTGGATTTTATTGCTGTAATATTTTCAGCTGGCAAATTAGTACTTGCAAAACATAGCAAAGATGGATTGTTACAATAAAAAAGGGCTACCAAACGGCAGCCCTTTTATGTGGAACTAAATGTTAATTACTTAAAACCAACTACCATAAAATGCTTCATTGGTAGTAGCATGGTTTTTACCAAACTTTCTGCGGCGGCTGGTACGCTTAATTCTATGTACTACCAAGGTGTACACAATGAGTAGTAATAATATGGGTGTAAGCGGTGGTATGCCCAACATGCTTACCCACTTACCACCAAACATACGCTGCATAGGCCTGCGTAAACGTTCTGCTATTAGGTACATGGCTGGTACAATAATCAGCGTCATGAAGAAGGCAAATGCCAAACCGAAAATGATGGTCCAGCTCAATGGCTTCCAGAAAACAGCATTATCGCCACCAAGGAAAATATGCGGATCTAATTCGGCAAATAGCGTTACGAAATTGATATTAAAACCTACTGCCAATGGTATCAATGCTAGTATAGCTGCTACGGCTGTAAGTAGTACGGGAATAATACGTGTTTTACCTGCTTCTATTACAGCTGCACGTGTTTTCATACCACGGCCACGAAGCTCATCGGCAAATTCTATCACTAGGATACCGTTCTTAACCACAATACCTGCCAAACCTACAATACCAATACCCGTCATTACTACACTCACTTCCATTTTGGTAATACCAAACCCTAACAACACACCAATTACCGAGAAGATAATTTCACATAAAATAATGATGGGCTTGCTGATAGAGTTAAACTGTAATACGAGGATAAATAAAATCAACGCAAGGGCTATTAACAAAGCTTTGAAAAGGAAGGCCCCTGTTTCTGCCTGTTGCTCACCTTCACCGGTTTGGCGTAACAATACGCCTTCGGCTTTGCCTTTAAAATTATCGATGGCTTTGGTAATTTCTAAGTTTACTGCGGTAGGTGTATAACCGTTCAATACATTACTACGTAGCGTAATAACACGTTTTTGGTTTTTACGTTTTACACTACCTAAGGTACTGGTTAATTCTGCTTTTACTAATGAGCTGATAGGTAGACTTTTAATTTGCCCGCCCGATGCAAAATCTCTAAAAGTAATTCGCATATTCAAAAGATCCACCAAATTGTTACGTTGTACTTCATCGTTTCTCAATTGAATTTTATATTCCTCCTCGCCATCTTTCACTTTGCTTACTTCTTTTCCAAATAAAGCCGTACGCAAGGCCAAGCCAATTTGAGCACTAGAAACACCTTGAATCAAGGCACGTTCTCTATCTACGGTAAGGGTTACTTCAGGATTTTTTAAATCCACATCCATCTTCAATTCTTCCACACCCGGTATTTGAACAGAGTCGAGATAGTTTTTCAAATTCACGGCAGTTTTGATCATGCCATCAAAATCTTCACTTACTATTTCTATGTTCACCGGAGGGTCGGTTGGTGGTCCGCTGCTCTCTTGGTCTACACTTATTTCTGCACCTACTATACCTTTCATGCTTTCGCGAATGCTATCCATAAAAGGCTTGGTAGATTTACCATGACGAAGTTCAAACTCCACAAAGTTTACTTGTATTCTACCTAGTTCGCTTCGGGTACTTCTATCGCCACTGGCGGGGTCGCTTGCACCCACGGCCACGTTGGTAATTACACTTTCTACTATCGGGTTCTTCTTGCCATTTTCCATATCGAGTAGTTTGTATACTCGTTTTTCTAACACTTGCGTTACACTATCCGTGTATTCTACTCGGGTACCTACGGGTAACTTTAAGTAAACATATACTTGGTTAGGATCGCCTTTGGGGAAGAAAACTACAGGTACATTTCTAGCACCAAAAAATAGGAAAGACACAATAAATAAACCAATGGTAGCCAGTAATAAAAATACCGGACGATAGCCTACTAAACTCCAGCGAAGTAGTGTTTCATAATGGCTCATGATCCACGGTAGGGCTTTGTTCTGGAAATTATGTATTACCCTATCTAGTACGAAATGATTCAATAAAACCAATAGTACAAAGAAGATAAGAAGGTTACCCCAAAACGTAATACCAGTAACATCTAACACAATACCTAAGGCTAAAGCTATCCATAACCCTGGCTTTTTAAATATGCTGAATTTATTGGGTTTAGCATCTGGGTGTTCCTCGTGGTTCATAAAGTCTACCGCAAAAACAGGGTTCATGATAAACGCTACTATCAAGGATGCTGTTAGCGTGAATATGAGCATGGTAGGTAAGTACACCATGAATTTACCAATAATACCCGGCCAGAATAACAATGGCACAAAGGGGGCAAGCGTGGTAAGTGTACCTGCTAATACTGGAATAAATACTTCGCCAGCAGCTTCCATAGCAGAACGTTCGGTAGATATTTTTCCTTTGCCTTCCGTAAAAATTCTGTGTGTATTTTCTATTACCACAATAGCATCATCCACTATAATACCAAGGCCAAATAGTAGGGCAAATAGTACTATAAAGTTGAGGGTTACGTGTGTACCCACAATTAAATCGGCCGCTGGTAAAAATAGAAATGCTACAAACATACTTAGCGGTACACTTAGTGCCACGAAGAAGGCGTTTACCACACCCATGAAGAACATGAGAATGATGAGTACCAGTATAAAACCGATAACAATACTGTTTACTAAATCCTGAAAAGATATTCTTGTTTTGTTACTTAAATCGCCCGTGATTACTACATCTAAATCTTTCGGGAACTGTGTTTGCTGTAGTTCCGAAACGGCCTTTTTAATATCATCAGATGTTTCAATTAAGTTTTCACCGCTACGTTTAATAATGTTTAGGGTAATTACCTTTTTACCATCTAAACGGGCAAAACTTTCGTTTTGTTTGGTGGTATCTTTTACGGTGGCAATATCCTTTAAATACAC